>LJUP01000258.1 GCA_001303955.1 Bacteroides sp. SM23_62 | reverse complement strand
TTTAACCTGTACACGGTATCCATTCTCCCGGCCAGTTCCTGTGAATGGGTAACCACTACCAGGGTAACCTCATCGGTCCGGCTGAACTCAATCAGCATATCAAACAATTGGTTGGAATTTTCATGGTCGAGGGAACCGGTAGGTTCATCTGCCAGCAATACGGCAGGATTGTTGATCAATGCCCTAACGACTGCGGTACGCTGGGATTCGCCGCCGGATAATTCACCTGGTTTCTTATTCCTGTGATCCCAGAGCCCTGTTCTTTTGATCAGGTCTTCCGCCCTGCCCCCGGCTTCCTTTGCGTTCCTGTTTGGCAGGGTGGGCAGCAATACATTCTCGAACAGGGTAAACTGTGGCAGTAAATGATGCTGCTGAAATACAAATCCGACTGCCTGGTTCCTGAATTGTTCCAGGTCTTTCCCGGTCAGCCCGGTGATATCCCGGTCCATATACAGCACCCGGCCCTGGTCCGGTTTATCCAGCGACCCGGCCATGTTGAGCAGAGTCGTTTTGCCTGACCCTGAGGGACCGGTCACAGCAATTCTTTGTCCCCGTTTGATATCCAAGCTTATACCATCAAGTACTACCTGGTATGCATCAGACCCTTTTTGTCCGTAGGCTTTGAATATATGTTTGAGCTGCAGCAACATATCAGGATTTGAGTATGTTCTTATAGGCATCGATCATTTTACCGGTTTGCCTGGTGATGTCAAAATGAGCCTGCGTGCCGCTGCGGGCATCCAGGCTTTTCTGCCGGAGCATATCTTTGTCCCCGAGTATCTTTTCAAGCGACAGGGCGAGGTTTTCAGGAGTATTCCCCGGATAGGTGATGCCACCTCCGGTGGCCCCGATAATTTCCGGGAAAGCTCCAAGGGCAGGTTGCACCACGGGAACTCCCGAGGCCATTGCTTCCACCAGGTATAATCCGAATGCCTCTCCCATCCTGACAGGTACGGAGACTACCGAGACTTTCCTGAAGAATTCCATCCTGCCGGCATCTACGAAATCTTCATGGAAATCAACATATTCCAGCAGGCCGGCCCTGGAGAGCTTCTTCCTGTTTGATTTGATGTACTTTACATCATCCCCTGTGAAACCACCGGTAAGTACCAGCCTGACATCCTCGAATCCATGCTTTTGTTTCAATTGTATGAAAGCATCCACAAGAATGTCAAGTCCATTCTCATGGTTCATGCGTGATATGAAACCGATGTTCCGGCCTTTTGATTCAACAGGGTTAGCGGGATAATCTTCCGGGAAAACGCCCAGGTGCACGCTTTTGATCTTTTCGGCGGGCAGGTCCATCCTTTCCTTCATGACCCCTCCATAGAAATCACTCACAGCCACAAAGAGGTCCACATTGGCTGCATCTTCCCTCATCAATTCCCAGGCCCGGTCCCTGAATGCCGGTTTCATTACATCCACCCAGACATCCTCGTCCTGCAGGGAGCAGACCACCGGCACATTCAGTTTTTCCTTGATACGTCCTGCCAGTCCAAGCAGAAGTGCATTGGAAAGGTGAATGACATCCGGTTTGCAATGACCGGCTATCCATGCAACCATCCTGTCGAGTTCCTGTCGCTGCTCTCCATGTTCTCCCATCAGCATGGATACGGTCAGTTCCCCCAGTCCCCGGGCCCGGGTGGAACCGGACATGCGGGCCGCGATTTTAAGCATGGGTTTGGAATTCAAGAGGCGGTCAAACCAGGCCGGTGCTTTTCTCAACAACGGGTATAATTGTTTGAGATAAATACTGATCGCACCGTAGAACAGGGGGATATTATTCGAATCATTTTCATCAGAAAAAAGCGGAAGATACATGGGGATCTTTACAACCTGGTGCCCGAGGTCACGGACAGCCCCCACATATTTACTGTCACGCAGGCAGTTGCCACAATAAAAACTGTTTCCCGATCCCGGTATGATATAAAGTATGTTCATTTTCCGAAGCAGTAAATATAACCATCTGAAGCAGCAATATAAAATCGTTCGCCGCTTACCGCCGGATTTCCGGTAATTGCACTCCCCAGCTCATAATTCCAGAGGACATCCCCGTTATTGATATCGAGCATATACAGATCACCACGCATGTTCGCAACCAGTACCCTGTCCCCTGCAATGACCGGTGATGCATTGATCCTGGATCCGCTGTTAAAGCGCCATAGCAGCTCACCTGTTGACTTGTTAAAGCAATAGGTATATTTATCTTCATTACCGATCACCGCTACCTGCTGATTTACCGAGGGGGATGCAAGAAAGGGCAGGCGGGCCCGTTCATTCGTCCAGGTCCAGGCAATCTTTTCATTTTCCAGGTCAACACAGGAAAATTTTCCGTCATGATCGCCTATGAATGCTGCATTGGCTGAAACGGCTACGGAACTGGCTATATACGTAGCTATATCAATCTTTTTATCAAGTTTACCGGTCACAATATCCACGACATGGATAAATCCATCACAACCACCAAAAATGGCTTTGCCCCGGTAACAGGCGGCTGCCCCATTGATAAAATTATCCGTCTCATATTTCCACATCATCTTTCCTGTACCAGCATCCAGGCAATGGAGGTAATAATCATAGCTCCCGAAAACAATCAGGTTCCGGTCCCCCGCCACCCAGATATTCGGTGAACCGGAGATCTGGTTGTCAGCCTTGTAGGACCAGTTCTCGTTCCCTGTCTGGAGATCGAGGCAATACAGGGTCCCATCCAGATCGCCAACAAAAACTTTCCCCCCATGAAGCAATGCCGGTGCTTCAACGCCATTCCCGGTCCCGAACTTCCATTGCAGCTGCCCACTGTTATCCAGGCAATAGACAGATCCGTCCATGGATCCTGCCACTATCCTGCCGCCTGCCGATACGGGCGACGACCTCAGGTCATCACCCGCCTGGTAAGCCCAGCGCAATTTGGGCTGGTCGGGCAGGCGGTTCGATGTGATCCCCCTCAGGGTCGGATCACCCCTGAATATATACCAGTCACTGCCTGTCTGTCCAACGATGGACTGGACGAGCAGCATGGAAAATATGATAACCTTAAATTTCTTCATTTTTCTGCCAATGCCCCTGTGGGACAAGCCTTTGCTATTTCTCTTGCTGTTTCGTTCAATGTCGCCTGTAAGGTCTCATCAAAAGGAATGCCAATCCTTACATCAAATCCGCGTCCGATAAAAGTAAATCCATATTTTTCTTTTTGCAAAGCCGTCAGCCTGACACATATCCCGCATTTGATACATTTCTGGGGTTCATATATGACGGCCTCATGGACAGATACCTTGGTGACCGGCTTTGGATCATCCCCCTTGTATCTTCTCTGGTCTGCCCCATAGTGATCAGCGTGGATCCGTAGTTTGCATGTGTGCATATCCCTGCAGTCACAATGCAGGCAGCGGCTTGCTTCTTCCATCATTTCAGCGGAACTGAAGCCTTTTGCCAGGCCATTTGCCGGTTCCAGCCGCCTGCCCGGATGCGATTCCTTCAGGTATTCACCAATTTCCTCCGCCCGCAATTTACCAAATCTTGAATTAAACATCCGGTGGTAGCCGGTCACCCTTTCCCCGGACAGGTACTGGTCCACGCTTGTTGCCACCTCCTTTCCGTGTCCCACGGACCTTACAGCGGATTTGACCGGCCTGACCAAATTGCCAATGGCAAATACCCCTGACCGGGAGGTCTGATAGGTTGATTTATCAATGATGATCCCATTCTTACCGGATTCAATGGGCCAGGTCCGGAGATCATCTTCAATAGCCCCTGTCGCCAGAATGATTGCATCGTATGTCGCCTGTAATTTTTCGAACCCATCCATATCAACAGCCACATCGGTTTTAAGCATGATGCCTGTTTTCAGGATCCCCGAGATCTCCCTTTCGAGGACTTCCCTGTACTGATCATCCTCCACATCAGCCCCATGCAGCAATCCTCCTGCCCTGTCACTTTTATCAAACAAGGTGCAGCGGTATCCCATCTGCTGTAAATAAAAGGCAGCTGAGAGTCCAGCTGGACCCGCACCTATGACGGCCACATTTTTTTCTCCGGGTAGGATGGCCGTGATCTGCGACGAGCCAAGGTCACCTGCATACCTTTTCAGCAAACAAATGGATACGGGCTCGTCAATTGTTTTGCGCCGGCAGGCACCTTCACAGGGCGCATGGCAGATGCGGCCAAGGACAGATGGGATCGGGATATCCTGCCTCACCACCTGCAGCGCTTCATCCACCTTCCCTTCGCTCAGCAGCCTGTTCATCAGGGGGATATCCATATGGGCCGGACAGGCAAGCTGGCACGGGGCCTGGCAATCACCGGTATGGTCGCTCAGCAACAGTTCAAGGGCGGCTTTCCGGGCGGCAAATACATCCTCATCCCCGGTTACGATATCCATGCCTTCCTCCGCTTTCACCGAGCAGGAAGCCAGCATCTGTCCATCCGTTTTATTTTTCACCATGCAGACCATGCAGGAGGCAAAATGGTCCAGTCCCTCGTAATAGCACATAACCGGTATATCCACTCCGGCTTTCCTGGCAGCCTGCAACAGTGTGGATCCTGCAGGGACCTTTATGATTTTGCCATCTATCCTCAAACTGATATTTGCCATTGACGCTGGTCTATGCTACTGAACATTTACGGCGTGGACCGGGCACACCTGCCGGCAACTGTCGCATTTGATACATCTGTCCTGCTGGATTTCATGTTTTTCATGGGGACTGAACCGGATGGCGTCTGCGGGACAACTCTGGGAACAAAGGGTACAACCGATACAATCATCATTGATGGAATAGGTAATCAGATCCTGGCACCTGCCCGCGGGGCATCTCCCTTCCAGGTGCGCCTCGTATTCATCCCTGAAATACCGGAGTGTTGTCAGGACCGGATTGGGTGCCGTTCTGCCCAGACCACACAGGCTTCCCTTCTTTGTCAGCCCGGACAGCTCTTCAAGCTTTTCCAGGTCACCCTTTTCCCCCCTGCCGGCACACAACCTTTCCAGTATATCAAGCATGCGGCGGGTCCCGATCCTGCAGAAAGTGCATTTACCGCAGGATTCTTTCTGTGTAAATGACAGGAAATACTTGGCCATATCGACCATACAGTCCGTTTCGTCCAGTACGACCATGCCGCCTGATCCGATCATGGCCCCTGCCTGGGAAAGTGATCCGAGGTCCACCGGGGTATCGGCCAGTGAAGCCGGGATACAGCCTCCTGAGGGTCCGCCGATCTGGACGGCTTTGAATGCCAGTCCACCCGCCACTCCACCGCCTATCTCCTCCACAATTTTCCGGATGGTGATGCCCATGGGTACTTCGATCAAACCTCCCCTGGCCACCTTTCCGGCCAGGGCAAATACTTTTGTCCCCCGACAATCTGCAGAACCGATGGCATTGTATTTTTCCGCCCCGTTGCGAATGATGTAGGCAATCTGGGCATATGTTTCGGCATTATTGACCAGGGTGGGGTGCCCCCATAATCCCTGCTCGGCCGGATATGGGGGCCTGAGCCTCGGAAATCCGCGATTGCCCTCAATGGAAGAGATCAATGCCGTTTCCTCACCGCAGACAAAAGCGCCTGCCCCTTCAAACAAATGAAGATCGATGGAGAAGCCGGACTGCATGATGTCCCGGCCCAGGTATCCCCGGTCCCTGCACACCTGGAGCGCCTGCCTGATGCGGCTGACGGCAAGCGGATATTCCGCCCTTATATAAAAATACCCTTCCCTTGCACCAACGGCAAAAGCTGCGATGAGCATTCCTTCAATGATCCTGTAGGGATATGATTCCAGCAGCATCCTGTCCATGAATGCTCCCGGATCACCTTCATCACCATTGCAAATAATGTATTTGGTTGGATCTTTCTGTCCGGCAACCCTCTCCCATTTCTCACCTGTTGGGAAACAGGCGCCTCCCCTGCCACGGATGCCGCTTGTTTTTACTGCCCTGATCAGTTCGTCGGGGGAAAAATTGCGAAGTACATTCCCCAGGGCGTTAAATCCTCCCCTGTCTATGTACTCCTCAATATCCAGTGGATTGATGATGCCACGGAACTCGGTGGCTATGGGGACCTGGTTGCCCAGGAAGGAGGATACCTGTTTCTCCCTGACATCCAGGTGATATCGTTCAACGCCTTCCCATTGTCCGTCATGCTGGATGTTCTCTATGGTATCGCTGAGCTTGTTTCGCAGGCGTTTCAGGAGTCCCGGGGGACTAAAATGCTTATCGATGATGCTTTTTACGCTATCGGGACTAACCCTGGCGTAAAGGGTTGGTTCCTTCTGTTCAGGTACAATCTCCACGAGGGGTACCTGGTGGCACATCCCGACACAACCAACATGTTTCAGGTTGACATTCAATCCCCTCTGTTGCACTGTCTCCTCCACCGCATGCCTGATCTCTTCACTCCCGCTTGCCACACAACAGGATCCCAGCCCTATGCGGATCTCTCCGTCAATTTTTCTCCCTTCAACAGACCTCACGGGTGATTTCCCCTTCGCATGCCTGTTGCTTTCAAAATCACGGATGATATCACCCACCTTATCCGACGCAACATGTCCATAGGTGATATTATCTACCTGTACGACCGGAGCCAGTGTACAACAGCCGAGGCAATTCACCTTTTCAAGGGTATACCTGCCAGCTGGATCAGTGTTCACACCCTGATCCAGTTTCAGCTCCCTTCTCAGGGCATCGTAGACCAGTGCCGAGCCTTTCACATGACAGGCAGTTCCCACACAAACCTTTACCAGATGTTCCCCCAGGGGTTCCAGCCGGAACTGGGAATAAAAACTGGCCACACCCAGGATCTGTTCAAGGGTGATATCCGAAAGGTCACTGACTGTCCTCAGTGCCGCTTCGGGCAGGTAATTGTATTTCCCCTGTATGGCCTGAAGGATGGGAATAATTGACTTTTTTTCCGTCCCGATACCTGAGACAATAGAGGCTATATCATCTGTCTTTATTTTCTGTTCTATCCTACTCATTACCAATGCAATACATATATTTCTCTCCCCGCAGGTATATTTTCCCATCTGAGAAGGCCGGGCTGGCAAATGCCTGTTCACCCAGCGCCGGGTTCCCCAGTTTTTTCACCACTTTACTGAGGCTGTAAATATGCATGACACCACCCATGTCCATGGCATACAGTTTCCCGTCAGCAACCATGAGAGATGCATAAAAGCCCTGCTGGGCCTCCTGCTCCCAGTATTTTTCACCCGTAGCTGCATCATAGCAGACAAGCACTCCATAGCTGGTGGCAATGAAGAGGAGTCCACCCGATACTACGGGACTTGCCACCTCGGGCAGGTATTCATCATCTTCCCAGACTACCGGATCAGCGGCGGTGGGATCGATCGCAACCAGGCGTGCGTATTCGTTGGCTGCATAAACAAGGCCCCCACCGTAAGCCGGGGAAGGTCCCACCTCTCCCATCATGCAATCCACCGACCATAATTCTTCACCTGTCTCCGGATCATAGCCCGCCACCAGCGGCTCAGCCGAAAGGATGAGCTGGAGATCACCCCCGATCTCCGCAAGGATGGGAGATGCCCAGGAGATTCCGACCTGCCTGCTGGTTTCCCACCGGGTATTGCCTGTGGCCGTGTCGAGGGACAATAGCCTGCCTCCCCTGTTGGAATCGTACTGAACCAGCAGGTGATTGTTCCAGACGATGAGCGAGGATGCATGGCCATAATGATTGTCCGGGACACCCAGGTTCCTGGCCCAGACCCTCTTGCCGGTCATGCTGAATGCAATGATATCTCCTGTGGCAAAAATGGCATAAACACGGGTTCCGTCCGTCGCCACGGTGGGTGCCGACAAACCCGTATCCTCTGTTACCTTTGGAGGCGTGGCAGGTGAGCCCGGGATATCCCTGACTTCCTGCTGCCAGAGAAGTTCCCCGGTCTTTGCATTAAAACAGTAGACCATGCGCACGCTGTTATCCCCGCCTGCAAGGAACAGTCTATCTTCCCAGAGTACCGGGGAATTGTATCCGGGCTTTGATATTTCTGCCTTCCACACAACATTTCTTCCCGCCTTGCCATCCCAGTCCACCGGTATATTCTTATGCTGGGAAACACCATTGCCGAAGGGGCCCCGAAATCCATTATGATGGGTGGCGGCCAGTCGGGAGATCCCGGCAGGGAGGGTCACACCAGCGGATTCCTCTTCACCGGGTCGGACAGCAAGTTCAGCTTCCCCGCCTGGTTCACCGCCCGGGTGACTTTCTGCCTGCGCACCGGCTATATCCTGTGAGGTATCCGGACTCTCCCTGATGGCAATCACTTCAATGGATTCATCTTCAGCCGGCGGGGCACCTTCTCCTTCCCCGGA
>LJUP01000257.1 GCA_001303955.1 Bacteroides sp. SM23_62 | reverse complement strand
GACTTTGATTTGTGATGTGTGAAATCCAATTTCAGAAAGTGCAGGAAATGGATATCTGGAAGGCAGGAATCTACTGTAATCCGTTAGATTTACCGGTTGGGGGGGGTGTTGACCCCAACGCTGTAACCACCTTTTCTTATAGGGTGTGTATACAGAATAGGGACTGCCGTCATTTTTCAGAATCTCACTTCCTTCAAATATCACCTGGTCCTTACACTCGACTGTTTTGATTCCCTTTTTTGATAACATGGCCCTTATCTCTGTATCCCGTTGCAATGCGTAGGGTTCATAATCCCTATTGATAAAAACCTGGTCGATCTCATAATTCGAAATGATATTTTCCCATACCCTGACCGGTTGCCCCTTAAATATTTTCAATGAACTTTCTTTTTTATTAAGCTCTCTGTTAATTAATTGAAGCCTGTCGTATATGAAACTAATCCTGGCATCATCACGGGGCAATTCCTCAATAATGTTCTGATCGAATATAAATATGGGCAATACCGGAAGTCCTGAAGAGAGGGCTTGATTCAAGGCAGTATTATCTTCAAGCCTGAGATCCCGTCTAAACCAAAATACCGATAACTTCATTTGTATTCTTCCTTACGTAATCACAGATACCTGTTGCAGTCCGCCGAAAATCAGTTGATATTCTTTGTTCCCTGTATAACTGATAAATGGCCATGTTTTAAGCGCAAACCATGTTACTGTATATAATAACAACGTTCCATGATTTTTGTTAACATATGATCACATTATCAATTATTTACCTTGATCTGCAAGAGTTTCTTTATGTCCGGCAGATATATGTCATCCTCTACCTTGATGCTTAAACCACGTCCTTCGGCATATTTCCTGGCTTCCATCAGTGCCGTTTTCAACGAAGGAGAGATCTCTGAATCAACAATGGAATCCACGGCTTTGTCCCCAAATACAAAGGTCACATTGAAGTATCCGTCGCAGACAGTGATAAAGAATAAATTCCTCTTCTTATATAGCTTTTTCAATAGCCAGCCTATCTTCTCTCCATAGTTTTTCCATTCCTCCAGGGTTTCACCAAATGTGTCATCGATGAATTTTCTGATTTCTTCAAGTTGCGCATAGTTATCGGCTAGATTTGCCTTGATCAATTCCTCAGTAGGATTGACATCTTTTGAAAGGAATACGTTCTCAGACATGACAGTATGTTATGATGTTATTATTCGTCAATGATTACTTCTCCCTGAGAATAAGAATGGCATCAGGCCAATGGTCGGGTGGCCTTACCTTTATGCTGCTAACTATGACCGCCATTTTGCATGTTTCAGCATATGCACCGGAAGCCGGGTTGTACCATTGAACAATGATATCTTCAGCCGCTGCATAATGATTTGCCAGATCCAGGTTTGCAGAACTGTTATCCGGGAAATAAACCAGACATATACTGTCCTGCCGTGTAAGAACCGCCACCTTCTGATATTCTCCTTCTCCCATGTCAGATTGGATAATATCATGAACCGGGGTCCAGTCCGGCCAGGCGTGATCAAGGCAAAATGATTTTATATTTGTCATCGAGCTGGCACCTTCCATATCCAGCATTTCTTTCCAGTTATTGTAGGGACTCCATAATGGGCCATTCCCCTCATGATCAATTTTACCTCCATAGGTGAATCCTGCCGCACCTGCGAAGAAACTTTGAAGTGCCTGCCTTCTGATATGTATACCCGCTGTGACCATATTAGGACTGGCTCCTTCATAATCAGGCTCACCCATAACTGTGGGTTTCACAGGATCAGCCAGGGCATAGTCCTGATGGACTGCCTTATATACACTATCACGATGTCTGTGGGTTTCAATCATGTTAAAATCCATCCAGGGATCAGCATGAAACCAGCGTGAAGAATTTTTCAGAGGCGCTCCATCCGGATGATATGTCATCAGGGCATAATCCCATAAAGGGGAATATTCATTCCAATGAATGGTTTCGCCGGTTATCCCGGTTATGATCCCTTCCGCCATTGACCGGTAATGATCCAGATATTGACCCCCTGCATCGGCTTGCACATCACCACCAAGGACCCAGATAATATTGGAATATGCCTTGAACCGCTTTCCTAAAAACTCGCCATATGATCTCATGCCGGAAACCGAGAAAACGGGTTCCGACCAGGGAGGGTGTGTTGCATTTACATACCGTCTTCCCCATACAGGCAGGACGGCAATGATCATGTTTCTTTTGGATGCGGACTGAAGTATATAATCAACATGATCCCAATAATCATTGGGATTTTGAGGTGTTCCCCCTTTCATTACCCGGGGTTGTCCAGGATCCGGTTTCCCATTTGCTTCCACAAAGGCTTTGTGACCGTAAGCATTTGATGGATTCGTGGTAAACCTGACGGGATCTTCTTCCCTTTTCCCCCAAAAAAGACAGATTTGTACAAGGTTGAAGCCTTTGGCTAAACGGTTATCGAGGTAAATGTCAACATCTTCCCTGGTCAGCCACTCAGACATACCCCAGGTTGTTCCACCCATCCAGAAGAATGGTTCATTTGCCGCATCAACAAGATATCTATGGTTTCCGGATACGCTCAATGCAGGTTTCACAGGTTGGCCTGAAGGATTTCCAGTGCATCCTGTGGCGAGCATAGCCATCAGTATTACCGGACAAAAACCTTTCATCCTATTCCTGTTTGATAATCCTCAGTGCCATGTATGGTTTGGCAGGCAATTCAAAGACACATTTCCCGGCATATTTCCTTTCCGAAGGGGTAATCTGCATATTCCATGTATCGATGATGTCCACATGATAATAGGCATCCCCGGCCAGGTTGATTTCTATCGTTTGACCCTTGTCAGCTGCATAAGCCAGATAATACGCTCCTTTTTTTGAGAATATATGAATGTTGTTACCCAGCTCCTCCGGATCCCCGTTATCTATCAATTCCGGGGTCATTTCATGGACGGGAGCCTGCTCCATGATGGATTTAAAAAATGCAATCCTTTCGGGACTTTCTCCAACCAGGGTTCCGCCTTTCCCCCACCATCGGACTTCAGTTGAATCATCAGCATTGTTTTGATAGGTATCGCCATGAGTCCCATATCCGCCACTCAGTCCGGCCATCCAGAAGTAGCTGGTCATTTCTTCAGCACTTAAGTTCCCCCATCCGCTTGGGACATCCCCTTCATACCGCATCTCGTCGAAGAGCAAGGGTTTCTTGTACTGGTTTCGCCATTTAATGCCATTGTAGAACTGGGAAGTTTGAGCACTTACGTGGGTAATCCATGGCCGGGAATGATCATAGAAATGATCTTCAGTATTATACCAGTTATGGATCCCCCGTAACCGCTGATGGGGATCCTCATCCTGAAGCAGTTTTCCAATGCCGTCCCAGTCTATTGTTTCCTTGATTTCCGGAACATCCCATTCGTTTGCCAGAGACCACCAGACATTTCGGTAAGCAGATAAACGGGCGATCATGTAACGTACATATCTTTCATTCATTTCTTTCCCCATTTCACAATAACCCCAGACATCATAGGGATGAAATAATATCACATCGGCCTGAATCCCCAATGCTGATAATTGGCTGACTCTTTGATCAAAGTTTTGAAAGAATTCGAAGTTGGGTTGTGAAAAATCATTCCTTTCACCTTCCCGCTTGAATGGATACATCCATGGTTCGGTATTGTTTCCGTACCTGTAGGATTTTGGGAATACACACATCCTGATCTTATTAAAGGGAGCTTCTGCAAGTGTTTCCAGTGTTTTAGCCTGGATTTTCTGCTTTACACTTGTCCATTGATAAGCGGTTGTCCCGACAGCATAATAAGGTGTCCCATCCGCATATTGCAGATAGAATGTATTTATGATTTTCACCGGGCCGTGATTCTTGCCCGTGGGAGGAACACAATGGAATTTTCCCTTTTTATCTGAAAGTTCAGCAATATTACTCTCAGTCTGGTATGTCCAGCCTCCCTGGCTATGCGGTGAAAATCGAATGCGGTAAATCCCGCTCCCATCATAAAAACCCGGAACCAGGATACTTTCATCCCTGTTTTTAAACGATGCACTCAATTCAACATCCATAAAAGGGGTTCCTGAAGAGGGACCCTTAAGGACAACTTCATAAACATCCCACTGTTCTGTATTTATCACCTCTTCCTGTCGGTTACAACCTGCAAAACATGAAGTGATAATCATTAACCCGATAACTGATCTGTTCATTTTTATGGTTTTACTGAAGATCCATCCGGACCTGAATGATCATATACCATTTGCCAGGCAATACAGTGATTCATTTTTTGACTTTTACCAATTCCAATAAATTGATCAGGATAAATGCCATACTTAATACAAAAAACACACTTATAATGATCCACTCCGAGGATAAATCCGGTTCCTTGCCGCGGTAGATATCAAGCGCTGACAATATCGTAGGAACCGAATAAATAAAAAGAATAATTGCCAGGCTGGCCCGTAAAGTTTTCATGGCTCAGGTTTTTCAAATTTAAAAGTAACACTATCTTCATTGCAGATTACCTCATCGATGGGTATATGTTATTATCCCGCCTGTCATCAATGTGAGCATATGACAATACCTTCACATCTTTGGTAAAGAAATAATCAATTCTATTTACAATTTTTCTATCTGTGAACCCATTAGCGGTTCCAGGAGGTCCATACAAAGGTTTTTCTGATATTTCCAGAGCATCGGTTGGTTTTGTTTTTAATATCTGAATGGGAATTTCTTCCGGAGTGGCATTGAAATCTTTCATCAATAAAAGTGGTAAATTCTTTTTATTGAAATGTTCTATTCGTTTTAAAATCAGTCTGGCTGTATTTTCACGGGCCATTTGTCCGTGATGGTCAAAGTGAGTATTCATGACCCATATTCTTTTTTTAGTTTCAAGGTTTTTAAAAAAGGCCATAGGTACAAACTCTGTTTAAGGCAGCATCCCATCCTGCGGAGACATTAACCGGCGTTTCAGATAGCCAGAATGTGGAATCTTTGATTACTTGTAAAATTGTTGTATCATAAAAGATGGCACAAAATTCTCCTTTCTTCATCCCAAAAATGAAGGGTTCATAATAATTCAGGAGACTGGCCATTTTATGTTTGCGGTTTTCCCAAATATTTTCACCATCCTTCGGATTATCATACCTGATATTGTAGGAGATCAGTTTTGAGGTCTGGCTTAATCCCGTGTTGAATAATAAGATCATTATCACCGTTTGAAGCAGAAACATTCTGACCTTACACATATTTTACTTTTTTTACTTGGCCACGACCATTCAATCTCAAAGTTAACCAATTGCCGGAAGGATTCATATAAACTCAGCTGGCAGCCGTTATTCAAGAATCATATTCTCTGTTACTTCATTGTCCGTCAAATGGATAAAGCCTGGATATCGGACCATATTCATAGTTTAGCGCATCGAGCCGGGTCGTTCCGAACCATGGTCCCGGTGCATCTACCACTAAAATTGTTCTGGCATAGCCGGTTTCATCAAATCCCCTGCGAAAGTGGACACGTGATTTAACCACAAAAACCTTGTAATTATCGGGATTAACAGGATCAAACCGGAGGCTTTCGGGTGAAGTAATCTGTACATAAGTAGGTGTGATGATTAACAGGTTGTTTTCCCCAAATTCAATAGCAGCCATATTTTCAAAAGACCATTTGGGACCGAAAAACAATATCCTGCCTTTTATCCGGACAGGACTTCCAGCCTGGTCGCCTGTAAATCCGCCTACATTCATATCGAAATTATCCCCGGCCCTGGCATTTTCAAGTTTCAGTTTTTCAAGTACACCCTCGTCTCTCAATGTGGCATATAGCACGCCAGTAACCTGTTCATCAATAAGTTGCCTTAATATCCAGGTAGCATCTCCCGGCCGGTCTGAGTAATCGGCCAGGACGACAGGAACCTGGCCATTGCCAATGGCCTTTTTGGTTTTACCCACTGCTTCATCCGGCATGGGAAATCTGCCGCTGGCAAATTCTTCCCGAACCCGCCATATATATTCAGCCATATCCTCGGCAATGGAATCAGCGAGATGTTGGTTATTATTTGTGATCACCTGTACAGTGGTACCTATATCCGGAACATCTGACCAGGGGAATCCATAAAAGACATTTACGTAGGTGTCCTTCTGACGCGCCTCCCACCTTCTGGCTCTTTCCATGATATCCATGGAGGGTGATTGACCGGTCCACTGTAAAACCGTGGCAGTAAGTACGGGAGGTTTTCTTGTGGCCGTTGTCGAAACATAATCTCCTTTCATCATTCGATATAGTAAATGGGCTGATCTGCCGCCCTGAAGAAATGCATCGTAATGAGGATATCGCTTGGTTACAAAAGAGGCATTTGCCCATTTTAGAAATGCTTCGTCTTCATTGCCGTGTAAATCAAATGACCCCACAATGGGTACCTGATCTCCGACTACCTCCCTGATTCTTCTGGCAATTTCGGCTTCAGGTCTTGGAACGTTTCTTACGGCCAGGGCTCCGTGCAGGGCCAGATAAACACCATTCACAGGCATTTTTTTTTCCAGATCCCCAATGATCATCTTCATGAAATGATCGAAACTCTCCTTACTGTTCCAGCTCCGTGAAGATCCCCCATAAACCTGGTCAGGAGAATTTATACCCACCAGTTCCACATCATTAAATTGCCTGGCTGAATGCACAAAGCCTTCTATATAGTCTCCGGCTTCAAGCACCTCCTCCCCTGTCAGATAGGGACGATTCCTGGTCCAATCTTCGGTCTGGGTATCGCCTCCGGGGCAAAATGTGCAGGTTTCATGTTGATATTGAATCACGGCAACCCGAAGTTCCTGTGATGAGGATCCAGGACTGGAAGTGCAGCTTTGTATAAACAGTGAGCTTGCAAGGGCTAAAGAAAACAGCATAAATTTGATCATATCTCAGGTTTTAATAATTATCCCGTCAGTCAATGCGATATTCAGTGGCCGTATCTTTACACTCTTTCTTAAACTCACCGATCAAAACCCTTTTCTCATTTTCATCCAGCCACATGGTATTGATGGAATTTAAGATAATGTTATGGATTTCCTCTTTTGAATATTTAAATATATCCTTTAAAGTTTGATATTCCTCGGCAAGGGAATTTCCAAACATCATTGGATCATCCGTATTGATTGAAACGGGTATCCCGTTTTCAATAAAGGTTCTTATGGGATGCTCTTCAATTGAATCGACCACTTTCGTATGTGCATTGGAAAGCAGGCATAATTCAATCGGGATCTTGTTTTCTGAAAGATACGTTAACAATCCCACGTCTTCAACAGCCCTCGTCCCATGCCCTATTCTATCAACGTGCAGATCCCTGATTGCCGACCAGATGCTTTCAGGCCCGGATGCCTCGCCCGCATGAGCAGTTGTCCTGAATCCTAACTTTCTCGCCTGTTCATATACATCGATAAACAATGCCGGCGGATATTTATTCTCTGACCCGCCTATGCCTATTCCAATTATGGAGAGGTGCTTGACTTCATGAATCTCAAGCAGGGTCCTGATCTCGTTTTCCGGTCCATAATCACGCACCAGATCCACAATCAGGTTTATGCTAATCCCTGCAACTTTACTGATGCCCTCCGCAATTGCCTCAACGATCCTTTGGGCAGAAAGTCTGTTCTTAAACAAAGATGGCGATATGAAAATCTCTGCATATTTGACATTTTGTTTTACCAACTCCAAGAAAACAGCTTCTGATATTAAAACGAAATCTTCATACTCCCTGAGAAATTGATTTTTCCACGCCCACATTTCGATGAAGTGATTGAAATCCCGGTATACAAATTTCTCTTTCAGCTGATCCAGATTATTAACCCCTGCATCGCCACCATACTTTTTAATTAATTGCCACATTGTTTCATAAGGAATCGCCCCCTCCAGATGCAGATGGTTTTCAATTTTAGGCATCTTTGTGAATTCCATTGTTATAGCAGATTAGCTTTTTTGTATGAGATTCATTAGCACATATTGATGAATTTACTGGTTTTTGGTCCCGCCAAAAAGCGCCAATTCGAATATCTTTAAATAACAATCTACGTTTGAAAATCCAATATCCACCAGCCAATTACACTGTACTTCAACGGCTTCCAACCTATGAAGTTTTTTGTGTTCAGGATCTTGGTAAATGGATTCTATCTCATCCATTGACCTGGTATCATTGATACTTTCATGGTAATCAGACATACAATCAAGAAATAATTCAGTGAACATTTCTTGGACTTTTACTGACGGAGATGATACATGTTCAAGATTTAAAAATATTCCCGTCGGGTTCAAAAGTTCGTATATATCCCGATACAGCCTGCG
>LJUP01000256.1 GCA_001303955.1 Bacteroides sp. SM23_62 | reverse complement strand
TTCCTACCTGGCAACCATCCAGGACCCTGACTCCCGGATAAAGGATTGTATTATCACCGATGGTAACCTTATCGCCGATAAAGACCTGTGGATACAATCTCACATTGTCCCCGATTTTGGCATCATCACCGATGTAAACAAAATCGCCGGCATACAGGTTTTCGCCGGTAATTACTGATCCTGAGATGCTTGCATTTGGACTGACCCCTGTCTTTTTTGGTTTGGATTGTTCATATAGATCGAGCAGGCTGGCAAAAGCTTCATAGGCATCTTTCACCCTGATCAGCGTCGCATTTACATCTTTATCCAGGATGAGGTCCTCGTTGACAAGGACGATGGTGGCCTGGGTATCATATATGTATTTCTGATATTTCGGGTTGGACAGGAAGGCAAGGGTACCGGGTTTCCCTTCCTCGATTTTTGAGACATCGTTAACCCTGGCAGCCGGGTTTCCCTCGATCTTCCCGTTCAGGAATCCGGCGATCTGTTCAGCGGTATATTCCATGTAAATCAAAATTTGGTCACAAAAGTAAATAATTAAACACTACACCAAAACATCTTTCGGATAATACAAAAAATATTTTCTTACGGTTTTTGACAGCACCGCAAGATCCAGCATGTCAGAGGCTGTGGTGATATCCCTCAGGGTACCGTCATGGTATAGGATCTGGATTTGCTCATCTTCCGAACTATAGGCATAATTACTGATGGTGTCAGCATGCACAAGGTAGCCGATATCCTCATCCTGCAATCCGTAATTTTGCCTGACACTTTGCCTGATGGCTTTGATGTACTCATCAGGGAATGGTTCCGTCCTGATCTCGATACGGGACAGATCCCTGTTCTTGAGTTTTTTGCAGAGCGTGGACAACACATGGTCAGGGTGATCCGCCCATACCTTGGCCGAGGCCATGATATCATTGTCGTCCAGTCCCGCATACTTTTCCAGGTTCCCGATGACGGTTTCAGAGAGTTCCGGATTTTTCCCCCCTTTTTCACCTCCAAAAAATTCATTCCTGGAAACCGTCCGGTAAAGGAAATGTCTGAGGGAAGGTGTACAGAACAGCTCCACTCCCTCGCCGGCCAGTTTCCTGGCCCTCTGCAATAATTTCAGCAGCAGCATCTCAGAAGAAAGGACAGCCTTGTGCAGGTATACCTGCCAATACATCAATCTCCTTGCGATCAGGAACTTCTCGATGGAATAAATACCCTTATGGTCAACGACCAGCTGGTCGTTCACCACATTCAGCATTCTCACAATGCGGTCTGACCCTATCACTCCTTCTGTGACCCCCGTAAAGAAACTGTCCCGCTTCAGATAATCCAGGCGGTCCATATCCAGCTGGCCTGTTATCAATTGATGCAGGAACTGTTTGGGATACTGGCCGGTAAAGATCTGAATGGCCGTGTCAAGACGGCCCTTGAATTCCTTGTTCAGGGCATGCATGAACAGGAGGGATAATGCTTCGTGATGGATACCCGGAACGATACTTTCTTCCAGGGCATGTGAAAAGGGACCGTGACCTATATCATGCAATAAAATAGCAGAGAGGGCAGCTTCTTCCTCATCCGTGGTAATTTCCACTCCTTTCGAGCGAAGTACCTGTATGGCCATGCCCATCAAATGAAATGAACCCAGGGCATGCTGGAACCTGGTATGGGTGGCACCCGGGTAAACAAAGTATGTCAGTCCCAGTTGTTTGATTCTTCTAAGCCGCTGAAAATAAGAATGTTCAATCAAATCAAAGAGGCCCTCAAAAGAGATCTTTATAAATCCGTATACCGGATCGTTGATGATCTTTTTCTTGTTGGTTTTAACTCGGCCCACGGGCAAATAAAAGAAAACGAAATTTAGTCATTTAAATTGTATTGATCCGGCTGAAGGCAGCTTCTGGCATTATTTTTTGTTATGTTACCGATTTTTTATATTTTTGCGGCCGGATATGACATTTGCAATAGGGGACGGGAGTCCCCTATTTTATTGAAATAGCATGGCGGATCAACACATGATTGAGCATCATCTCGATGGGATTTTAGCCGGGAAGGATATTTTCCTGGTAGGTGTAAACGTTGACAATAACAACAAGATCGTTGTTCATATAGACACTCCGGAAGGGATCAGCATTGATGACTGTGTCCGGGTAAGCAGGGAACTGGAAGGAAAACTGGACAGGGAAAGGGAGGACTTTGCACTGGAGGTGTCATCACCCGGACTGGATGCACCGTTCAGGGTATTTGAACAGTATCGGAAGAATGTGGGCAAAAATATCACTGTGGTAAGAAAGGATGGTGAAAAGCTGGAAGGGGTCCTGAAAGACCTTGATGAAAAGGGTATTGTGCTGGAAATCATAATGAGCAAGAAGGGAGGGCAAAAGGATCAGATGCAGACCAAACTGCCTTTCGCCGAAATAAAATCAGCCAGGGCCAGCATTAAGTTTTGAGGAATAACAATTAATAAATACAAATAGCAAGATGGAAACGGTTAATTTGATTGATACTTTTTCAGAATTCAAGGAGCTGAAGAATATCGACCGGGCTACCATGATGACGGTACTTGAGGACGTTTTCAGGGGATTACTGGTGAAGCGGTTCGAAACGGATGAAAATTTTGACGTCATCATCAATATTGATAAAGGTGATTTTGAGATCTGGAGAAACAGGGAGGTAGTGGAGGACGATAACCTGGAGGATCCCAACCTGCAGATCACCCTGTCGGAAGCCAAGAAGATCGATGAGGATTACGAGGTCGGTGAAGAAGTTACAGATGAGGTAAAGCTGGGTGATTTTGGACGCAGGGCCATTCTTTCCCTGAGGCAGAACCTGACATCCAGGATACTGGATCTTGAAAAGAACAATCTGTACGGAAAATACAAGGAAAGGATCGGTGAAATCGTAACGGGAGAGGTATACCAGGTCTGGAAGCGGGAGATACTGGTACTTGATGATGAAGGAAATGAACTGATCCTGCCCAAGTCTGAACAGATACCCTCAGATTATTTCAGGAAGGGAGATACCATCAGGGCAGTGGTGATCAAGGTGGAAATGAAAAACAACAATCCGCTGATCATTCTTTCCCGGACTTCACCCATATTCCTGGAGCGACTCTTCGAGCTGGAGGTTCCCGAGATATTCGATGGACTGATCACCATTAAGAAAATCGTCAGGGTACCCGGTGAAAGGGCCAAGGTAGCCGTGGAATCATATGATGAGAGAATCGACCCTGTGGGTGCCTGTGTGGGTATGAAGGGATCCCGGATCCATGGAATTGTCAGGGAACTCAAAAACGAAAATATAGACGTGATCAACTTTACTACGAATATACAGTTATTCATACAACGTTCCCTGAGTCCGGCCAAAATCAGCACCATCAAAATCAATGAAGAAGAAAAGGAAGCAGAGGTTTACCTGCAGCCGAACGAAGTTTCACTGGCCATCGGGAAAGGGGGACTGAATATCCGGCTGGCAAGTCAGCTAACTGGCTACGAGATAGATGTTTACAGGGAAGGTATAGAAGAAGACGAAGAAGATGTCAACCTGGAGGAATTTGCCGATGAAATTGATGGATGGATCATAGACGAACTCAAGGCCATTGGATGCGATACAGCCAAAAGTGTACTGGACCTGAGCATAGAAGATCTCGTTAAAAGGACTGATCTTGAGGAAGAAACCATCCAGGAGGTCATGCAAGTTCTGAAGGCAGAATTTGAATAATTCATCTGAATAGTTATATATTAGCAGATTATTAAACAGCGTATGGCAGGTAAAGGGACAAGATTAAGTAAGATTGCACGCGAATTTAACGTCGGGATTTCCACCATCGTGGATTTCCTGAACAAGAAGGGATATGAGGTTGATCCAAATCCCAATACCAAGGTCACCGAGGAGGTCTATGATATCCTGATCGAGGAATACAGCGCTGACATCAGCGTGAAAAAAGAATCTGATTTGCTCAGTCTTAAAAACCTGAGGGAGAAGAAGGAGACCATCTCTATCAATGATATCAACCAGCAGAAACCCTCACAGGTCGATGTCGAAGAGGAAGTGTTCATCAAGGATCCTACTGCCTCAGCCAAAATTGATTTGCCTGATGGGGAGGAACTTGAAGTCAAAATAGTCGGAAAGGTGGATCTGGATTCGGTCAGCGGTCGTGGAAAAAAGAAGACGGAAGTCCCGGAAAAAACCACTGAAGAGCCATCCAGGGAGGAAGCGCCCGATAAAGGTGTGACAGCAAAAAAAGAATCCAGGCCAGCTGAGGGAAAAGATGAAAAAGAAGCTGATGCTGATCTGAAGGTGGTTGGTAAGATCGATCTGGAGACCACTATAAAGAAAACCACCACTGCAGAAAGTAAAACCACAAAGGATGAACATGAAGAGAAAGCAGCAAAAGCTGGAAAACCTGCCAGCGTTGCTGAACCTGCTGAGGATGAGATCGAGGAGATGGCAGAGAAGCAGGAAGTGGAGGATGAAAATTTCATCAAAACCGAGATCGAAAAGATCACCGGTCCCTCTGTAGTCGGCAAGATTGAACTTCCGGTGGAAGACCGGGAGAAAAAAGCTGCCGATAAGGCTGCGCTGAAGAAAAAGCGTAAAAGGATCAAGAAGGATACAGAAAGGGTGGATCTGGGTGAAAAGGCGGACAAGGAAACCGCCGATCTATCCAAAACCCTGAAGAAACCCGCTGTCAAAAAGCGCAAGAAGCCGCTCAAACCCGAAGTGAATGAGGAAGATGTTCAGAAACAGGTTAAGGAAACCCTGGCCAGGCTGACAGACCGGAGTAAATCCAAGGGAGCAAAGTACAGGCGGGAAAAGAGGGAGGCCGCGAGCCAGAAATTGCAGGAACAAGCAATCAAGCTGGAAGAAGAAAGCAACATCATTAAGGTTACGGAGTTTGTTACCGTACAGGAACTGGCCTCGCTGATGGATGTTCCTGCAACAGAAGTAATTGCCAAGTGTATGGAGCTGGGACTTTTTGTTTCCATCAACCAGCGCCTGGATGCGGAAACCCTTGCCGTTGTATCAGATGAGTTCAATTATAAGATCGAATTTATCAGCGTGGAGGTACAGGAAGCCATAGCAGAAGATGAGGATGATCCGGATGAACTGGAATCAAGGCCCCCGATTGTTACGGTCATGGGTCATGTGGACCACGGCAAGACAAAATTGTTGGACTATATCCGGAGTGCCAATGTTGTGGCTGGTGAGGCAGGCGGTATTACACAGCATATCGGAGCATACAGCGTCAGTCTTGATGATGGAAGACAGATTACTTTTCTTGATACCCCTGGACATGAAGCCTTTACAGCCATGAGGGCCCGTGGTGCCCAGGCCACTGATATCGTGATCATTGTGGTGGCCGCGGATGATGGTGTGATGCCCCAGACAGTTGAGGCCATCAACCATGCCCAGGCTGCCGGAGTGCCCATTGTGTTCGCCATCAACAAGATTGATAAACCAACTGCCAATCCCGAAAAGATCAAGGAAGAGCTTGCCAATATGAATTACCTTGTTGAGGACTGGGGTGGTAAATATCAGTCCCAGGAAATATCAGCCAAGAACGGGATCAATATCGATGAACTGCTGGAAAAAGTGTTGCTCGAGGCAGAACTGCTTGAGTTGAAGGCCAATCCACATAAGGCAGCCAGTGGTTCTGTCATAGAATCTGAGCTGGATAAGGGCAGGGGGTTTGTCTCTACCGTACTGGTTGAAAACGGAGCCCTCGAGGTTGGGGATGTAGTGCTAGCCGGATCCTATTATGGTCATGTCAAAGCCATGTATAACGAGCGTGGGAAGAAGATCGATATAGCAGGTCCATCCACACCGGCCCTTATTCTTGGTTTAAACGGCGCACCGCAGGCGGGTGACCGCTTCAATGTGATGGAGAGTGACAAGGAGGCCAAGGAAATAGCGAATAAGCGGGAACAGCTCCAGCGGGAACAGGATCAACGTACACGTAAGCATATAACACTCGATGAAATCGGGCGCCGGATAGCCATTGGCAACTTCCAGGAACTGAACATCATTGTCAAAGGGGATGTAGATGGTTCCATTGAAGCCCTGAGCGATTCGCTCATCAAGCTGTCCACCGAGGAGATCCAGTTAAATGTTATACACAAGGCAGTTGGACAGATCAAGGAAGCAGATATAATGCTGGCTGCTGCATCCAATGCCATTATACTGGGATTCCAGGTCAGACCTTCCCTGAGTGCCAGGAAACTTGCCGAAAAAGAGGAAATTGACATCCGCCTGTATTCAGTGATCTATGATGCGATCGAAGAAGTAAAAGCTGCCATGGAAGGGATGTTGTCCCCCGATATCAGGGAAGAGATAACCGCCACTGTTGAGATACGTGAAATATTTAAGATCACCAGGGTCGGCACAGTCGCCGGGTGTATGGTAAAAGAAGGAAAGATCAACCGGAATTCCAGAATCCGTGTCATTCGTGACGGCATCGTGGTCTACACGGGTGAACTGGGATCATTAAAGCGGTTCAAGGAGGATGTTAGGGAAGTTGCTTCCGGTTATGAATGTGGACTGAATATAGCGGGTTTCAATGATATCAAGGTAGGAGATGTGGTGGAAGCCTACCAGGAGGTTGAGGTGATGAAGAAACTCTAATCAAAACAGGATAATAAAAAACGCCGCTTAAAATGCTGCCAGTAAACATCATTTGTAGGCGGCGTTTTTAATTATCCTGTACACAACATTACCTCTACCTCCTGGTACGAGTACAGCAAATATCTTCTTCTCTCCTCACCTCAACCTCCTGGTAGGCTGACAGGCAGGGGAAAAGCAAGAAAAAACCCGGGGTGAAACCGGGCATTTATATCAGGCTGAAATTAATTCCCTGTATTGTTCAGGGCTCAGGAGTGTATCCAGCTCAGCCGGATTGTTGATACTGACCCGGATCATCCAGCCTTCTCCATAGGGATCCTTGTTAACAAGCTCTGCCTCATCTTCAAGCTGGCTGTTAAACTCCAGTATTTCCCCCGACACAGGCATGAACAGGTCGGAAACGGTCTTAACCGCTTCAATGGTACCGAAAGCATCGCCCAATGCGAGTTTTTCCCCTTCGGTTTCTATCTCGATATAGACGATGTCACCTAGTTCCCCCTGGGCATAATCCGTAATTCCAATATATCCTTCATCACCTTCAATACGGATCCATTCATGTTTATCAGTGTATTTGCAGTTGTCGGGTACATTCATGATATTGATGTTTTAGCAGATTTGTTTTGATATGATAAATTTATAAACAAAAATTTACTGGGCAAGTGTAAACCTGATACTAAACCCGACATTTGTATTTGCGGTCGGATATGACAGGGACACGAAAGGTTTATTAACCACCCTGTCGAAAAAGAGCCGGATGTTAAATCGGTCACTGAGCACATAATCAAAATTGAGCGCTATTTTTACGATTCGCTGTCCGGCTGTTATCTGGTCAACATCCTCGACAACTTTCCGGATGATGGTCCGGTTGTCCCTGATAGAGAAATCTCCCCTGACATTCAGGTCACTGGTCATGGATGTTTGTCCCCCGCCCGGCAGGTTGAAAATCAGGGGCAAACCAGAAAACCTGTACCCTGCACCTATCACATATTCGTTGCTTGAAATTTCGGTCAGCTGGCCGTTTGCCAGGCTCAATGCAAGAGACCTGGATTTTTTTAATTCAACCCGGGTGGTGAGGCTGTTTACCCAGTTCATATCCAGGGCGATCAGGGGACTGAATTGTTCGCTGATCGATACGGAAGCGATATCCGCCTCATTCAGGAAATTCCCGTTGAAATCCCTGGCAGCTGTATCCACATAACCCGCCTCCGTTGCCATATAAAAAGGATTGGATATAAAACTTCCAATGGTATAAGATGATCGGTAGGAATGGTTGATATTGATAGAGCGGAAATACTTCTTCAGGAATTCAATCTTTGTCAGGCCATCAAAGGTCAGGCGCCAGTTTGGCAGCATATCCATGATATCCAGTATGGGATTGAGGTTCACCCGGTTGGGATCTTTTTTTGCATACGCTGCCAGGAAGGCCGGGATCAATACTGACTGTGCACTTTCTCCATAGCCATCCCAGAATGCGGGGTTGCTCGTGTCGGGTTTCATGACATAATCTCCGCCCCTGGCCCTTTCGGCAGCCAGCCTGGCGGATATCTTCTGCCGGTACTCATCCTTGAATTTTTCAAAGGTGACCGAAGCAAAATTTTCCGAGGAGACCAAATATATCGGCAATATAGAATTCATTAATATTTTTGGTGTAATTGCGGTTGGCAGTCAGATCGATTCGCAATCCCGGCAATGGCTCAACCGTGCTTCTTATATTAAAGGTATTGGAATGATTCATGATATAGGGAGAATTGATCATGGGGTCCTTTGACAACCAATCGTTCCTCACCGCTGTTTCAGGGAATTGCGGATCCTGCCAGCCCAGGATATAAGGCCATCCCGGTGCCAGTATCCCGCTATAATATTGGAGTCCCAAAAGGCTTGTTGAAGGCATGTATCCTGGAAGCAGTGAACCGTTACTCTGGTTATAGGTGACGGCAATATTCCTGATCCCCATCAGGATCCTGGATGTATAGTCGGCAATGATAATCAATGGACTTTCCCCCTTCTCAATGGTGCCGGTAACTTCCACCCTTACCCTCCGGTAATCCTCAGCGGAAGTATCGGTAGTAAAGGTGATCCGGTTCTCACTGGCGACCACCAGCTCCCCCTCGATCTCCTGTCCATTCTCAGCATAAAAAACAGCGGTAACGCTCTCCGTTTTTAATTTGTGGTTGATGGACCGCGTTCGACCTGCCCGCAGAGTGATCCCTTCCTGTGTATAACTTACTTCCTTGGTCCTTCCATCGCCACTGGGTTGCCTGAATCCATTCCTGAATTTATTATTGACCTCTTTCAGATAGGGAATTTTATTATACAGGTTGGTCATTGACAACTGACCGTTAAGCTGGATATTATTTGAATTTTTCAGGGTATTGCCCAGGTTTATGGTATCTGCTGTAACGGGACCTACATCCCAGCCAAATGTCGCACTGTAGCGGGCTGAAGAGGTAACCCAGTTGAGCAATGGTATTTTATTGATAGGTATCGTATATGCCAGATTGAAATTATGGTTGTACCTGGTGTTCCTGCCAAGTGTAAAGATCTCCCTCCAGAGTGAATCCTTTTTTTCCTGGTAATCCCCCTGGCCCTTCCGGAGCACCCCTTCGGGTTCATCTATCCTCGAAGTATTGGTAGCGCTGAAGTCAAATTTTAATGCACGGGTCAGATCGAATTGCAGGTCATAATAACGGTTCCATATGAAATTTTTTGTCACAATGGTGTCAATTCTAATGCCGGGATTGGCAAGATTCCTGATTTTCCTCTCGGCATAATTCCGGTTCATGTCGGTACGAAAACCCAGGCGTGAGGGGTAAAAGTAGAAGTTCATATCCTTCAGTAACCTGAGATGTGGAGAGGTGAAGACATTGGCCTTGGCAAAGGGCTGAACATTTTTAGGACGTGTGTTATAGGTGTAATTCAGCGCACCCCTGTGACGGTTTCGAATATCATATTCTGTATTTACATCACGGTGTTCGGATGCACTGTAGGCATAACTGGTATTCCAGTTTGCCAGGTCATAGAATCGAGGTTCCCCCTGCATTTTCTGCTTCCTCACATTGGTAAAATTTATACTGCTCCGTTTGGTATAGTCCTGGGCGATTCTTTTAATGGAATCCCGTTCCTCCTTTGTTTCAGCATTTTTCAGTGCAGATTTCAGCGGGATATCAGGATCGAGCGGATTGTACTGCGGATTGATCCTTGATTCTGAGAATCCTATGAACATAGGGATGGTGACCCCTGATTTCTCCGGGAAGAATTTCCCAAGCTCCAGGTTCGAGGAGATGTCATAAGCATAAATATCTTCCAGCTGCCTCTCGTTGACCTTCTTTTCAATACTTCCAAAACCATGTTTGCTGGTATTCCCTGCAATGGTCACTGTGCCAAGATCAGCCAGTTTGGCCGTCATCCGGGCATTGGCAGCCCATCCACCCTCATCATTGAAGTCTGTAAGCCTTAATTCATTCAGCCAGATCTCGCCGGATTTGGGCATACCGTCATCCTGACCGGGATTGTTACCGGCCTTGGGATTTCTGACCCCCAGCATGATGGTACGTATGTTGCTGAGGTTGGGGTTTCCCGTTACACTTACCTTGTTCCCTTTTCCATCAATGATGCTGAATACAGAATTATAATTAATGGAGGACCCCATCACTCTCATTTTGTCATTCCTGGCCTGTTTTACATCCTGGAAGATCGTCAGATCGATCTCGAAACGGTTCTCTGCAGGCCATACGATCAGGCGGTCGTTGCCGTCATCATTGTTATAGAATCCCGGAGGTGTAACCTTCAGGGGAACCTCGTATTCGTAATAATTGTTGGTATTATCAGAACCCACCCTGATAAAGGCAACAAGGTCATCGTCATTCAGTATATCATCTTTCAGCGCTTCAGCATGCACCTCCATCTGGAGTTTACCATACTGACGTATGTCCAGGAAAGTGTTTTTAAAAACCGCCCTGGCATCTCCATCGTCAAGTCCCTGTACCTTCATCAGGAGTGATTGCTCATTAAGCTGCCGGAGCTGGGGGTTGGTCGGATCGATCACCCTGTCAATGCCAGGGGGTAACACATAATTGACAGGCGTCTTTCCGGCATTCTCCTCGATGTTTACCGCAGAAACATCCAGGATGCCTTCCGAAGGCTCAGGTGTTGACAGGTCTTCTCCGCCCTCGGTGATCTCGAACTGGTACCTTCTCCATTCGCTCCTGACCAGGTCAAGCCTGGCGAAACGGAGTGTAACTTCTTCTTCAAACCCGTTAAGGTACAAACGCATGAAACGGATCGAATTAAAATCCCGGATGGCTCCGGTCCTGCTTTCCCATGCATGGATAGGTATGCGGAACTGGTACCAATCGACCGTTGATTTAGTACCATTGGGGAAATCAGAGCTCTTGGTTACCCGGTCGGTAATGAAATTCTGTCCCACCTGCAGGCTGCCAGGCGTCAGGCGAACCCTGTATTCATAATAGCTTTCTTTTTCATTCAGCGTATTGTCCCTGTTTATATCCTCTACATCGGGCAGTGTGGATCCGGTGGTCGGGTATGCTTCTGTTGATTGTTCCGAGGTTGGGGAGTTTCCCTGGTGTCCGTTATAATCCCGGTAACGGTCGAGGATCCCTGTTTCTGCCTGGTCATAATCCGTACCCCGGAAATAATGGTAATTATCCTGGGATGGATCATTGGCAGCAATCTGATAGGCAGGTGAATTTGTTCCGTGAATAGCACCCAGACTGTCAAGGTAATCACTGAAGAAATCCCTTTCTTCAACATCGTTCAGTCCATCCAGTCCCACATCCTGGAACTGCCTGGAAGCCACATCATTGTTGAAGGCGTTGACAAGGGACTGGACCAATGGTACACGGCCCCATACCGTGGTATCAACCAGGGTTACCTCTTCGCTGGGCGGAAAACCGTTCTCGAACGATTTACGGGAATCACGCAATATATCCTCTGAGATCTCTCCGAGGTTAAAGAACAATTCACCGCCGGCATGGTCGGGATTCTCCACAAAGGGATCCATCAACCAGAACTCAATGAATTCCACATTCGCGGTCTCGAAATCATTGGTCATGATCTCCCGCATGATACCTCCCCATCTCTGTTCCGGATTCAACAGGTTGCCATCGGCATCTACATCGGTTGTATAGTTATACAATCCTCTCTCCTGTGGATATAGGGATAAGTTCAGGACAGATATGTTGGTAGGAACACCACTGGGATTTTCCTTGTTCGGGAAGATATCCGTTTCAAAAACCTCCTCGACAAAGTGACTTGACTGGGTATTGGGATCAGCCTTGATATGTGGCGGGGTTAAGTTGTTATTGCGCAGGAACAGCGGGTCGATCACATAAAATGCAAACTTGGCACGGTTATAATTATATGCCCTGTCGTTTACCTTGATTCCTTCAGGGAACCTTCCGGCCGGTGTACTTGAAAAAACCCAGGCCGCAAAGTTCTTCATATCAATGGAAGTCTGGCTGCCTTCAAAATCATCGATATAGGCTGTCCCCTCTTTTTGTATGGCCCTTGAGTTACCGGGGATAAGGTGTGCGAATTCACCGGTAAAGGTAATATTGGAAGGTTCTTTTGTCGAGATAAGGGGAATGGCATCCACCAGTGTGGTCAGGAATTGGGATTCAGTCCGGTAGGATCCATCAATTCCCCAGATCGTATTGGAGATGGGCTCATCACCGATGCTTACCTTCTGTGTCAACGGCCTTTCGGTCAGGTTCATGATGGTACCTCCCAGGCGGAAATCATCGGAAAAACGGTATTCAAGGTGGCTTCCCAGCAGGGTTTTGGTCTGGATGGCGAACAGGGAAGTGCTTTCCAGGGATACCCTGATCGGTGTACCCGATTCCAGGAGTCCCTGGTTGATAATGGTCACGCTTCCAACCATGTAATCCACCGTATAGTCGACATTCTCGGTCAGCTGCCTTCCACCGGCAGTTACCACCACGGAACCCTGGGGGATGTTCATGGCATTCAGCATGATCTCTGAACTGCTTGATGACTTGTAGGATCCGGCAAGGATAAACTTATTTTTCTCGGCAATCTGACGGGCAATCGTCCGGGTGGAATCATACAATTCATCGAACACATATTTTTCGGCGATAGCATCATCGTTGATGGCTTTTCTGAGGTAATCCCCGAAGGGCTCCAATACGGGAAATATGACCCTGCCATTGCTTGGCGTTATGGTGATGCCGCTGATGAAATCGAATTGACCGTCCGGCAAGGGATCAAGCTGGTCATTTAGGTTATCAAGATTCAAAACCCTGAGCAGGATCTGGTCTTTCAGCGTTCCTTCCGGGAGATAATTAACGGTGGTTCCCGTTTGATCGTCATTGTAAAGTATTTCCAGTATAAAATCATTGGGATTTACCTGGAAGGCTCCGATGGCATAGATATTTTTCATCATCAGTTCCCAGGTAGGAAGCTGTGGGGTTAGGTTGGTCCCTTTCAGCAGTTTGACAATCAAGGTACTCGGGGCAGATATACCATCTGAGGATAATTCCCCGACCTTATAGGTTCTTCCGTTTAAAGTGTATTCATAGGCTACTGCAAGTACTTCATCGGCATTCAGGGCGGCATTCAGGGAGATATAGCCAAGTTTTGCATTGAGGGTATATTCCCTTGGGGATAATTTCCGGGCATTCTCGATTCTTTCATAATCCTGTCCGCCCCTGAATCCCGGCAGCAATGGGGCAAGTGTCAGGGTGACATTATTGATGTTCCGGATCCCTGAATACGTGGTTGTCATCTCCTGGTACTGGGTGTTCAGTTCGTTCCTGGGATAAGTACCGGTTTGTCCCGATGTCTGTGACCAGTAATCGGTGCCATAAATGTTTCCCTGGCCTTCGGCAAGGTCCATCAGGCCAAGTATGTTCCGGGAATTTTCAAAATTGCTGGTCTTGTTGGTGATCCAGACCTCGATCTTGGTAATATTTATGCCGGAATTGATCACCGGCAGGTTGGCCAGTGAACGGTCATAGTTATCCTTGAAATAATGTGCAAGGAAAAAATGCCTGTTGGCATCATACTCATCGACATTCATCTCATATTCACTGAGCTGTGCCCCTCCCTGTACATCGATTACGGATGTTTCGCCCTTCTGCTGGGAGAATACGGAGGTTACCGTAAGTTTTCCGACGGACAGGGGAAGGGTTACATCCCCGGCTTCGATCTTCTTGATGATCTCGTCTTCCTTTCCAGTATATTCGAGCTTGGTCTTGTTCTCAAACTCAAAGGTGGCCTCCGTGTTGTAATTGACCCCGAGCTTCATCTTGTCGCCGATGGTCCCGGTCACATTCATCTGGATTTTCTCCTCGAAAGTAAAGGAAGGGGTCTTCCGTAATCTTTCGGTAAGCGTGGGATTGTCAATTTTCGACATGTTAAATCCAAATATCAGTTCCGCATAACCCTGGGGTATTATATTGATGGTATTGTTGCCAAATACCCTGTCGAATGCTTCCCCCCCGACATTGATGGTGGGGATAAGGGAGGACTGGGTCTCCATGTTGTCACCGGCCCTGCGCTGTTTCCAGTACTGTCTTTTGGCCTGGTTCATGTCAAAGGTCCTGTACTCGTCGAAGGACATCACGCGGGAAGGCCGATAATTGAACCTACCAACCTTTTCAGAAAAAACATAGGTATTGGTAACCGGGTCGTAGACAATATCTGACTCAACATTGGAAGGATTACTGAGAAACAAAGGTGAGATTTTTCCCGGATCTGTAATGTTGCCGTCAGGATCTTCCCTGAAGGGATATCTCAGGTCTACACTATCCTGTGCCGTTTGAGCCCTGACAGCAGGCAATAAGACGGCTGACAGGGTAAAAACAAGGACAGGAACACCAATGTATATTATACCCCTCTTCAAAAGTCAGGCTGATGGTGGTTAGCTAATTCAAAGTTTTTTAAGGGCTTCTTTGATCAACTCCTCAACGGTAATTTGATCGCTTCCCTTAAGGACCTGTTCAAGGACTTTCTCCACTGTTTTTTTTGCAAAACCAAGATTAACTAAAGCAGATAACGATTCTTCCTTGATAGTATTGCTTTCTGAAGGGAATAATTGGTCCATTTCTGCAGCCATGCTGATCTTTCCTTTCAGGTCGACGATGATGCGTTGGGCAGACTTGGCGCCGATCCCTTTGATCCTCTGCAGGTCGGGCACATTCCCTTCATTGATCGCCGCCTGGACCTCTGCCGGGCTCAGGGACGATAGTATCAGCCGGGCCGTATTGGCACCCACCCCGGATACCGAGATAAGCTGGCGGAACACTTCCCGCTCCTCCTTATTTATAAATCCGAATAATATGTGGGCATCCTCCCTCACGATCTGATGGATGAAAAGCTGGCAGGGATTCTGATCAGGGAGAAGACTGTAGGTAAAGAGGGATATATTGATAAAATACCCGACATTACCAGTTTCCAGGATGATGTAGGTGGGCGTTTTCTCGACGATATCCCCTGTAATGAACTCGTACATGTTCAGCGGCTAAGATATAAAAGCCTAAAAATAACAAAAACCTCCAAATACCGATGGGTTAGTTATTTTCTTCCGCTTTTTGATACTGTGCATCAATGACAGAGATGGCTGTCATATTCACGATCTCACGGACTGAACTTTCCAGGTGCAGGATGTGAATTGGTTTGCCGATCCCCAGCAGGATAGGGCCGATCACTTCCATCCCAGCCAGTTCTTGCATTAATTTGTAGGCAATATTGCCCGAACTGAGGTTCGGGAAAATGAAAGTGTTTACATCCTTATCCTGTAATTTGGAGAAGGGGAATTTCTTCATGCGCAGTTCCTTATTAATGGCGAAATTGGCCTGTATCTCACCATCAACACTAAGGTGGGGATGTTCCCTGTGCAGGATCTCCACTGCCTCATGAACGCGGGAGGGACTCCCGGTGCGGATGGCACCGAAGTTGGAATAGGATAACAGTGCGATCTTGGGTTCGATGTTGAATTTCCGGACCTCACGATCGGCCAGTAGGGTTACATCCACCAGTGTCCTTGCTGAGGGGGAGATATTAACGGTTGTATCCGCAAAAAACAGGGGTCCCTTTTTCGTGATCAGTATGTACTCCCGGCGATCTGCAACGCCGGCCTGATGGTATCGGCGTACTTGCTGGTAAACCCACTCAGGAAGGCATCCGCCTGACCTGTTTCCACCAGCATGGACCCAAAATAATTGCGCTGGAACATCAACTCCAGGGCTTCATCATAGGTCAATCCTTTGCGCTGCCGTTGTTCAAAGAACAGCCGGGCAAATTCCTTGCGTGTGTCCTGCTGATCATCACTGATGGGATCGATGATGACGGCATCCTCCAGGTCCAGGTTGTTCTCCTTGATAAGGCTGGTTACTTTCTGTTTGCTTCCCAGCAGGATGGGCTTCGCGATTCCCTGGTGGATAACGGTCTGGGCTGCCTTCAGGACCTTAAAGCTCTCTGCTTCGGCAAATACCACACGTTTTGGATCCTGCTGTGCTTTGTTGATGATCCGCCTGACCAGCCGGTTATCCAGGCCAAGCCGACGGCGCAGTTCTTCCTTATAGACTTCCCAGTCAGTAATCTTCTTGCGCGCCACACCACTATCCATCGCTGCTTTTGCCACGGCCGGAGCCACGGCCGTAATAAGCCTGGGATCGAGGGGTTTGGGGATGATGTATTCACGGCCAAAGACTATGTTTGTCGCCTTGTATGCAGTGTTGACAATTTCCGGTACATCCTCCTTGGTCAGTGCGGCCAGCGCCTTCACCGCTGCCAGTTTCATCTCTTCGTTGATCTCCGTGGCTCTTACATCAAGTGCCCCCCGGAAAATAAAGGGGAATCCAAGGACATTGTTTACCTGGTTAGGATAATCCGATCTGCCTGTGGCAAAAATCAGATCCTCCCTCGTTGCCACAGCTTTCTCATAGGCGATCTCAGGGTTTGGATTCGCCATGGCAAACACAATGGGATCCGGAGCCATGGTGTTCAACATTTCAGGGGTCAGTACATCAGCCACAGATAAGCCGAGGAAGACATCCCTCCCTTCCACGGCCTCCTGTAGTGTGACTTTATCTGTCTCTATGGCAAATTCCTGCTTATATTCGTTCAGGTCAGTTCTTTTCTTACTCAGCACCCCCTTACTGTCAACCATGATCACATTTTCCTGCTTGACACCCATGGCCACATACAGCCTGGCGCAGGATATGGCTGAAGCCCCGGCACCATTAACCACTACCTTCAAATCTTCGATCTTTTTCCCGGTGATCTCCAGGGCGTTCAATAATCCCGCACCCGAGATGATGGCAGTGCCATGCTGATCGTCATGAAAAACCGGGATATCCAATTCGGCTATCAATCTTCGCTCAATCTCGAAACATTCGGGCGCCTTTATATCTTCCAGGTTGATCCCGCCGAAGGTGGGAGAGATGGCTTTTACATGGTCAATGAATTTATCAATATCTGTTGTATCTATCTCAATATCAAACACATCCACATCGGCAAAGATCTTGAAAAGAAGGCCTTTTCCCTCCATCACCGGTTTGCCTGCCAGGGCACCGATATTTCCGAGTCCAAGGACCGCAGTACCGTTGGAAATCACCGCGACCAGATTTCCCTTGGCAGTGTATTTATAAACATCTTCCGGGTTTTTTTCAATCTCCAGGCAAGGTTCGGCCACCCCAGGAGAATAGGCGACTGACAGGTCCCACTGTGTACTGTGGGGTTTGGTCGGGATTACTTCAATTTTTCCTGGTCTGCCCTCCGAGTGATAATTCAGGGCATCTTCTCTGGTAAATCTGGCCATTTCCGATCGTATTTAGGGATTTAAACAAAGCTAATGAATATCCCGGTATGAAAGATTATTAAGTTGCCTTCCAGGGGAGTAAAACAGGATGTTTTTAAACAGCAGGGAACCTAACGGTCAATATCTGTAATATCCCTTTCCGGCAGGGGATTACTTGTAATCTCTTCGTATTGGGTCCTGTTCCGGTATATGTCACAGGCCATGTAGAGAGCCTTGCGAAAGGAACCGTGCCGGGCCCGGTTGCTCCCGGCAATTTCAAAAGCTGTTCCATGAGCCGGAGAAGTGCGGATAATGGGCAGACCGGCGGTGTAATTAACCCCTTCATCGGGGATGAGGGTCTTAAATGGTATCAATCCCTGGTCATGATACATCGCCAGGATACCATCAAACCTGGCAAAATCTCCTGAACCGAAAAAACCATCTGACGGGAAGGGACCAAAGACAGTATGGCGGTCCTCCCTGGCCTTATCTATGGCGGGCTTGATCACATCGTTCTCTTCGCTGCCGAGCATACCCTCTTCACCTGCATGGGGATTTAGTCCCAATACTGCAATGCGGGGTTTCCTGATCCCGAAGTCTTTTGTGAGTGCATCATCAAGGATCTTAATCTTGGACAGGATGGCTTCCTTGGTCAATATTTCTGAAACCCGGGCCAGTGGTATATGGGTGCTGATTACTCCCACTTTCATCAGGTCACCTGCCATAAGCATCAATACTTCTTCGGCACCGAAGTAATCTTTGAGGAATTCGGTATGGCCTGTATAATTAAAATCTTCTGACAGAATATTGTGCTTGTTGATGGGACATGTAACAAGAGCTTGTATCTTGTTGTTTTTCAGATCTGAAACTGCCCGCATCAAAGCCTGGCGGGAAGCTTCACCTGCAATGGATGTAGATTTACCAAGCTCTACCCTGACATCATCGTCGACACAATTGATGATACTGGCCCTTTTCGGATTGGCTTCTTCGGGAGTTTTGATGCTGCTCAGGTTGAAATTATCTATGTCCAGGGCTTTGCGGTGATAGGCTGCAACTTTTGGTGAACCGTAGATAATGGGGGTACATATACTGTAGATACGGCTGTCAAGCAGGGTTTTAATGAGCACTTCATAGCCAATACCATTAATGTCACCATGTGTAATACCTACCTTGATCATTTTAATGATTTTTGATAAAATCGTAGAACAGCCTGACACCGATCCCGCTTCCGCCTTTGCCACGGTAACTGTCCCTTGTTTTGTTGTAAGCGGGACCGGCAATATCCAGATGTATGTATGGATAGTTGGTGAAATGTTCCAGGAATTTCCCTGCGGTAATGGCTCCGGCATACCTGCCACCAATGTTTTTCAGGTCCGCTATATCGGATTTCAGCAACTCGTCATATTCATCCCAGAAAGGAAATTCGGCAATCCTTTCGAATACATGCTCACCACTTTTCTTCAGGGCATCCATTTCTTTTTTGCCTGCATTGCCCATAGAAACGATCCCGTATTTCCCGATGGCCACGTGGGCGGCCCCTGTCAGGGTAGCCACACTGAGCACGAGTTCGGGATCCAGCTTCTCTGCCCAGGCCAGGCCATCGGCCAGGATCATTCTGCCTTCAGCGTCGGTATTCAGTACCTCGACGGTTGAATTGTCAAACATCCGGATCACATCTCCCGGGACATAGGCATTGCCGTCCGGACGGTTATCGGTGGCGGGGATGATCC
>LJUP01000255.1 GCA_001303955.1 Bacteroides sp. SM23_62 | reverse complement strand
TCCCCTTCGTTCACGGAGGGGAGGATGTCAACTATACCATAAATAAAATTCCCGTTCCAACCAGATATCCGGAGGATTTGCGTAAACTATTCGAGGCTTATACAAAAAACAGGACAGGGGATATTTTGAATAATACGAAAGAGACACAATCATGGATCAAACAACAATAAAAGAAATCATTCGTCATCTAAAAGAATCTTTGATCAGTAGCGGCATTAAGGTTGATTCAATTGCGTTATTTGGTTCTGCATTTTCAGGGGATATGCATGATGATAGTGATATTGATATAATTATAGTATCTGCGGATTTCAAGGATAAAGATATATTTGAGCGTGCTAAATTGACAATGATTCCGGAGTTAATGACATTTAGGAAGTTTAAGGTTCCGATGGATATCCTAAATATGTCTCCTGAAGAATACAATCAGTTGAACCAAAAGTTGATGTTTCAATCAAAAATTGTGGCCTGAAATTCATCCGGAATCGAAAGATTCTAAATTGTTATAAAATCGCATATCCATCATTTTCCGTTCATATAATTTTAATCAGGAAGGCTAAAGGATCCAATTCCATGCGGGGATTGCCCTAATCTCAGTGTGGTTAGCTACCAGGGCTTTTTTCCTGTGGACCTTCTCCCGAAAAATCGGACAGTTGTAAATTAGAGTTTCCCGGGCAATAACGATGAAAGGAAATTGCAATGAAACGATTGATGAGGCCCAGCGGATTAAAAACATCGGGATAAAATTAAAGCTGGTTATTGATAATATTAAAGACGTTCAACTGGTTGTTACGAGGTCCTCATCATTCGCCCGGCAAAGAAATAGAAATTCTAAATGCGCTGTCGGAAAGCATGCTCTACAAGGATCTGCTTTCCTTCAGAGGGATCAGAAAACCTGATCTGTTAGAAAATTTATTACGTGCATTAGCGCTTCAGACTGGAGAGGAAGTCTCTTTCAACGAACTGTCATCATTGCTCCAGGTGGATAAAAACACGGTTATGACCTATGTTAATTTGCTAGAGCAGGCATATATCATTTTCAGGTTGTCTCCTTTGAGCAGAAATCTAAGGAATGAAATTTTGATTTATTATATAAAGTTCGGGTACTACTTGTATTATACTAAATCTTTTGAGCAGTCATTTGACTTAAACCTGATTCAAATTCTAATCTTGAAATATTCACAAATCCTGCTCCTGTCAAAATTTCTGAAACTTCCTGCTCTGTAAAGCAATCCCCGGCTTCAGTTCCAACAAGCATATTGATTGCAAAAATTGCTCCTGATACTGGTTGTGTCCTGTCATTGTTCATAATCCAGTCCTGAATTACAATTTTACTATTCTCATTTAAAGAGTTAAAACACTTGCTTATTAAATCTCGATTTATCTCTAATGAATTACTATGAATAATGGCTGATAAAAATACCAAGTCATATCCTTTTGGTAAATCATCTGTTGTGTAATCGCCTGCATGGGTTTTTATTTTTTTTGAAAAACCTTCTTTTTCAAGAAACAGTTTTGTGATGGGTATAACATTGGGCAAATCAAAAACAGTTGCTTTAATTTCAGGTTCTTTAGCAACAAATTCCATAGAATAAGCACCAGAACCACCACCAATATCCAGGATAGATTTTATTCCGGTCAGATCAATATTTGTTAACTGTTGCGGTGCCTGTTTTTTTGCCCTGTCGTGCATTGCATTAATAAATGGGAAAAGCCATTCTTCACCTCTTTCATTAATTTCTGAAGGATTTGCTGATTTACCGGTTTTTACAACTTTTGTAAGATTACTCCAAGTATTCCATAAATGGTTTGAATGCATCAAGCCTCCCAGATAATCTGGACTCTTTTTAGAGAGATAAGTAAAACTATCTGAAGTATTAAAGAATAAATTGTTTTTTTTGGTAAGAAAGCCCAAAGAAACCAGGGCATTCAGCAAACGTTCGCAAGCATGTTCATCAAGATGCAATTTGTTTGCAATTTGATTGTTTGATGAACCGGATTCATCAATATTTGTAAATAAATCAAGCTCAAAACCGCTTAACAATATTCTGCTTTTCTGAAAAGAAGCAGCAAATTCTCTTATTTTATTTGGATTCATAATAACAAATTTAACGGGTTATTCTATCAATTATACTACCTGCATTGTTATTTTCCGTTTACAGAAGGAGGAAGCCAATCAATTATTTACTCTAAAATTACCGCCACGGCAGTATTTTTGCTGTATTTCGTATCACAAAATATGCTTTTAGCTCAATTTTACTGCCATAGAGGTAAAAATATTCAAAAAGCTTGGATATTTCGATTCTGTTTTATATTTTTACTGCTATAACAGTAAGTCATGTTGGAACCAAAAACATTGGCAAGAATCATCAGAAAGCACCGTAAAGCAGCTAAAATAAGCCAGTTACAATTGGCAGAAATGGCAGGCATCGGTAAAACGGTGGTTTTCGATGTTGAAAAAGGCAAAGAGACCATCAAATTAAACACGCTGAGGAAGATCCTGAAGGTACTAAATATTAAAGTTGTTCTGGTGAGTCCTTTAATGGACAATGATCAAACCGTTGAAAATGAGGAAAGCTAGCGTATTTGTGAAAGGCGTAGAAGCCGGGATCCTGAGTGAATTGAAACAGGGTACAGAATATCGCTTTGAATATCTGGAGGATTACGGTGGTCTTGAAGTTTCACGGACAATGCTGACAGATCAGAAGAAATACAGTTTTAATAAATTTCCTCCTTTCTTTGAGGGACTTCTTCCTGAAGGCATTCAGTTGGAAGGCTTATTAAAAATCAGGAAAATAGACAAGGATGATCTATTTTCCCAGTTAATGGCTGTTGGTGATGAATTGGTCGGAGTAGTCACTGTGAAAGAAATACTCGAATGAACAGATGCCCGATATCCTATTCACCGGTAGGAGAGAACCCCTACAGTCTTAACGGGCTAAGGTCACTGGCCTATGGATTAACAAAACTAAATATTTTTGAATATACGGCTGAAGAACAGCGTATAGAAGCCTTTAACCGGGCATCAAAAATGTCCATACAGGGTGTGCAGCCAAAACTCAGCGCAATCCTGAATATAAAGGATGAGAAATTCGAGATTGTGGACAGGGGTGGACGGTTCATATTCAAACCCCAGCATCCTTACTTCCCTCAAATGCCAGAAAATGAAGACCTGACGATGCGGTTGGCAGAGACAATAGGTTTGGATGTCCCCTTACATGGGATGATATGGTCGAAGGATGGCACCTTGACATATTTCATTAAACGATTCGATAGAAAGGGGCAGAATGATAAGGTCCCTGTCGAGGATTTTGCTCAGCTTGCAGGTCTGAGCCGTGATACCAAATATAACTACAGCATGGAAAAAGTTGTCAAACTTATTGACTCCTACTGTACTTTTCCTGCCATAGAGAAAGTCAAGCTGTTTAAATTGGTATTATTCTGTTTAATAACTGGAAATGATGATATGCATTTAAAAAATTATTCAATCATAAATCTTGATGGGAAAATACAATTATCACCATGCTATGATTTGATAAATACCATTATTGAGTATAGAAATCCGGAAGATGAAATAGCGTTGCCCATTAACGGTAAAAAAAAGAATCTGACAAGAAACATGCTGATTAACTATTTTGGCCAAGAAAAATGTGATTTGACTGAAAAAGTAATCGCTAAGGTGTGGGACTCAATCACTAATTCAATTCCAAAATGGAGAGAAGAAATAGGTATCAGTTTCCTTTCAGATGAGATGAAAGAGAAATATATAGCACTGATCGATACACGACTGGAAAGGCTTCAGTTGGACTGAAAATCTCATCCCAATTCATGAGCGGACGAAAAAGATAAGGTCGACTCTGTTCAAATAATAATAATCTTTCTGATTTTCAATTATCATTAATCACCATAACGTTTATAACCTATCTTTTTTCGGTTCATTTGTTCAGTTAATTGTTGTTTTTCCTGTTCAAGTTCTTTAATATATTCGAAGATCAGTAGAATACTGTTATCATGTTCTGCAAGTTGTTGCTGGATTTTATCAATCTTGATTAAAATTTCTTGATGATTTGACAATATCTCCCTCATCTTAGAAAATATCCTGATAATCCTTATGTTCACTTTTATCGCCCGATCACTATTCAGTACACTTGATAGCATCAAAACACCATGTTCAGTAAACGCATATGGATTTGTTCGCCGTCCTCCCCAGCTTGATGTCGCAAATTGCGACCTCAAAACCGCGAACTCTTCATTATTCAATTGAAACATAAAGTCATCCGGAAATCTGTTATGGTTCCTTTTTACCTGTTCGTTCAATCTTTTGGTTTCAACATCATAAAGTTCCGCCAAATCCTGATCCAGCATTACATTCTTCCCACGAATTAAATAGATTTTACTGGTAATAACTTCATCGGGAATAGAAATAATTGCTTTTTCTTTTGTTATTAATACATGTATGATTATTTGCCAGAAAAAGTATTTTACTTTCCCCCTAATAACGAAAACTTGAAATTATCGAAATAAAACGCAATGATTCTAGGGATAATATAAATCCTGGAGTTAATGAGACAATGCTCAATATGTAGGTCGGAATATATTCCAAAAAGCGGGTGACCTTTTAAGCTAACCCCTGATTGTATTTCCCCGGAGATAGACAGGATCAGCGAATAATGTATCCTCTCAAAAGATAGTTTCTCTGATTAGTTATAAATAAATCATTTGATAATGATATTACTTCGCTGCAGGGTGACTAGTTCAGGATAATTGAAAAGTTAATAATTTCCTGTGATATTCCCTTACGGCAACATGTCTGGATATCAGTTATCCTTAATACAATTTTGATACTCAGTTTCCACTTAATCCTCAAATATTCTAAATGAAAAAGATTCGCATGTTGGCTGATTACTATTAATCCTAGATACCTTTATGAAGAATTTCTCCGTATCGTCATAAAGTGGTATGTCATATGACATGTCAAGTTCACCTGAAAATATCGTTTCTATTTCATCATGATTCTCACGATAAGCAGTAAATGAATAAAGTGAGTTGTCGGACAATACCTCCAAATGAGGATTAAAAATACCGTTCAGATCATCCACAACAAGAATACTATAGTATGCATCGACAGATGGAAGCAATACTCCACTCGCACTATTTTGACCCCCTTCATCAGAAATCTCTCCTAAATCTGTTGCATTATCAAATGAATTGTTATATACCCCTGTAATCTCGCATTCACATCCATTTTCATAGACTCCATCCATATCATACCAACCTGCTTGACATACAGCTATTATGCATTGTTGTTCTGCTGATGCGCAACTAGTAATTAAAACATTGGATGTTAATGGACACATGATGGATGATTGTCCATCATCCACCTGACTATTACAATTATCATCTAATCCATTGCATATTTCAGTAGCACCCGGATGAATCGAATTATCAGTATCATCACAATCTCCCTCACAAATCGAATAAAGATCTCCATCAGTATCTGTGTCATCATCATCAAGACCATTACAGTTTTCATCAATTTGGTTGCATAATATTTCATCTGCTCCAGGGTAGGCATATCGATTATTGTCATCACAATCTCCATCACAGATTGAATATGGATCTCCATCCATATTTCTGTCATCATCATAATCTCCATCACAATCGTCATCAATCCCGTTACATAATATTTCATTTTCAGCTGGATTTATATTTTCATCTTGATCATTGCAATCCCTCTGATTTATTGTATATCCATCTCTATCATAGTCTGCATCTGGATCATTTTCAAACTCATCCACTTCTCCATCACAATCATTGTCTATTTGATCATATATTTCATATGCATCAGGATTTATGTCTTCATCTTCATCATTGCAATCCCCCTGATTAATAGTATATCCGTCTCCATCGAAGTCTGTATCTGGATCATTAGCAAACTCATCTACCTGATTATCACAATTATTATCAATTTCATCTTTTATTTCGATTGCGTCTGGATTTATATTTTCATTTTCATCATTACAATCGTTTTGGTTAAGAACAAAGTTGGCTGGTTCACTCACTCCAGAGGGAACATAAACTGGATCAAACATATATCCAAAACCATCGCCATCTTTATCAGCATAAAAGTATTGACCTGCTGTAGAAGTACCTGTAGGGAGCAGTACACTTCCACCATCAGAAAGGGTTAGTGTATTGCCTACTAACGTTAAGGTCTGCAATTCGTTGGTGGGATCTCCATCAAGTTCATCAGCGTTTGTAAAATGTTGAAGATCCGAGACCTGACTCTCATCTATACTTATACCAGTGCTTTTATCCCATGCATCGAAAACAGGATCGGTTTCAGTAAAACTTTTAAGGTATCCTTCCAGGGTATGATCCCCCCATCCAGAAGCCGTATTCCAATCTGCAATATCATCCATGGTGATGGCTGATGAGGGATGTAGATCAAAGACAGGATCTGTTTCATTGAACTCGGTAAGATAGCCCGCGGCGGAATGATCCCCCCAATTATATGCTTCGATCCAGTCACTTATGTTAACTGCAGTTATTACATTGGCAGCATGATCTGAGAAAAAAGGGTCTGTTTCTGTGAAGTTCTTTAGATATCCTGCTGTCGAGTGATTACCCCAGTTAAAAGCTGACGACCAGTTAGTAATGTTGCTCTGTGTTATTCCCCATGTTGGATGTCCTGTAAAAATGGGATCAGATTCGATGGTTAGAAATCCAACATCATTAATGAAGCTGCTAAGACTTGTCGGTGCATCCCACAAGTCAAAGTAACTTCCGCTGAAGGTATTGCCGGCTGTCCTGGCATGCAGGGCATAAGGTACAGACAGGAACTGCGTGGTACCCATATCCACCCATTTACCGCTTCTATCGTTGAGCTTAACATTCAAGAAATGGGTATTATTTGCCCAGTCAATGGCTGAGAAGCTATAGCCGGAATTTGTTCCTTCACCGATGATCAAAGTGAAAAGGCCATATTTATCTGTTGAGATCTCATGGGTTCCTTCCCAGACTATTATCCCATCGACAGAACCTGCCAATATTGTAATTTTTACTATAAGACTGGCATTTCTGATTACCGTTCCATGACTATCCCTGGCTTCGGCCTGGTATATGAATCCGTCCGGAACCTGTGCTTGGGTAGTCATGGGTAATAGGCATGCAACAGTAAAAAATAAAAAGGTAGTGACCAAATGTTTCATGATGGTTTAGGGATTTAAAATTTCATTATTAATGGGTACTAGCATTCGAGGTCTAGATCTTTTGGATTCTAAATACTATGTATTCCTTCCGGTCGGTTGTTGAGATTTGAAACAGATACAAGGCCGATGCGAATCTGGACAGATCGAACTCTAAAGTTTCATCGGCCTGTACAGTTCTGTCATCATTGATCAATAATACCCTTCCGGTGATATCACTGAGTTTAATGATAAAATCCCTGGCTTCAGTTAGGTCGAATTTCAGGTATAAGAATTCTTCCACGGGATTTGGATAGACAGAGATCAATTGACCTAATCCAGTAAAATCCTGAACAAAATCATTATCTGAAAGAATAAGATTTTCAGAAATGGTAAGGCTATGGACCCTGGCGAGTCTCCAGTGTGATAAAATGATTGATTCCCCGCCTGAACTACCACCTGCAGCAAGCACAGCTGGAGGAAGATGGAATTCTTCCTGTGCCAGGATAGGAAGTCCAACAAGTACAATTAAAATCATTAATACTAATCTTCTCATAGTAAATTATTTAGTGATTAATAAATCTGAGAAGTGAAAATGGGATTGTCAGGTGCAATTGCCGAGGAACTTTGCGATCGGTCAGAAATCTTAAATAAATTTATGCATATGCTCATAGAATATCAAATATTCAAGAGCATGTGTTTTCTATAAATCTCCTTCCTCAGCAAAGCTGTAATACCTCTCATCTCCAGTAAGAATGATATGATCAAGTACTGTAATATCAAGATGCTTTGCACCCTCTCTAATGTTAAGGATCATCTAGTGTCATATCAACTATCGAAAGTCGGAGAAAGTCGTTTTAACTTTATCCTTGCATCTTCTGTCTCAAATTGCCAATTTATCTTGGCCTCCTTATTATTCCTGGCCGTTTCCCATGCCCGAGTTTCTTTCTTAACCTCTTCAATTTTATCGATCCTTCTATTCAGACATTGCCCCATAAGCACATTCAATTCAATCTCAGCCATGTTCAGCCAGCTTCCATGTTTTGGTGTATATACGAAATCAAATCTATCCCATAGCTTTTTTGCTTCTTCTGGCGAAAATGCCTCGTATAGGGCTCCAGGTTTATGTGTCCCATAGTTATCCATTATTAAGATAATCTTTTCAGCATCTGGATATTGATCTGCAATTTCTTTTA
>LJUP01000029.1 GCA_001303955.1 Bacteroides sp. SM23_62 | reverse complement strand
TGACACATTGAGCTACGGTGTCAGGATGTACCAGGAGGGTGTTAAAGTGATCGCCATTCCCAAAACCATGGATAATGATGTTCCTGGGACCGATTATTGTATCGGTTTCAGTACCTGTGTGACGCGTACCATACACCTGTGCAATATCGTCCGGACCTCTGCCGGATCGCATGAAAGAATCCTGGTCATCGAGGTCTTCGGCCGGTATGCAGGCTTTACCGCCATGCTTCCAACCATGGCCGGTTCGGCCAACCGTTGTGTGATACCGGAGTATAAATTTGACATTAATCACCTGACCAAACTCCTTGTCGAGGACCGCAACAGGAATCCGAGTAAATATTCCATTGTACTGGTTTCCGAAGGTGCCATGATCAAGGGAATGGATGAAATGATGTTTTCAAACCAGGAAAAAGACATGTTCGGCCATGCCAAGCTTGGAGGTATAGGAGATATGGTTTCTGCCCAGATCAAGGAAAATTCGGCAAACTACAACAAGGGTACCAGGATCAATATCATCAACCAGCGGCTGGGATATATGGTCCGTGGAGGTGATCCAGATGCCATCGATTCCATCGTTCCCATGGCTTACGGAAACCTGGCCCTGGACCTCATCCTGAAAGGGATACATGGAAGGCTGGTGGTCCTGCGCAACGGGCGGTATGACAATGCCCCTTTGGATGTTGTGACCAGTTCCAAAAAACTGGTTGATGTGAAGAAGCATTATAACGTGGAAAGGCTGAGACCACACTATAAAAGCTTTGAATTCCAGCCCCTGTTCATCATGACGGGAAGTTCTTAATCAGTCGTCAGGGGGAGGATTTACTGTTATCGTGACACGAGGACCCAGGCATTACTGGTTACATCGGACCTGATGGCCGAAAGTTCATTTAGGGCTGACCTCAAATTGGTGGATGATCCTGCAGAAACAAGGTTCCAGTAAGACACCTTGACAATTTCTGTCTGGTATCCCATATCAGCTACCCTGGACGACCAGTTGCTTGCGTAAGCGGGTGTTTTAAAGGCTCCAACGATCACGTAGTAATTCCCTGAGGCAGCACTGCCAAAATTACCTGCTCCTGGGGCTGCTTTGTTTTCATAAATGCTTATGATCGAGTCGATCATGACCTGGGATTCCCGTTTGAGCTGATCCAGTGAAGCCTGATGTTCCTGTTCCTGGGCGGCCATTTTTTGCTCCAGGGTGTATGCATATGCCCTGAGCGAATCACGTTCACTTTTGACGCTTTTCCCACCAATGAATTTACAGCCGGAAAAAGCAATGGTGCTGATCAACAGCAGGAACAGCATCTTTTTCATGATTTTACGCTTTGGTTATATAAGCAAAGTTAAATAACATTATCAAAAATCAACTACATTTGTTTTCAACATAAATGAATCAGCACTATGGCAAACCTTACAGTCAGTTACCTGGGACTCACTCTTAAAAATCCGATCATTGTTGGCAGTTCAGGACTGACCGATAAATCAGCATCCATCCGCAGCCTGGAGCGGAACGGGGCGGCTGCCGTTGTTTTGAAATCACTTTTCGAAGAAGAGATTATCCTGGAAAAGGAAGCCATGCTCAGCCGGATGCAGTCAGGCGGTTTTTTGTATCCCGAGACGGTTGATTATTACCGGTACGAGGATGCTCCAAAAGAGACTACTGCGGATTACCTTGACCTGGTCAGGGAAACAAAAAATCAGGTATCCATCCCGGTTTTGGCCAGCATTAACTGTATGACGGCACAGCAGTGGACCTGGTTCCCGAAAGAGATCGAAAATGCCGGGGCAGATGGACTCGAACTGAACCTGTTTATCCTTCCCTCCGACCTGAACAGATCTGCCGAGGAGAATGAAAAGGTTTATTTTGATATCGTCCAGGAGGTGTGCAGTAAGGTTGATATCCCCGTATCACTCAAGATCAGCTATTATTTCTCGAATCTGGCCACCATGATCACCCGCCTGGGCAGCACAGGGATCAAAGGGCTCGTTCTCTTTAACCGTTTCTACAGTCCGGATATCGACATCGATAATCTCCAGATCACTTCAGGCAGTGTCCTGAGCACACCTGGAGACCTCGCCCTTTCTCTGAGATGGATTGCCATCATGGCCGAACGTGTGGATTGTGACCTGGCAGCTTCAACCGGGATCCATGATGGCCCGGCGGTAATCAAACAACTCCTTGCAGGTGCCAACGCTGTACAGGTGGTTTCAGCCATATACAAACATGGTGGGGAGAAAATCACTGAAATGCTCCATCAGCTGGAAACCTGGATGGATAAACATGATTTTGCCTCCATAGACCAGTTCAGGGGTAAAATGAGCCAGGCGAGCACAGATAATCCGGCTGCTTTTGAAAGGGTCCAGTTCATGAAATATTTCCGCGGCTTCACCGGGGAAGAGATCTGAAGAACCCGGGTAAGCCAGAACCTGTCCCCCAATGAGGAATGATGTTATCAACGACGAATTTATAAAAGCGGCCCGGGATTTTGCCTATTTAATGAACCAGCAGTATCCCAGGAAAACCATCTTGAAGATCGTTGGTGACAGGTACCTGTTGAATACTTTCCAGCGGATATTATTGAGCCGTGGAATATTCAGGGATGATGATATTCAGCTGAGAATTCAGAAAACGGTCATCAAAATTGATTCCCGGGCCATCTGTATCGATGCATATAATGTTTTATTTACCATTTCGAATTACCTGTTGGGCCGGATTGTCTTTATCAGCAATGACAGGTTCCTGAGGGATGCCGGTGAAGTATACGGAAAGCTTCACAAAGACCCTGTGTTTGCAAGGGCCATAGACATGACGATGAATTTCCTGAAGAAGATGGGGCCTTCCAATGTCCAGTTCCTGCTTGATAAGCCAATATCCCACAGCGCCGATTTGGCCGGGAAGCTCAGGGCATCCCTTGAAACGGAATTGATCCCGGGGAATGCCCGGATCGAAAAGAATCCTGATGCTGTCCTGATCCGGCAAAGCAGTGGCATCATTGCTACCTCGGATTCCGATATACTTGATGAAACAGAACTACCCATCGTTGACCTGGCACATCTTGTCCTGGCTGACAGCTTCACACTGGATTTGCCCGACCTGGGTAAACTGCTGTCTTAAAGGGATGTTAAATCGCCTCCAATATAAAGATTTTATCATCCTCTATTCTTAATTTAGCAGGGAAGTGCAACATTGTTTGCCCTCACGTTTACAGAAATTGATTTGTAATATGGGGAATTTATGGTTTTTTGAGAACGTCAATCTGTTTTCCATTTTCTGTCCTCATAAATTTAAGGAGTACAAGGAGAACCATCAATTCAGGAATTTTAAAAAGGGAGAATTTATCTATTTCTCGGACGATCCTTCCAACAGCATTTACCTGGTTACCGAAGGGAAGATAAAACTGCTCTATTACACCGAGGAAGGAGATGAGGTGGTTAAATCCGTCCTTACCAGGGGAGAGGTCTTTGGTGAACTTGCCTTGCTGGGAGAGGATACAAGGCAGGATTATGCCCAGGTTGTGGCAGACAGGACCGCGGTTTGCCAGCTTACACTGGAGCAGATGCAGCAGCTGATGAAGGATGATGTTTCTTTTGCCCTGAAGATCAGCAAACTGGAGAGAAGGATTGATTCATTGGTTTTCAAGGAGTGGAACTTCGATGGATTAGTAAATTTTAAAACCATGGAGGGATCAATCATGTCAAGCACAAAAAAACTTTTTAGCCTGGGGGTGGCGATTGTCATTTCCGCTGCCTGTTCAATGGGCCAGAATGTAGGGGAAGATGCACCCGAATTCAGCTATCAGAGCCTGACCGGGGGATACAGTTAAGCTATCGGATTACAAGGGTAAGGTGGTTTTTCTGTTCCTTTTCGGGAATGGCTGCCCGAGTTGCAAATCAATCGGGAATGATACCGAAACCAGGGTACAGGAAATATACGGGGCAAGGGATGATTTCCAGGCCCTGGGACTCGACCTCTGGAATTCAACTTCGTCTGTGACCACCATCACAGCATTTAAATCATCTACAAAGATAACCTATCCACTTTTGCTCAAGGCAGGAGATATGGAGCAGAAGTATACAACCACCTATGACCGCGTGCTGGTGATTGACCAGGAAGGAAAGATCGGGCATAAAGGCAGCACCGTCGTGAACAATGACCTTGATAATGCTGTATCCGTTATTGAAGGCTTGTTAGCCACTACCAGCGCAGGCTACCTGGAAGTAGCAGATGGGTCACCGGCGATAGGCTTATATCCCAATCCGGTTGATCAAAATGCAAGCCTTCATTTAATCCTTGCGAAGGAAGCCATGGTGGATATCCGGATCTATAACCTGGCAGGCCAGGAATTCATTTACCTCGGGGAGGAGGCATTATCGTCCGGAAGCCATGTACGTGATATACCTTCCGGGGATCTGCCATCAGGTATATATGTGCTCAGGGCTCTGATTTCCGGACAGGTCTATACCAGGAAAATGGTAGTCAATTAAACCAGGTCTACCGCATCCTTCGGCATCCAGTGGGAATCCATTCCCTCCCACTTGATGGTACAACCGATGGGATTGGTCAGCGGCACACTGATCTCTTTCCCTTCCGTAAGTTCTGTAAGGGTTCTTTCCAGGTCATTTACTGTTATTCCGGAAGCGTCCCGGGGACTGTCAACGCCGCGGCCGGTGTAGACCAGTTCCCGATTTTCATTGAACACATAGAAATGGGGCGTCCTGAGTGCACCATATGCTTCTGCCACTTCCTGGGTCTCATCATAGAGATAAAGCCACGGGAATGAATACTGCTGCATTCTTCTGACCATATTATCAAAGCTATCGGAAGGATAGGTATTGGCGCTGTTTGAGTTGATACCAACAAACCTCACTCCCCTGGATGCAAATTCATCGGCAGTTTTTCTGGTAACCTCATCTGACCCGATGACATATGGACAGTGGTTGCAGGTAAAGAAGACAACCAGGTATTTGTCATTAAAATCTGACAGGCTGTAAGTTTTCCCATCTGTAGCAGGAAGGGTAAAACCAGGGGCCTTTTCCCCGGGCTGAACGGTATATGCCATGATTATCTGTTTTTTGGTTCAGCACAAAGTTATTTAAAATAATTCTAAATAGTATCAGAATCAACAAAAAAACATGCATGTAATCAGGAAAGGATCTTAAGTTCTTTCATGCAGTAAAGGATCTTATCATAAGTTCTTTCGATATCATTATCGAGTCCTACAGAGAAACGTGTAAGTCCCTCAGAAAGCCCGATCTCTTTCTGTATTTCTGGCGGGAGCTCGGAAGAGGTGCTATGGCCTGAACAGGAAAACAGGGTTTTGAAATATCCCAGGCTGACTGCCAGGTATCCAATATCGTTCTCCTGCATCAGCTGCATGATTTTATTGGATGTCTGATGATCCCCAAAATCAATGGCCAGCATTCCTCCAAAACCAAATTCTTCATTCATCAGTTCTTTCATCAGATCGTGCTGCGGATGGCTTTCAAGTCCCGGGTATATCACCTTCAACCCAAGTTCACTGAATCTCCGGGCCAGGAACATGGCATTATGGCCGTGCTGTTTCATCCTGATATGCAGGGTATGGAGGTTTTTCAGAATGCTTGATGAACGCAATGGATCAAGCACGGGTCCCAGGAGCATAGCCGTTCCGCTATTCACATCTGACAGCCTTTTGATAAAATCAGTGCTGGAGCAAATGGCGCCGGCAACACAGTCATTCTTACCATTGATAAACTTGGTCATGCTGTATACAATGATATCAGCACCCAGCCTGGCTGGTGAGATGATCATGGGACTGAAGGTATTGTCCACGATCAGTTGTATGCCATTTCTGCGGCAGATGTCAGAGAGGGCAGGTATATCTGAGATCTGGAGCAGGGGGTTTGTCAATGACTCTGTATAGATCAGCCTGGTGTTTGGCTGTATGGCCCTTTCCACACTTTCAATATCAGCGATGTTGACAAAGCTTACCTCAATATTGAATTTCGGAAGGTAATTTTTCAAAAAGGCGAAAGTCCCACCGTAGGTGGTCACACTGGTTACGATGTGATCACCGCTGTTGCATAATTCAAGTATGGTACACGTAATGGCTGCCATACCGGATGCCGTGATCCAGCCCGATTCAGTTTCTTCAAGTGCAGCCAGGGCATCTGCCAGGTATTTGTTGCTTGGGTTCCAATGCCTTGAATACAGGAAACAACCCTGGGTTTCCCCGTGAAATGTATCCTCCATGGTATCCGCAGCAAGAAAGGTGTAGGTGGAGGAGTCTGTGATGGAGGGATTCACGCCCCCGAATTCGCCGAATTGACGGAGATCCTGTATACTGCTGGCCGGGTCATTCTTTTTCATGGTTTTGGTTTTAGTCAGTTTTAAAAGTTATAAATTTTAAATTTATAAATTACCTTTATTTCAATATGCAGAACAAGTTGTAAAACAGCATCCGGTACAAACATGGCAATCAGCTCTCCCGGTCTCCATTTTAGCCGCGTACGATTTATTGCAGGATTCATGCTGCTTATGCTGGTGATCGCTGAGAGACCTGTCCACACACAGGTTTATGAGTCCCTGAAAGACACAACTGCTTATTTCAAGGCCAGGATACTCGATTCCCTGACCAGGGAGCCTGTGGCATTTGCCCATATTATCAATACCTCCCGTAGGACTGCTACAATCAGTGATACGCTTGGTTATTTTTTTATCCGGACCTCTCCCGGAGATCAGCTGCAATTGACTGCCATTGGATTTGCTGCCGGCAAGCTCAGCATTGGATACAGTATCCTGCGAAGCCAGCTGATACATGATATTCTGCTCCGGCCTATCATCTATTCCATTGAAGCTGTCAGGGTCAATCCCCTGGGTTCATATGAACAGTTCAGGAAACGCTTTGTGACGCTGGACCTGCCTGAATCGGAATACCAGATTCATCCCTCCGTATTGGAGAAGATTAATCAGGGCACAGATACAATGGATATGCTGATTGTGCCACCGATGAGCCCGGTTACCGCATTGTACAACCTTTTGAGCAAGGAAGGGAAATCAAAAAGGAAACTGCGTAAATTGCTTGAACAGGAGGCCTTTGAAAAACAGATCGATTTTAAGTACAGTCCCGATATAGTTTCCCACATAACCGGATATACCGGATTTGACCTTTATGAGTTCATGGAATTTTGTAGTTTTAAAAAGGATTTTCTGCTGGATGCTACCTACTATGAAATTACCCGGGCAATACTGGGTAAGCAGCAGGAGTTTGAAGCAATCCCGGAGAAATAACCCTGTTAAAATCACTTCAACAACCATGTCAACCGACCTTCCCCAGTTTAAAGATGTTGTTGCGGCACATGAACGCATACGCAAATTTGTACACAGAACACCTGTATTGACCTCATCAGGGATCAATGAAATTTTCAGCTCTTCTCTTTTTTTCAAGTGCGAGAATTTCCAGAAAGTCGGGGCATTTAAGTTCAGGGGTGCCACCAATGCAATCCTCTCCCTGCCTGAAGAAGATGCACAGAAAGGCGTGGGCACCCATTCCTCCGGGAACCATGCAGCCGCCCTGGCTCTGGCTGCCAGGATGCAAGGGATACAAGCCCACATTGTAATGCCCCGTACGGCACCCGAGATCAAGAAAAAAGCTGTCAGGGGATATGGGGGGATCATCACATGGTGTGAACCTACCCTTGAATCACGTGAGGCCACCATGCAGGAGGTAGTTGATAGAACAGGGGTAACCTTTGTGCCTTCCTATGATCATTTCAATATTATATGCGGACAGGGAACGGCGGCAAAGGAACTGATCGAGGAGGCAGGTGAGCTGGATATTGTCATGGGTCCGGTTGGCGGGGGTGGACTGATCAGCGGGACCGCCATCAGTACCAAAGGGATGTTGCCGTCGGCCAGGGTTATTGCCATTGAACCGGCAGGTGCTGATGATGCTTACCGTTCATTCACTTCCAGGGAATTTATACCTTCCGTGAATCCGCAAACGATAGCGGATGGACTCCTGACCTCTCTGGGAAAGCTTACATTCCGTGTAATCCTTGACAAGGTAGATGATATAGTCACGGTCTCGGAGGAGGCCATTGTGGCAGCGATGAGGATGATCTGGGAGAGAATGAAGATTGTGGTAGAACCTTCCGGAGCAGTCCCTTTAGCAGCCATTATCGAAAATAAGATTGATGTGGCTGGGAAAAGAGTGGGACTGATACTCTCGGGCGGGAATCTGGACCTGGCAAAATTACCTTTTAAATAAAAAAGTACAGGCGGGGACGTTTATTTCTGCTCTATTTCCAGGTAACTGATGATGGGGAAATGGTCTGACAGCATGACCTTCTCCCGTTTAAAGAACAGGGCATTGATGGATCCGCTGTGCAGGATATAATCTATCCGGAAAGAAGGGAATTTGCCATGATAAGTACGCCCCAGTCCCCATCCACTTTCCGAGAACGCATCCTGCAGGCCATCCCTGATGGTCCTGTAGGTATAGGAAACGGGGGTGTCATTAAAATCACCACAGATAATTACCGGGTAAGGGCAGCCGGCAATTTGGTCCGCAATGAGGTCGGCCTGGGCTGCCCTTTTGATAAATGCATCCCGCAGGCGGAACGAAATATCCTTTATTTCTGCGATCTGCTGGTCGTCATACCGGAACTTCAGACTGTCCAGGATTTGATATTGCTCACTATCCAGTTTTGCAGACTGCAGATGGCAAGTATATACCCTGAAGGTGTCCTGATCCATGAGAATATCTGAATAAACACAGATACTGGACCTGTCTTCAAGAGGAACACTGCCTTTATTGATGATCGGGTAGTGACTGAAAGTGGCAATGCCGTAACTCATTGTCCGGTAGCTAACGGTGTAACCTATATGCCGGTAGGGCATATGATCGAATATACGGTAGACATCTGATTCCCTGAACTCGGCTCGGTTGCTGCTGTGGAATTCCTGTATACAGAGTATATCCGGATCTTCATCCCGGAGGAAGGCAAAAATCTCTGTCCGCGTGGATAGATTGTCCTCCCATCCGTATACATCAAATGCCCGCACATTGAATGATATTATTTTAACCTGGTGATCCGTCTTTCTTTGCTCCCTTACCAGGTTTTCATAATGATCCTTCTTCGTGAACCTGAAGGGATGTATGCTGAGGTAATCCGAAAAGGTACCCCAACCCAGGATAATGGCCAGCAGGGAGATAAGTAATTCTTTTCTTTTCAGGATGATCCAGCCCAGCAGGAAAACCACATTAACCAGTAAAATATACGGATAGGCAAGGCCAAGAAAGGCCGGAAACCAGATCTTTTCCGGACTGAGATGGGGTGACAGGAAGGAAAGGATAAGGAAGACAGCAAATGCCACATTGGCATACAGTATGATCTTTCTGAAAATCTTCTTCAAAACCGCTTGTTTGGCAGTGGTATTGCTAAAATAGGATTTATTTGTTTGCGGGGTGTAAAATTTTTATGAACGCCTGTTTTGGGATGTCCAAAGTATTATTTTTTACTCTGGCGGAACAGGATCTCTTTCTCCTGGGCTGACAGACTGCTGTAACCTGACTTGGCTATCTTGTCCAGGATCCGGTCCACTTCTTTCTGTTCATCCGCCTTGCGCAGGTTATAATCCATATCCGTATCGGTCTTGCGGTGCGTTACCCTGATTTTGGGTCTGGGCCTGAACAAAGAGAAAAGTCCTTCAAGCAGGCGGTTAATCCCACGGGTCATGTCCTTGCCCTGTTTATACCTGAGAATATAAAGATAGCCGAATAGCCCTCCCCCGATATGCGCTATCTTCCCGCCGGTGTTGATCGAGAAATCAAAGACAGAAGTGATCAGGAATCCAATGATGGCAATATAAATGATCTTGACCCTTCCGATGAACAGCAGGTGCATGATGTAATTGGGCACATACACTGCAATGGCAATAACGATGGCCATGACCGCAGCCGATGCACCAAGCGCGTAGGATAATCCCAGTTCATGGCTGAATACCGGGAAAAGGTTGAATGCTGCAATGTACAGGATAGCCCCTGACAATCCCCCGAGCAGGTAGACACCAACCAGTTTTCTGGAATCGAGATATTCCAGGAACACCCTTCCAAACCAGTACAGCCACAGGAGGTTGAAAAGTATGTGCAGGAAATTTTTATGCAGGAACATATAGCTGATGATGGACCAGGGCCTGGTTGCCAGCTGTCCAAGGTCAGCCGGAACGGCAAACAGGAGGAGGAAATCCGGGTAATTGGCGTGCCTGTTCAGAAGGAAATAAAAAACTTCAACCAGGTTAACGATCACAAATACAGCCAGGTTAATATAGATCAGCCTGGTCAGGGTGGACCCGAATTTAAAAGATGTCTTTATTTCATCAATAATTGCCATGGCTGGCTATTACTCCTGGACTCACGAATATTAATCAGTAAAAATCTTTACGGCTGGTATTCCAGTATTTGATTAGGATAAATCCGAATATCATGCCGCCGAGATGCGCAAAATGAGCCACATTGCTTCCCGGCATGGACAGGCCGTGCACCAGTTCGAGCACCCCCATGGCCATCACCATGTATTTGGCCTTGATCGGGAAGAAGGGAAAGAAGATCAGGACCAGCGGCATGTTCGGGAAAATGACCCCGAAGGCCAGCAGGACCCCATAAACTGCTCCCGAGGCACCCACTGTTGTTATATTCAATTTCTGCTGAACCAGTTTGTCCACAAATGAAAGTGCTTCACGGGAATAAGATGGATTACCCGGCTCTGTCAGCCATGCCTGAATAAAATCATACAGCTGGGGAGAGGATCTGCCCAGGTGATCCTTGATGAAAGCGGCGAACAGGTCAGGTGACGGTGTATTCCCGAATGCAGTGGCATCCCTGACCAGGGAGCTTAGTTCAATGTGCATAACCAGCATATGCAGGGCTGCCGCTCCGAGTCCCGTGAAAAAATAATAAAACAAAAACCGCTTACCTCCCCAGACCTGCTCAAGCACCCTCCCGAACATCCACAGCATAAACATGTTGAGGAAGATATGTGTGAGGTTGGCATGCATGAACATATGTGTAACGATCTGGTAAGGCCTGAATAACTCTGATTTGAAATAATGGAGTCCGAGGATCTTGTTCAGGTCCACCTGCATAGTACCCTGAACTACCATGGTCCCGATGAACATCAGGATATTGATGATCAGCAGGTTTTTAAGTACGGGGGGTATATTGGCAAATAATCTGGGTCCTGTTCCGTTCATCTGATTCAATTAAACATTTTATCAATATCGTCCAGGGGCAATATCCTGAAAACAGTTTTGCCATCAGGTGTAAATCCAGGTTCACTGCAGGCAAACAATTGGTCCAGCAATTCTCTCATTTCCCTTGGCATCAGCACTTTCCCAGGCTTGATCGCGCCTGTCCTGGCGAGGGCTGATGCAATCATCCTGTCTCTTTCGCCCCTGATGTCTCCTCCTTTTTCCTTGAATTCCTTTAAAAAGTGATCCAACCATATGGATGGGTCTTCATCACTCAGGTTTGCCGGGATGCCCGTAATCTCAATGGAATGGTCCCCCAGTTCCCTGATGTCAAAACCCAATTTGCAAATATCGTTAAATATTTCCATTAACACTGCATGATCGGCAGCATTCAGTTCAACCTGCCTGGGGAACAGATCCTGCTGTACTGCAGGACTGTCCTGTGCAGCCGCCAGGTGGAGCCTGTCATAGAGGATCCGCTGGTGTGCCCGCTGCTGGTCCACCACCATGAGTCCGGATTTAACCGCCAGCAGAATGTATTTCTGTTTGAACTGGAAGAGGTTGGATTCCCTCCGGTCCGCACCCGGTCCCACATTCTCCTCCAGTGCCTCGCTGATTTTTCGTTCTGCCTTTTCAATATCCTCGAACAGGCTCTCCCAATGGCTGTACCTTGATTGTTTTCCGGTCTGTTCCCTGACCTGGTAGGGTTGTCCGCCGTTTTCCTCTTCAAACGGATTGTAATCCGGGTTGATGCGTTCCCTGGGGATATTGATTTGGGTATCTTTCCGCAAGACAGGTATGTCAATGTCTCCTTCCTTATTGAAATCGAGGGAGGGGACCATGCTGTGCCTACCCAGTGTTTCCCTGACAGCAGCATGCAGGATCTGGTAGATGTATCGCTCATCTTCAAATTTCACCTCTGTCTTGGTAGGATGGATATTGATATCAATGGATTCAGTGGCTGCTTCCATATACAGGAAATATGATGGGACAGTATCCGGAGGGAGAACCTGTTCGTAGGCTTCCATGATGGCTTTGTGAAAATAAGGATGGCGCATGTACCTGCGGTTCACAAAAAAGAACTGTTCCCCGAATGTTTTCCTGGCTGCTTCCGGTTTGCCAAGGTACCCATGGATCTGCACAATGCCTGTTTCTGTTTGTATGGGGATCAGGACCTGGGACATATGCTTGCCGAATACATTGATGATGCGTTGCTTGATCTGGGCAGGCGGCAGGCTGTAGATCTCGGTCTGGTTATGTGTCAGGGAAATTGAAAGCTCAGGGTTGGTCAGCGCCACCCTGTAAAATTCATATGCTATGTGCCTGAACTCCGTAGTGTTCGCCTTCAGAAACTTCCGGCGTGCCGGGACATTGTAAAAAAGGTTCCTGACCATGAAATTGCTGCCCGGTGGACAGGAAACCGGTTCCTGGCCTTTTAATTCCGAACCATGGATCCGGATCTCCGTGCCAAGCTCATCTTCCACCCGGCGTGTTTTCAGGTCAACTTCTGCTATGGCGGCGACCGAAGCCAATGCTTCTCCCCTGAATCCCAGGGTCCTGATGGCAAAAAGATCTTTGGCATCTGATATCTTTGAAGTGGCATGCCTTTCAAATGCCAGGCGTGCATCGGAGGGAGACATCCCGCAGCCATCATCGATTACCTGGATCAGTGTGCGGCCTGCTTCCTTGATGTTGACTTTTATGGTCGAGGCGCCTGCATCAATAGCATTTTCCATCAGTTCCTTTGCCACGGAGGCAGGCCGTTGAATGACTTCCCCGGCGGCTATCTGGTTGGCGACAGAATCCGGTAAGAGTTTGATGATATCTGACATATGATCAGACGAAAAATAAATAGTAAGCCACGAACAAAAGGAAGATGATAATGATGATCAGACGGGTGGTGGAATATCTTTGCGTTTTTCTTTTCCTGTCATAATAATGCGAGAATGATCCCTTGGTCAGAGACCTGACATATTCCTCACCATTCTTCACACCGTATTCCTGTTCTATCCTTTTGATCCTCTCCTGCAGTTTTTCCTTCCGCTCATCATAATACAGGGGCTCGTAATGGAACTGTTTGTGCTGCGGTATTTTAAAAAATCTGGGTATCCCCATAAATGATTATTTTTTGCAAAGTTATCCAATAATATTGTTATGCAAAAATCATGCGATTTTTATTGATCCGATCTTTCACGTGATTTTCTACCTAGAATTTAAATAATATCTTTGAATTATTCAAACCAGCATTTTTAATGAACAAGCGTCTTTCGGTAATTATTCCCGCCTATAATGAGGGCGGCACCATTCTGGACATTCTTCAAAAAGTAGCCGGACTGGAAATCAACGGGATAGACAAGGAGATCATCGTTGTGAATGATTGCTCTACCGATGACACAAAGGCACTGGTTGAGAAGTTCATATCCCGGCATTCCGATATGAATGTCAAATTATTGAACCAGGAAATGAACCAGGGCAAAGGGGCCGCAATTCATAAGGGGATCGACTTGGCCAGCGGGGAATACCTGATTATCCAGGATGCCGACCTTGAATATGACCCCGAGGAATACCGGGACCTGCTTAAACCAGTACTCAATGGCCATGCCGATGTGGTATATGGTTCACGGTTCATGGGTGCAAATCCACACAGGATACTTTTTTTCTGGCATTCCATCGGGAATAAAATACTGACATCCGTGTCCAATATGTTTACCAATTTGAATCTCACGGACATGGAAACCTGCTATAAACTATTCAGGACAGAGATTATTCAAAGGATATACCTGAAGGAAAAAAGATTTGGTTTTGAACCCGAGGTTACAGCAAAGATCTCCAGGATACCCGGGATCCGGATCTATGAAGTTGGCATTTCTTATTACGGGAGGACATACGACGAAGGCAAAAAGATCAACTGGAAAGACGGATTCCATGCCATTTTCTGCATCCTGAAATACAATATTTTCAGCAGGAAAATTTTCATTGACCAGAAATGAACAATAGGTCTGAAAGCACCCGATTGAACCCAACTGCGTAGATGCATTATGTTTTAAAATATATCCCCAGAATTACCTTTTTTTCGGTAATATTTTTTTCATTTTTAATTAATATTGTAGAAGCCTTCGCAGGTTGTATTTTCCCTAATATTGCGATAAATTATTCAATAATTCTAGATTGATTTCGTATCATTCAAGGAAAACAAGACACACGGACTTGCCGGCATATCTCACAGGTTACATGGCTTCGCCTGATTATTAATACAAACCAATAATTCTTTAACCAAAAACCTAGATTTATGAGAATTACATTCAAAACCCTACTCGCGGCTTGGATCCTGACACTGATCGTGTCAGGTGTTCATGGGCAAAGGACGACACAATTGACCGGTACCATCCTCGAAACCGGAGGACAGCCGGTGATTGGTGCCAATGTATATTTTCAGGGAACAACTATCGGGACTGTTTCCGATCTATCCGGTAATTTTACCATCAATACCAGACTTGAAGGTGAACAGACCCTGGTGATTTCATCTGTGGGATTTCTCACCATTGAAAGAAACCTTGAGCTGACCGGAGCGGAAGTTGAACTGGGCACTTTTGAAATGGAAAGTGATGCAGTTGGACTGGAGGAAGTGGTTGTCTTTGCCAGCGTGGCCATAGACCGAAAAACACCGGTGGCGGTTTCCAATATTAAGCCCGAAGTAATTGAAACACAGCTTGGGATGCAGGAATACCCCGAAATCCTCAAGTCCACTCCCGGCATTTATGCCACAAAACAGGGAGGGGCATTTGGTGATTCCAGGATCAATATCCGCGGGTTTAACTCACGATATTCCGCGGTGATGATCAATGGTGTTCCTGTCAACGACATGGAGAACCGCTGGGTCTACTGGTCCAACTGGGCAGGCCTTTCGGATGTTACCAGGACCATGCAGGTGCAAAGGGGACTCGGAGCAGCCAGGATCGCTATTCCCTCCGTGGGAGGGACCATCAATATCCTGACCAAAACCACTGATGCCGAGCGCGGCGGCAATGTTTACTACGGTGTCGGCAATGACGGGTATAATAAACTTGGATTTACCCTGTCATCAGGATTGACGGATAATAACTGGGCGACAACCATATCCCTGTCCAAATCTCATGGCGATGGGTATGTTGATGGCACCCAGTTTGAATCATGGTCCTACTACCTGAATATTTCAAAAATGGTCAATGATAACCACAGGCTGGCATTATCCCTTTTTGGTGCTCCGCAGTGGCACGGTCAGCGGTATGACAAACTTCCCATTGACAGATACAAATCACCGACCATCAACAGCATAAGGTACAATGCCGATTGGGGCTATAAAAACGGTCAGGTCTTTTATATCCGCAGGAATTATTATCATAAACCCATGGGGATCTTAAACCATTTCTGGGATGTTAACAGTCAGCTTAACGTATCCACTGCAGCATATCTCTCCATTGGAACGGGAGGAGGCAGCGGTCCGCTCGGTGTATCAAAATTCTACGAACCGGAATATTTAAGGGAAAACCAGCCCGATATTGACAGGATAGTAGATGAAAACATGGCTGCCGGTGCCAATGGTTCAGAGACCATTCTGAGAAATTCGGTGAACAACCATTTCTGGACCGGACTGCTGTCACACGCAAGATGGACGAGGGACTGGCTGGTGATTTCCGGTGGAATCGACCTGCGGTATTATGTGGGTGAACATTACCGGGAAGTGGCCGACCTGCTTGGAGGTGATTATTACCTGGAGGAGGATGTTAATGTAAATAATCCGGTCAATGTTGCCTATAAGGGAGACAAAATAGACTATTATGATGACGGCATTGTCGGCTGGTATGGCATTTTTGCACAGGGTGAAGCCACCTTCGGGCTTTTGGATGCCTTTGTTTCCACTTCACTGTCAAATAAATCCTATAAGCGGAAAGATTATTTTATTTACCTGGACAGTGATCCGGCCCAAATATCAAGGTGGTATAATTTTATCGGCTTCAGCGCTAAGGGCGGGGCCAACTACAATCTGACGGATTACCATAACGTATTTCTAAATCTCGGATATTTTGGGAACCAGCCTGATTTCAGAACGCTTTTTTACAATTACACAAATGACGCAAACGCCGATGCCCCTAACGAAAAGGTATCCTCATTCGAACTGGGATACGGGTATCGAAGCAGTTATATCAGTGCCAATGTGAACGCCTATATTACCACCTGGTCGGATAAATCGAGGGTCATCAGTTACAGGGATGCTACCGGACAGGACAGGTTTGCCAACATGACCGGCATCAATGCCAGGCACCTGGGCGTTGAGCTGGATTTTGTCGCCAGTCCGGTCAGTAAGCTGAGTATCAACGGTATGTTGTCGGTGGGGGACTGGAGATGGAGGAAGGACCTGCTGGATGTTCAGTTCTTTGACGATAACCAGAACCTGATCGCAACCGAATCCGTGTATATCAAAGGTGTACATGTGGGAGATGCTGCCCAGACCACAGCTGCACTTGGACTGAACTATGAATTGCTGGCAGGGCTCAGACTGGGTGCCAATTACAATTATTACGATAAACTGTTTTCCTTCTTTGATCCCGAGTCTCGGACGACAGAACCGGAGGGCGGCAAAAATCAGGATGCATGGAAGGTGCCCGACTATCACCTGATGGATCTCTGGTTATCGTATCGATTTAACCTTGGACCATTCCGCTCAACACTCGTAGGCAACATTAATAACCTGTTTGATACAGAATATATCTCAGATGCCGAAGACGGAGCAACCCATGACTGGCAGAGCGCACAGGTCTTCTACGGCTGGGGACGTTCCTGGATAATCAGCCTGAGAATACATTTCTAGCAGAGAGCGTTAAAAAATAAAAAAAATATAAAATGAACAGATTATTATATTATATCATTTTAATTGCCGTCGTCCTTACGGCTTGTGATCCCCTGGAGGATGTCTATAATGAAAGAGATAAAAAAGCTACCGGTTATGCCAATAGCCTGGAACATCTGCTCTCCTCTGATGACTATGCAACCATAGCCGATCTCGCAAGGGAGTCAGGGGACTCTCTTAATGCTGATTTTATAGAAGACAATGAATATTTCAGTGACAATGTTTCGGCCTCAAAATATATTCCTCCATTTCTGGCCCTGCAGTATCCTGCACTGAGCCTTTCCTCTGTTGCGAATGTCGGATATGATTTCTATACAGATTATCCCGAATACCTCGATGAACTCACTAAACCGGAAGAGTATCAAGTCTCTGATACAAATTATTTGGAAGTGGGCGAAAAACAGGGGCAGTATAAAACCTTTATCGGGACAGACAACCCGGATAATTTTATCCCTGGTTTCCTGGCAGCTGCCATCCCTGATGCAGCAGAGAATAATGTCCGGCTGGCACTATATAAATACACCTCTGTCATCGTTGATCCTTCAGTTACAAAGTCCATGGTGGGTGAGGATTATCAGATCATCGTGGACTGGGTGAAAGAGAATGTTGACACCAGTTATATTAGCAGCTACGGTGACTCTGAGACCTATTTTGGGGCAGGTGCATATTACCAGAACTTTGATGGCAGGGAAGGGAAATGGGAAGATACGGCATTCGCCAGCTCCGGGGAGGCCGTTCTATCAGCCATAGGCGATGTGTGGCTGCCTGCAAAATATCCGAATGCGACACCTGAGGTAGATGGCAAGACCGTATATTACAATATTACCTATGATACCTATGACGGTGCAGGACACACCTTTTACGTGGTTTTTAAATGTACTGCTGCAGGCGATCCACCCGTTTTTGAGCTGGTCGACGGTCCCAGTGAAGAATACCTGAGCTATTCAACCACCTCGACCGTTGACATGGGTGATTATTACAAATACAGCGGATCAGCGTGGGAAAAGATCGAAGACGTTTACTACCTGAGCTCGGCAGATTATGATGAAATGGGAGCGCCGGGGAAGTATAATAACTTCTCCAGTTCGGATCGCCCCGAGAATTATATACCCCAGATGCTAACTATCAAGTACCCATATGCACAACAGGAGGATATACTTGCAGTTTGTTACAAATATTATTCAAGCGGAAGTACCACGGTGCGTGCATCGGAATATTCTTTCACGACGGAATGGGTTCCCTATAATCCGGTGATCGAAAAAATGGACCAGTTTATCCACAATGGTACAAAGTGGGTATTTGATCCGACCGTGACATTTACCATGTCATCGGCGGATTACCAGTTGATCGTAGACTGGGTGAAGGCAAACAAAGGTGAAAGTTACCTTGATTCTTACGGAACTGCTGAATTCTATCACGGTGCAGGTTCCTATTATTCAAACTTTGATATTCGCTCCGGTTTCTTCGAAGCCGCCGATTTTGATACCTGGGAAAATGCCGTGGAAGCCGCCATAGGCAAGGTACTGCTGCCAGGCAAATATCCCAACGCCGTGACCCAGGTCGATGGGGTTGACGTCTATTATGTGGTGAATTTTGCTACCTATAGCGGCGCTGATGGTAACTGGTCCATGAGGTTCAAGGTTACCAAAGCCGGACCCAATCCTGAATTCACCCTGGAAGAGGGTCCGACACCGCTGTAGATCCTATTTCAATTTGATCATTTTCGTAAAGGCCGTCTCCTTAATGGGGCGGTTTTTCTTCGTTTGGCGGCACACGAAAGTTAGCGGTCCTGATCAGACAGGCCCTCAGAGCATGGACAAACAGGTTTCGACTGCACGGTCAGCTGCCCGTTTGAAATCCCGTATCAATTTATCCAGCACCTCCTCGTAGAGTTCGCCGGTCCATTCATCCATAAAGATCTTTTTGTATTCGAGGGCCAGCACAAGCAACCGGTCATGGTAGATTCTGCTGAGATGCCTGGAAAGGTAGCCTCCAAAGAATATTTCATTCTCAGAGATCCGGACAGAATGACCCTGGATCTCTGTTTGGCGGATATTGTTTTTGAAGCATCTGATGGCAGGTTCGAATATCTCCCGGTTAACCGCCCCGGTCCCGATATTAATTTCCGGCCTTTCATCCTCATGCCATCGCTGCCTGTTTGCTCTTTGGTAACAATAGGCATGCAAGTCGAATAGCAGGGCATGCCCGTTTTGCTTGAGGAGATACATGCTTACCATTTCAAGAAGCTCGTGAAACTCCCGGTGCTTATTGATGCTCTGGACGCGTTCTTCTTCCGGGATCTCCTGATTCCATACTTTCAATCCCCATTCAGGTCTGTCGGAATCATAAAGCGCCATGTAAGGATTCCGGTTCAGGTCATATTCAAACCTGGAATCCCTCCCGCAGATCCGTATGGGGAAATCCGATATAAACCTGTCCATAAAGGGATCTTCCTCACGGTAGCGGTCCCTTTCACCAACTGCCAGGATTTCCATTATTCCACTTCGGACCCGGTGACCGGAATGCATGGACACGCCTGCATGGAAGGCAGGCTGCTCAAAGTGGAATTCACTGGATCCCAGTTCCGTGATGCCTGAAAAGGGAAGCTCGCCGTCCAACAGCTTTTTTTCAATCTCCTTCATTGAGTACCGCCGAAGTTCCATCATGAGTACTACCTAGTGCCAGGATCTGCACCCAGCGTTGGAACGAGCCCGCCACCCGCACTTACATTGATAACAGCACTGTCAGATACCCTGGTGATGGACCCGCTGTACTTTCCCAGCAAAGCGAAAGGATTGATATTCACATATTTTCTTTTAAAGGAGATCCCGTCGCCGATCTCGGGGTAAATATCAGTGGGGATATCGACGTATTCCTGGACCACCCAGGACTCATCCTCAATTTGCTGGTTCATTACCCTTTCCCAGGTTTCCTGGCCGGTTTCCAGGCCTATATAGACATTCTTCCCGCCATACATATTGGCAGGCTTGAGCACCAGCAGGTTTTTGTTTTCAAGGATGAAATCCCTGAGATGGACACGTTTGTCCCTGAAGGTTACTTCCTTATCTGCAAGAATTTCTGTCCAGGGAACGGTCTCCTTGATTATTTTTAATTCTTTCCTGTTGAATATTCCCTGAAAACGGTGATTTGAGATGAGGGAAAGTACCTTTTTATTCCCCACGATATAGGATCTGAATGAATTACAACAGCATACCAGACCCTCTTTCATGCATTGGATGAATGCGCCGACCTGGTCATATTTCTGGAGCAGTTCGCGGGTGATCACCCGCCTGTATACAAGATGCACCTCCTCATCACGGGCAAAGGCCCTGCCATTTCTTATGGAGAATTGCTGGGGACTGCAAATTATGGTTTTATAACCCTTCCCGGTAAAATGTTTCTCCAGCAGCTGGAATTCAGAATAGGTGGAAACCTCCTCCCAGTCCACAATGGCAATAACGGGCTTTTCAGGCATGGACCTGGCATTGGACCGGTATTGGGAATAGCAAAGCAACAATGACTTGACCAGTAGATCCTGCCTTCTGGTATAGGTAATTCTCCAGTTCTCGAATAAGGGATATTCCCTGAATAGTTCACGGAAACCATCTTCCAGGATATCGGCATAGGCAATCCCGGCAGGTGAATCGCAATTGAATTCAAGAAACTTCACAGAATCTTCATTTAAAAAGGCATCCAGCCTGGAGATCACCAGCGGTTTCTGATAACCGGGTTCAATCCTGAACAGCTCATTTTCAAGTGCTGAAAATTTCATAATGTGGCGCACCTCTTCATTCCCCATATAGAGATCTATGAATTTATCCAGTGCAGTGCTCATTATTTCGACTGTCTGTTTCAGTTTCTGTAATTGATTCCTGGAGACGAAATTAGGTTTCAGCAAGGTGGGCATGGTCTTGCCACTGAAAGTACAATTGTGTTCAAGCAGGAATTGGTTGAGAAGTCGGAGCTGGCTGTCAGGATCAATCCGGTGTTTTTCCAGTTGGAAAAGGTATGCACTGTTAAGTGAAGATATGTTCGATGGTGCCTTCATTCCAGAGCTGAGTAAATGTACAAAAATCCAGGAATAAACAGGAGGATGGGGTCAGGATACTGGAATGTTATATTTTTTTTAATTAATTTTGCGCTACCTCTCAATTTTCTTCACAATCGCAATTCTCTTTGTGGCCTTGCAATTTATCATTAAATAGTTGTCAATGAAAAGTATGGATAAGGTTTATGGTTGTATATACAAGAAAGAATTTCTTGCGACCGTGGAAAAAAATATCCTGCCGGGATCATTCGTATTGAAAATCTGGAGGCCGTTTGATGGCTTGCAGGATAAAATGCCATTAAGGAATATCCCTGAATTTTATTTCATGGTAATGGCGGAGGATTATCCACTGGAAGATATTGTAGTGGCATCTGAAAAGATACAATTAAAGTGTGGTCAATTATTTGATGCCGTGGAAGGGAATATCTATGTGGCAGGGGAAACTCATCCGGTGATAAGGATTAAACTCTTTGATAAAAGCTTTTTGATAAGGGATATTCAAAGCCTTTTTACAGACTTTGGTTTTGAGATATCAATGAAAAAGATGGCAATCAAGGAAAAGGGGGTCATTAAACTCAAAAAGTATATTTCTCTTGAGGAGGTTGACAAGGGTGTTTATTTTGATAAAAAAACGCCGGAGCTGGCATATTTCCGGATCCCGCACCAGATAGAATGGGATTTATTTGAGGAGATCACCAAGCGGATAAAGGTAAACGTTGCCCTTGGCGATTTCGATACGGCCATAGGGGCTTTTCACATCGGGAACAAGGTTGAATACATCATCAGGGTGTTGAAATTACAGAGGAGCCTTGAAAGTATTGACCTGATAAAAAAAGATTACCTGATTTATATCAATAAGCCGGAATTGTTGAATATCAATGCCATCTGACATGATTATGCGAGCACCTCGATGGTTTTTTTAATCTCACCTGCAGATACCCCGTCGATGATCTCTTTCATCTGCTTTATTTTACTGGCAAATTTCTCTCCTTCAGCGGCACTGATCCAGGCCAGCTGCAACCGCTCTTTCTCAATACCCATCTTTTCCAGTTTTTTCCATAGTTTCTCGACTCTTTTCAAAGTCTGGTAGTTGGCATCTATATAATGACAATCATTCAGGTGGCAACCGGCAACGAGAACGGCAGCGGCTCCACGCCGGAAGGCATGCAGTACAAATTCCTCCGATATCCTGCCACTGCACATGCTCCTGATGATCCTGACTGCAGGGGGGTATTGCATGCGGCTGACACCAGCGAAATCAGCGCCTGCATAAGAGCACCAGTTACAGCAAAAGGCAACGATCTTTTTATCAGCATTCTCCTCTGTAACAGCATCCACTTGCGCCAGTATCTGCTGGTCCGTAAAATGCCTCATGGTAATGGCCCCGTGTTTGCATTCGGCCCCGCAGGTACCGCAACCCGCACAGGCAGCTTCGATGACATGGGCGGGGATCTTGTTTTTGGGATCCACTTCAATGGCATTGTAGGGACAGACACGGGCACACAGGCCACAGGCATTGCAAATATCTTCATCGATCACGGATGTGATGGCTTCTACCTTGATCTTTCCGGCTTTCATGAGTATCCCGGCCCGGGAGGCAGCCGCACTGGCCTGTGTCACGCTGTCTTTAATATCTTTGGGACCCTCGGCACAGCCTGCAAAGAATACTCCCTGCGTGGGCGCATCGACAGGTTTGAGCTTTGGATGAGATTCCATAAAGAACCCATCTGATGTTTTTGACAGTGTAAACAACCGCTGGATAACATCACTGTCCTTCGTGGGGATGAGTCCCACCGAGAGGATGGCCATATCCACCTCATGCTCCTCGACCTTGCCCGTATTGGTGTTTTCGGAGACGATGACCAGGTTATTGGTAACAGGATCCTCCTTGATCTCGGCTGGGAGTCCCCTGATATACATTACCCCGGAACTTTTCGATCGTTTGTAAAGATCCTCGAATCCCTTTCCGAATGCCCTGATGTCCAGGTAGAAGATCTTAATCTTCGTATCCGGCCAGTGTTCCATGATCAGCAATGAATCTTTGATGGTGTTCATACAGCAAACATTGCTGCAATAGGGATTGCCTCTTTTTTCATTCCGGGAGCCGACACATTGGATGAATCCCACTGTTTTAGGGATTTTCTTATCACTCGGCCGGATCAGGTGTCCGCCGCTCGGTCCCCCTGCATTGATCAACCGCTCAAATTCTAGGCTGGTGATGACATTTTCATACCTGCGGTAGCCATATTCCGTCATTTCGGTAGGATCATAGACATCCACACCGGTGGCCACGATAATGGTTCCCACATCCAGATCGATGAGTTCATCGGGCATGTCAAAGTTTATGGCATGCTTTTCACACTTATCCACACATTTGCCACAGGCGATGGGGACATCCCCCAGGCAGTCATCCATGTTTATGATATAGGCGGAAGGGACCGCCTGCGCGAAGGGCGTATAAATGGCTTTTCGTGTTGCCAGTCCGACATCAAATTCATTGGGCCTGACAACGGGACAAACATCGGCACAGTCCCCGCAGGCCGTACATTCCTTTTCATCAACGAACCTGGCCTTTTTTAAAACCTTTATCTGGAAGTTCCCGATATAGCCGGAGACTTCCTTGACCTCGCTGTTGGTCAGCAGGGTAATATTGGGATGCCTTCCTGCCTCACTCATCTTGGGAGCCAGAATACAGATGGAACAGTCCATGGTAGGAAAAGTCTTGTCTATCTGTGCCATTTTGCCCCCTATGCTGGGCTCCTTCTCCACCAGGGTCACCTTGTAATCCTGGTCCGCCAGGTCGAGGGCTGCCTGTATGCCGGCAACACCGCCACCGATGACCAGTGCTTTCCTGGTTACCGGCACTTCTGTTTCATACTGGGGTGTCAGCAGGCGTGCCCGTGCTACGGCCATCTTGACAAGGTCCTTGGCTTTCTGGGTGGCGCCTTCCCGGTCGTAGAGGTGCACCCAGCTGCACTGGTCCCTGATGTTGGCCATCTCAAACAGATAGGGGTTCAGTCCCGCGTCCTCGCAAGCCTTCCTGAAGGTTGGTTCATGCAGACGGGGGGTACATGAGGCAACCACCACCCTGTTCAGTTTGTGTTCCCTGATCTCATTCTTAATAATATCCTGGCCGGGATCTGAACAGGTATATTTATTATCGCTTGCAACCACTACATCATCCAATCCCCTGGCATATTCGGTAACCGCTTCGCAGTCCACCGACCCGGCAATATTCAGTCCACAATGACAGACATATACGCCTATCCTGAGTTCTCCATTTTCTTGTTCAGTCATGATGTTTTAATATAATTGTCGATTCCTGTTGCAGCCCTTCTGGCACCGATTATGGCATCCGGCACCGTTGCCGGTCCCAGTACATTATCCCCCGCGGCAAAAACACCCGGTATGCTCGTTTCCATGCTCATCGGGTTGACCAGTATGGTACCATCCTTACTGGTAGCGGTTTCATCTGGGAAGGATTCAGTTTGGGGTTTTTCCCCAATGGCTATTACCAGGATGTCAGCGGCTAAAATGAAATTTGATCCTTCTACCGGAACAGGCCTTCTTCTTCCGGTCAGGTCAGGTTCGCCAAGTTGCATTTTCATGCATTCAAGCTGGTTTAATTTTGACTTCACCCCATGTATTCCCACGGGTGCTTCCAGGTATCTGATCTGTACGCCTTCCTTTTCAGCCTCTCTGATCTCATTCATGTCTGCCGGCATTTCCTCGCGGGTACGCCGGTAGAGGAGTATTGTCTCTTTGGCCCCGTATCTCATGGCGGCAGCGGCAGCATCCATGGCGGTATTCCCTCCGCCTATCACAACCACCCTCTTGCCAGTAAGCTTTTTATGTTTAAGCTTCAATGCTGCAAGGAAGTCGAGGGTGTTGAATACGCCTTCAAAATCTTCTCCCTTGATGCCCAGTTCCTTGCATGCATGTGCACCAGTTGACAGCAAGATTGCCATGTAATTGTCCTTGCGCAATTGGTCGAGTGTGATATCCCGGCCGAATGCTGTATCTGTCCGGATCTCTATGCCTGGATGCCGGAGATTGTCGATCTCCTCGAGCACGATTTTCAGCGGTAACCTGTATTCAGGGATGGCTGTACTGAACATGCCTCCCGGATTGGACTGGGATTCAAAAATGGTAACACGATAGCCCATTTTCCTCAATTCATACGCTCCCATCAGTCCCGCAGCTCCTGATCCAACCACTCCTATTTTCGGTCCGGTTGCCGGTGATTTCTCTTTCCTGATGCGGGACAGGTTTTCACTGTGCAGTTTTTCAATAATGGAAGGATCCAGGTTTATTCTCTCCGGATGAATGCATACTGACAGGAAAGTTACCGGGTAAGGGATGATTGTCCTGATCCTGCTGAATGCCTTGCGCAGGGGCGTTACCCCGTTCTTTCTCACAGCCAGTCTTCTTAGTTGCATGATAAAGTAAGGATATTCCAGTCCCTGCGGACATCTATTGTTGCATTTATAGCAGGAAGCACAGAACCATAGCTCATATCCTCTGAGGACTTTTTCAGGATCTTTCGTAATCTCAGACAGCAGATGATGGGGGTGAAAGTCTTTGGGGAACAACGCTACCATCGGGCAACTTCCTGTGCACCTGCCGCATTCCATGCATTGATAGGCCTGGCTTACAATTTCATCCAGGATAAGATCTGTTTCTTCCCTTGTTTTAACTTCTGGTATTTCACTCATCGCTTCTTGTTTATTTTGGTTAGGCCGCTTTCATATCCCCTGTCAAATGCCTTTATATTAAGCTCTTCAAATCCGCTTGGGGTGCTTGAGCGGATGGACTTTTTCATGGCCTCCGGAGAGATCATTCCGCTGATAGCCGTAAAAAATCCCAGCATGATAATATTTGCCACCACCTTTTTCCCGAGTTCTTCCGCATACCGGGTGGCTGGGATGGAATGGACCCTCGTGGTCTTACCAAAGTTATTGGTTGGTTTTGCCAGGTCCTCATCATACAGGAGCGTGCCCCCTTTTGTAAGCTCCGGAGTAAATTTATCGTATGCTTCCTGGGACATGATGAGTAAAATATCGGGATGACTTACCTTCGGATAATCAATTTCATCATTTCCGATGATCAGCTGTGCACTGCAAGAACTTCCTCTGGATTCCGGTCCGTAACTCTGGGTAAGGGTGGCATTTTTTTTATCATGGATGGAGGCGGCCTTGCCCAAAATATAACCGGCCAGCACTATGCCCTGTCCCCC
>LJUP01000254.1 GCA_001303955.1 Bacteroides sp. SM23_62 | reverse complement strand
GTTCACCCAGGCTTTCTGTATTGCAGACAAGGAGGGAGGGAGGTATTCCCCTGGAAAAATCAAGTGGATTGGATACATCCACCAGGATCTTCCCTGCCAACGCCTCTGATCCGGTCATTTCCAGGGCGGCCATAGCTCCCTCTCCCTTGATGCAATTAAAAACCATTTCCCCGAAGCTGGCTGCTTCACTGAATACATCGTGGGAAGCCCTTTCCCCGTTGCGTGAAACCCATTCTGCCGCTTTTTCATTAGCGCTGTTACGGCTTCCCATAACAACTTCATGTCCCAATTGGACTAACTTATCACCCAGTGTTTATCCAACCATTCCTGTACCTAATATCCCTATTTTCATTATTAGTGATTTTGAGTTAACGATAATAAAGGATATAAAGATACGAAAATCTTATGCGCTCAATGATTTACGAACATCCATTTGTTCTTCGACCCAGTCTTTATTTTCCCAGAGAGTACATCCACCGGATGATTCTTTAAGCAGATGGTGATTGTTCCTGATCCTGTTCAACAAGAAAGAGTCAAGTGCCTCTGTCAGTGAGGAGTTTTTAATGTTGGTATCTGAATACGGGGCAAACGGACAGGGTTCGACATCTCCGGTAGCACTGATATGAACAAATCCCCTGCCGGCAGCCAGGCAACCGCCATACTGTTCTTCCTCGCCCGGAAGGGTTATATAAAGTGCAGGGATAGACTCGCGCAATAATTTATTGATCACGGGTAACTTTTTTCTTTGCTCCGCGGTTATACAGCTCGGGATATCTTTTTCTGTGGCAGGAACATATTCTATAAAGAAGAAAAGCCTGCATCCCTGGTCATAATATTTCTGCAAATATTCCGGATCCATTACCTGGTCGAAATTATCGCTGGTCAGGGTGATGGATAATCCATAGAACATCTTGTTTCTGCGAAGGACCTGGGCTGCCGATTCAACCGTATCATAGAGTCCCGTTCCTCTTTTCTCATCCGTTCTTTGTCGGTCACCCTCAATGCTGAGTACCGGTATCAGGTTGCGGTGTTTCTTAAAAAACCGGGTAGTCTCGGTATCCAGCAGGACGCCGTTGGTGAACACCGGGAAAAGTGTTCCTTTCTCTGCTGCTGCTGCTTCCAGCATATCTCTGCGCAGGAGGGGTTCTCCGCCTGCAAGCATGATGATCCTGGTGCCTATTTCGGAAGCTTCATCGATCAGCCTGCCAAATCTTTCAGAAGTAAGCTCAATGCCTGATTGCCTTTCCTGGGAACGATGGTAGCACCCCTGGCACTTCAGGTTGCATCGGTTGGTTACGCTGCAGATCATTACCGGAGGCGCGGGCAGGCCCCTGTCGGTTCTTTTTTGCCGTATCTCAGCTGCCATGGTCTGGTGATTCATAGTCTTTATCCAGAAACCACATTGTCTCAGGTTTGTCAGGTTTATTTCTACTGCTTCATTAAAGAAAAATGCCAGATTATCCTGGAACTGATTTAAAAAGTCTTTCTCTGTTGGCATGATTTTTAAAGTTTATGATGTAAAATTATGCGTGTAAAAAGTTATCCACAGGGGTAAATCGGTAAAACATCCTGCTTTATCGGTGAATCCTGTTTTTTTATTTGATGAGTTATCATATTTTATTTGTAGACGAAACAATTAGTTGTATATTTTATCGTTGAATTCTTGTATCTTTGAAATCTGTATAAACAGAGATTTTAAATTAATTATTAGGATTTAACATATCATGGATATCAAGGTAAACGGTAAGGAATTGCATCAATTAACCAAGGAAGAACTGATTGAAGCTGACAAGGAAATTAAACTTGCTTTTCTTCAAACCAGCCAGAAGAATGGCTTACAACAATTCCGCGTAGGAGATAATGTCAGGGTTGAAAAGAGAAGTTGGTCTGCAGAGGGTGTCATCGAAGATATAGGCAGCAAAACCGCAACGGTCAATATAGGAGATCAGACGATTTTAGCTACTGCAAAAATGATCAAAAAAGTCTAGCTCCGGCTGACTTCTTTACCTCGACGTATTATTTCCCTTTCTGGCGAATCATTACCCTCGCCCGATGGTGCTATATTGTTGCCGGGTCGCTGTGAGCACCCTGTAACATTTGAAAATGAGCAACGGATGCAGATCCAGGGATGCTTATATACGCTGCCTTAGCCTGGAATTTTCCTGGTTCCCCTGTACCATGAGATATCAAAACGCTTTGCCAAGTTTCTCCTCCAGTTTAAATACTTTGATGGCATTCTCCCGCAAGACCTTTTTGACAATATCAAAAGCAACATCCTCTGTCAATAATCCACGTTCAATTCTGCGGGCCAATACTTCTGCCAGGACCTCCCTGCCATATTCAAGCGATCCAACTGATTCTTCAATAAAGGCACAGTCTCCTCCCCAGAAAAATTTGTTATACGGGACACAGTCAAACATTTCATCCAGTGCCAGCACTGCTTTTTCACGGGATATTTGCGGTAGCCATACAAGGTCCAGGTATACATTGGGAAACATCTTGCCCAAGGCTGCATACTCACCCGTCCATGGGTATCCCCCGTGAAAAAGGACAAACCTGGCCTCCGGATATTTTAGGAAAAGGTTATTTAATTTCACCGGTTTCCCATTCTCCAGGTAGTTTCCGTTTCCAGCGAGGTATCCTGTATGGATCTGGATGGGGAGGTCATATTCAATAGATTTTTGAATGATCCAGTGAAACATGAAGTCCTGAATTTTTTTTGATGCTTCCCGGCTCAGTTTCCCTGAACGTTTGTTATATAAATTCCTGGCTGTTTCATAGGAGACCTCCTCGAAATCAAGAGACCTGGCATACGCCAGGGAGTTTTTCACACAGACGGCCTTGTGTTCCGTGTTTTTCTGAAACAGGTGGTCACAGTATGTAAGATAATCGTCAAATGTATTCATGGGATACCCCTCTTCAGCAGCCTTATTGTAAATCATGGCAGTATCTTCGGAGGAAGGGAGGTTGCTCGCATGCATGACCAGTGGATTAATATGAAAAACCAGTGCATAATATCGTTCGTCTACCAAGGTGTTAAACGGTTTCCAGTACTGGTCAAGAAACATCAGTTCGAACCCTGCTTTGTGGAAGGCGGAATCAAACCATCTGCGGTAATCCTGATAATTCCTTTCAATCTGTGCTGACAGAAGGGGGATATTTTTTTCCGTAAAATACACATCATCAAAATCATAAAGCTTCCGGAAGCCCTTTATAAAATGACCGTAATAACTGGTGTTCCTGGTGTGGTCCAGAGCCTGGCCATTGATATCCCAATGTGCTTCCAGGCTCAATGAGTCAAGCTGTTGCATGTCAAACCTGGTACCTCCTGCTGATACAATATCCGACATCAGGTAGCTGCTGTGGATAAGATGATAAAACCGGTAGGTGAGATCTCCATATTCCTCCGGCCAGTGCTGGTGTTCATGTGCATTGATAACCTTGATGGCATTGGCGGTGTCTATTATTTTCTGGTAGGCTGTCTGTGGCTGCCGGGTGCATTGATGAAACAGGACTGCGGATAAAACCATGAGCAAGGTGATGCCTGTCCTTATGAAATGGCCTGGATTTTTGACGGTAAAAATATCTTTCATGACTTCAACAATTAATTATGTTTGTACTATGTCATAGGAGAAAAGCTGCGGATAATACTCAAATCTAATGAAAAACAAGCATTTCCAATTACTGGTACTACTGTTTTTATTTGCGGGATTGAATGCCCAGCGAAAGGAGATCAAATATATACCTGCCGAGATAGATTTTGGGGTCAAAATATCGGATTGGGATGGTTTCGGGTTTAATTATGTGGAAACGGCACAGACAAGGGATTATTCCGGATATCAGCAGGATTACGGTGGATTCAGCAGGCTTTCCGAGAATCAGAAACAGGAAATCCTGGATATGATCTTCGGCAAGGAAGGCCTGCAGGTTCAAATTGTCAAAATGTTCCTGGACCCCTATCACCAGCCTGAACCGGACGGCGCTTTTAATCATGAGAGAACCACCAGAAACATGTTATATTTTGTCGATGAGGGATTAAAGTTAACCCGTGATAGGGGAGATGAGCTGGAGATCATTACCACGCTGTATGGTCCACCGGCCTGGGCAACAAAACAAAAAATTATCGGCGGTAGGGATCTGGATGAGCAGCAGATCCCCAACCTTTGTCGGTACATGACAAAATGGGTGGAATACCTTGTTGAGAGAAATAATCCCATGGGCAGGCATCCAGCATCCTGCAGAGTGGATAGACGGGGATCCCAATCCTGGATGTGCATTCCGGGTAAATGCCGACAGCAGCTATGAGGTGTTGAAGGGATATTATTTTTATAAACAACTGACCCGTGCCGGACACCGGGGAATGGCAGTCGCATATGCATATTTGGCCAACCCACAAGCACATATCATAGCCTTTGCCGAGAATGACAGCGGCCATCCGGATATAATTGTCTTAACCAGTAATGTATTCATCTGGTCATTGCCTGTTGAAATCAAGATCAAGGGAACAAACAGCACGAAGTTCAAGGCATTCCGTACCTGTGAGGATGGTTTTGAACTATTCAAGGAAATAGGGCTGTTCGAAGTGAAAAACGGATCGATCATTTACGATTCCCCCAGGGAGACAACCACAACTTTCATTTCAGTGGATTGATTTGAATATCAGAATTCCCTAACTTTAGTTAATTCCGGAACTGCAAAAATCTCTTCGTCTGAGATGATGGAACAAAAAACCCTCATCGAGAAACTGATCTCCAACCCGATCGTTCAGACCCTTGTGATTTACATAAGCGGTGGCTGGATCCTCCTGGAAATGACAGATTATTTCATTGACCATTATGACCTGGTTGAACGGGCCCGTGATATTTTACTTATCATACTGTCGTGCGGATTACCAGTTGCCTTGTTTCTTTCATGGTTTATAAAAAGGAAAAGCTCAAAACTTGATGAAAAACCAGCTGGTAAACAGGTCCCCGGACTTAAAAGTTCAAAATGGGGCAGAAGAATGTTTAAAAATCCCTTGTTTACATATCCCGGGATAATTCTGGTGATTCTTATCGGGCTTGCCATAATCCGCTCAGTAAATCATAATGTAAAAGTAAAGTGGGCCAGGACTGAATTATTGCCTGAAGCAGAGAAACTATATAATATATATGGCCAGGAGGAAGCATATGATATCCTTAAGAGAGCAGAGAAATACATCCCCGATGATCCGGAATTCAGAAACCTGAAAGATGTACTGGCAACCCGGCTATCCATTCTTTCAGAACCAGGTGGCGCCGAAGTTTATATAAAAGGTTATTCCGAATTAGATGAAGAATGGAGCTTACTGGGTACCACGCCGATTGACACCATTGAAATGCCTTCGCGATCTCTTTACCGTTACCTGATGATAAAACCCGGGTATGATTCAGCACTTGCCCTTCTGAGTACCAAGCTGGATACTTTGTATGTTAAATTATTTGAATGCGGAAAAATCCCGGAAGGTATGGTGTACGTCCCTGGATACGGGGATGAATTAGGGTCCGATTGCCTGGCGGAGAAGAATGATTTCTTCATAGATAAGTACGAGGTTACTAACAAACAATTTAAAGTCTTCATGGACAGTCAGGGTTACCATAGACCGGTATACTGGGAGTATGAATTTATAGATAATGGAGAAAAACTTTCCTGGGAATCAGCCATGAAATTATTTGTAGATAAAAGTGGAAGACCAGGCCCCTCCACATGGGTAGGGGGCGATTACCCGGATGGACAGGCAAATTACCCGGTGAATGGAATCAGCTGGTATGAAGCTGCGGCTTATGCAAAATTTGCAGGGAAGGAATTACCCACGGATGGACATTGGGCATCTGCTGCAGGTCTCTATTTTAGTGAATTCTGGTATGGCTTCGGGCATAAAATTGTACCCCTTAGCAATTTCAAGGACAAAGGTCCCGATCCGGTGGGATTTAACCAGGGTTTGAACCCATATGGCACATTTGATCTGGCCGGCAATGTAAGGGAATGGTGCTGGAACAAAACAGCGGCGGGCAGGCTGATCAACGGTGGGGCCTGGAATGATGTATCCTATATGTATGGGAACTTGAGCCAGGTGTCCTCTTTCGACAGATCCCAGCGAAATGGATTTCGATGTGTTCAATACATGGACCGGGAGAGCATACCTGATGATGCTTTTGATCCGATTGAAATTCATGAGGTCCGGGATTATGCAAATGAAATACCTGTTTCAGATGACATTTTTGCGATATACAAACAGCAGTTCTTATACGATGACCTTGCTCTTAATGCCAATCTCGAACTCAGGGACAATACTCCGGAAGACTGGATCATGGAAAAATTCAGTTTTGATGCAGCCTATGAAAATGAACGTATGATCGCATATCTCTTCCTGCCAAGAAATGCCAGTCCCCCGTATCAAACCATGATCTTTTTCCCTGGATCCTATGCTGTCAGCAATGATCCTTTTCCGGATTGGTGGTTTTTTTATTTCTGTGAACATCTGCTGAAAAACGGCATCGCTGCTGTCATGCCCATTTATAAGAGTACTTATGAAAGAAGGGGTTCAATGCCAAGAGATAATCATGCCCCGAACGAAAGCCATTTATTTACCGAGTATCTGACAAAATGGGTAAAGGATTTCAGCAGGACCATCGACTACCTGGAAACCCGGCCGGATTTTGATGTTGAGAAAATTGGACTCTATACGCATAGCTGGGGAGCTGCTATAGGTGCTTATATCCCCGCTGTTGAAGATCGGGTGAAATTATGTGTACATGTATTGGGGGGCTTCTGGGGGAAAAGCCTGCCAGAGGCCGATGCTATTAACTATTTACCGCGTAATAAGATCCCGGTACTCATGCTGAATGGCAAGTATGATTTATCATTTCCCCTTGAGGCGGAAGTGAAAACGTATTATGATTTTCTGGGGACACCGCAACAGGATAAAGTTCTTAAGGTTTATGAATCTGATCATTGGATACCCAAAACTGAACTGATCAGGGAAACCTTAAGCTGGCTTGAGAAGTATTTCGGTCCGGTTAATAAATGATTTGACAACCACCATGGCAAAAAAAATTGAGGATCTAAGCACGGAAAAACTTTTAAAAAGAAAGAAACTGGCTTTATGGTTATTATGGTTGATGATTTTTGCAGTCTTCATTAGCCTGGCGGCCAGTGTCTATGATTATTACACAGAAAAAAAGTTTAATTTCCCTACCTTTTTGGGTTCCATATCTGCCTGTGCTGCAGCTGCCATTACATTGTTTATTGGGTTAAAAAAAATCCAGAAAGAATTAGATCGAAGAGCATGATTGGCATGCCTGTTTTCCCAGGTCTGGGGAAATTAATATATTCATGAGCCTGTTCCTTCATTAAAAATCTTAATAAATACTTTTCATGAAAACCAAACTAATCCTTGTCTTTTTATGGGTCCATACACTTTGTGGCGCCCAGATACCAGATTCCATACTGATTGTAAAGGGATTTTGTATCGCTGCTCCTTCGCCGGAACGCCTGGGGGACTTTCTTGCCTTTATGGAAAATGACCTGGCCGGAAACGGCATTAATACCCTGGTTCTCAGGGTAGATTATAATTACGAGTATAAATCTTATCCGAATCTCAGGGATGAACAGGCACTTTCCCGGAAACAGGTAAAAATGCTGGTCCGGACCGCCCGGGAAAACAATATCAGGCTTATCCCCCAGATCAATCTGCTCGGACATCAGTCCTGGGCCGGAACAACCGGCAGACTGCTACAGGAATACCCACAGTTTGATGAGACACCCCATGTTAAAATGCCTGAAGACTACGAATGGCCGAACGATGATGGATTGTATTGCAAAAGTTACTGTCCCCTGCATCCGGACCTTCATGAAGTGGTCTTTGCGCTGGTCGATGAAATCATGGATGTTTTTCAGGCAGATGCTTTTCATGCAGGCATGGATGAGGTATTCTACATCGGGGATAACCGTTGCCCGAGATGCAAGGAAAAGAAGAAAGATGAGCTGTTCGCGGAAGAGGTAATCAAGATCAGGGACCATCTCACAGCCCGGAACCAGGAACTCTGGATCTGGGGGGACAGGCTGCTGGACGGGGAAACAACCGGCCTGGGCATGTGGGAGGCCAGCGAAAACAACACTCATGGAGCCATTGACCTGATCCCCAAGGATGTGGTCATTTGCGACTGGCATTACGAAAGGGCCGATCCCACAGCTGCCTTGTTTGCCATGAAAGGATTCCGGGTCATTACAAGTGGCTGGAACAGGCCAGAGGTCACCAGGGCACAGCTGGATTTAATAGGGATATTCCGGGCCAACAGTACAGACATTATGAGGGACCGACATTATGGTTTCATGCAGACGATCTGGAGCCCGACCGGGTCATTCCTCGATCTTTACTACGGTAAAAATGTCGATGAAGGCCGGATTGGTCAGGCAGACAGCTTCAGGGAGATGATA
>LJUP01000253.1 GCA_001303955.1 Bacteroides sp. SM23_62 | reverse complement strand
CCCGGGGTTCTAGGTCCAGCGAAAGACTTACGGTCCTTCGCAGATCATGTGGCCGTTTATCCACCGGTTCAGCCAGTTGCAGCAACGCCCCTGTTTCATTATCGATCAGCAGGATATCTCCGCGCACATCCAGGGCTATGATCAGTCCCCCTTCATTTCCGTAAGCACCATGTATGAGCGCCCTCCTGCGATAGTCCATTTCCAGATTACCTGCCCCGATCAGGAATCCTGACCAGGTGTATTCCGCGTCACTTTCTACCTTCTTGATCAATCCGGAAGTAACTTGCATATGCAGGGATCCCGTCCGGTCTGACAGATACCTGTCAAGGATATGCAGGGTGCGGCGAGGCAAACTGCCATTGATGCATTCCACCCGCCCGCCGTTGATTTGCCAGTCCTGTAAACGATTGGCCCAGCATTCAGGACCTGTCCAGTACCGGTCAGGGAGGCTGTTCCAATAAGACAAAAAAGATTTTGACTTGCCAGAACGCTTGCATGTCGTCGATAAAAGTGCAAGGCTGATGATCAGAATAGAGAGGAATGAATGTCTCATAATAAGCCGGTATGGTGTGCTATCATCGTCAGAACTGAATAAGGGCCTTCATAACCCCGTCCCTGTAATCATTCACCAGGTCGAATGCCTCATTTGTCCGGGGGAATGAAAACCTGTGCGTAACCAGCAGATCAGTATTTACCCTCCCGTCTGCAATCAGGTCAATGGCTTTCTGCAACCTTTTGTTTTGCCGCCGGACATTTTGAATGCACACTTCTTTCCTGCGGGTCTTATCCGTTGCAAATGACCAGTTATCGAATTCCGGAATACCAACGATCATAATCTTGCCCCCAGGTTTCAAAAGCTCCACGGCCTGGTCCACCGCTTCCTGCTTGCCGCAGCAGTCAAAAATGCAGTCGAGTCCAAGGGGCTCTTCCTCATTGATCAGACATACAATATCCTGCCTGTCCGGGTTACCGGTCCAGCCTGCACCAGCCTTTTCAGCCATTGCCAGCCGGTCATCAATTTTATCGGTCACGTAAGTGTTCTTTACCCCCTGTTGGCGGGCATACAGCAAAACGCACATACCAATGGGACCGCTGCCAAGAATCGCAATGTTTGAATCGGGTGTAAGACCAGCCAGGTCAACAGCCCAGATGCTGATGGAAAGTGGTTCGGCAAGACAGGCCCTGTCATTGGATAGATTATCTGGCAGGGGAAAACAACAATGGCCGGGGATGATTATTTTTTCAGAGAGGATTCCTACCGCCTGGCCTGGGCTTCCCAGAAATATCAGCTTCCGGCAGGTATGCGGTCTGCCAGCCAGGCACTGGTCACATTTACCGCATGATTGGGCAGGCTCGATCGCTATGCGGTCCCCTGGTTTTACATGGCTCACCCCGGTCCCCGCCTGTTCAATGATTCCGGTACCTTCATGTCCAACGACAAATGGATACTCCACCCAGTTATCCCCGATATGCCCCTCCTCATATAAATGCATATCTGACCCGCATACACCGACATGTGTAACCTTGACAATAACATCTGTTTCATTCAGGATAACAGGGTCGGGTTCCTGGATCATGCCCATTTTCCCGATCCCGGTAAGTGCGATTGATTTCATTGGAATGGAGTTTAAAGAATTATAAAAATAGAAAAATTTAAAGTCCTTTATTAATATCTTTACGTCTTTATCAAGCTTAAAGCCATTAATCATTTTAAATATATGCTGGACGAAATAAAAGAATTGCTCAGACGGGAATCAGAGGCCATTCTGAACATACCAGCCACGGAAGCTTTTGCGGAAGCAACCGACCTGATCAGGAAAAATGTCCATGAAAAACGCGGAAAACTGGTATGCAGTGGCATGGGAAAGGCCGGACAGATAGCCATCAATATTGCCACCACATTCAGTTCCACGGGTACACCCGCTGTATTCCTTCACCCAAGTGATGCCCAGCATGGTGACCTGGGAGTGATCCAGGAAAATGATATACTCCTGCTTATCAGCAATTCAGGTAAAACACGTGAGATCATTGAACTGGTCGGCCTGGCGAAAGGGCTGCATCCAGGTATTCCACTCATCATAATAACAGGTAACCCGCAGGGTGATCTGGTCAGGCAGGCTGATGTACTCCTTTATACCGGCCACCCTGAGGAGGTTTGTCCTTTGGGACTCACACCCACGACTTCAACAACGACGATGACGGTCATTGGAGACATTATGGTGGTCCTGATGATGAAGCAGATCGGATTCAAACCCGCTGATTATGCCAAAAGGCATCATGGCGGGTACCTCGGTATTAAATCCAGAAATTCAGATTAGGATGAGGGTTCAGAGAGAAAACACGGCAGGATTGGTCATTGATATCCAGGAGAGGCTTTTCCCGCATATCCATGAACATGAAGCAGTGGCCAGGAACACGGGGATCCTGGTAGAGGGACTGAAGATACTTGGTGTGCCGGTACTGGTGACCCAGCAGTATACGCGTGGACTCGGACCCACCATCCCGGGACTGCTGGATCTTATCAGTGATTTTCCTGTCATTGAAAAAACCGCTTTCAGTTGTTGTGATGAACCGGCGTTTATAAGGGCCCTGACCGAAACACACAAACAGGTCATTTTAATGGCCGGTATCGAGAGTCATGTATGTGTGCTCCAGACCGTCATTGATCTGGTTGAAAGAGGATACCAGCCCATCCTCGTAGAAGACTGCGTTTCTTCACGAAAGGCAAATGATAAGAATACGGCTGTCCGAAGGATGCGAATGGAGGGTGCCATTGTGACCACCTGTGAATCCATCCTTTTTGAGCTATGCAGGTTCTCAGGGACAGAAGAGTTCAAATCCATTTCAAAACTTGTCAAATAAGCTGAGATGAGAAGGGTTTTCGGATTCGGGGAAACTGTACTCGACATCATATTTAAAGACGGACAACCCAGGGCTGCCAGACCAGGAGGATCTGTGCTGAATGCTTTTGTTTCCCTTGGGAGATTGGGATGGGAGCCATGTTTTGTAAGCGAATACGGGCAGGACAATGTGGGCCGGCTCATTGATGAATACCTTGTTGAAAACGGGGTCAATACCAGGTATGTCAACCGGTTCAATAATGGCCTGTCGGCCCTGGCCATGGCTTTCCTGGATGATGAAAACAATGCGAATTATACCTTCTACAAGGATTTTCCGGATGAGCGTCTTCAGGAGTTGCCGGAAGATATCGCTGGGGATGACATCATTCTTTTCGGATCCATTTATGCAAGTTCCAAAGAGGTCCGGAAATCTGTATTAAGGTTCCTGGAAACGGGGCTCAAACACGGGGCCATTATCATTTATGATCCTAATTTCCGCAGGGCTCATCTGGCCGACCTTGAGGAGTTAAAACCACGGATCATTGAAAATATCAAGTATGCTGACGTTGTCCGTGGATCCAATGAAGATTTTCAGTTGATCTTTGGTGCAGACCAGCCGGAAGATGTGCTTGAAATCATTGATGACGATACAAAGTTACTGATCTATACACAAAATTCAGGCAGTGTAAAAGTACTCCTGAATTCCCAGGAAGCCATTGTGCATGCCGAAAAAATAACACCTGTCAGTACCATCGGTGCCGGGGATAATTTCAATGCCGGGATCATTCACTGGTTGTTAAGAAATGGTACCACGAGAGCGGGACTTCAACTGCTGCAGGAAGCGGAGCTCAGTGAAATGGCGGGTACCGGAATAAAATTTGCCACAAATGTCTGCCTTGGATTTGATAATTACATCAGCCACGATTTTGCACGTGGTATCCTGGCAGGGCAATAAGCGGCCGGGCATGGTATGTTATTTCCTGGGGATCTTCCGGCAGTTGTCAATGATCTCCCTCTGGGCACGCCAGGGAGTCTCTATGATTTTATAAAACTCCTCCAGGTAGGACAGCATTTCTGGGCGCGACTTTTTATCCAGCAATTCAAAATCCTCTACGAGCGAAAAAATGGACTGTTTATTTTCCAGGAACACCTTAAATATGCTGTGATAATGATCATCTGACGGGAGACAGAATCCCATGTAGACCCTTGTCCGGACCGTCTCAATCCCCAGTTTTTTGTCGGGTATGGCGTAGAGGGTATTGACCATGCCACTGTAATCAAAATCATATGGGATGGCCAGGATGTTTGAGTATGGGATTTTTGGCTTTATCAGTTTGATATTATGCAAAGGTGGGATGGCCCAGTCAGTGTTCCCGATCATATACTGGAATACAGCCATAAGACTTGATAAGTAACTATCTGTATTCCAAGTGTTTATACCTTCTCTTTCAATCCTCACTCCCTGCAGACGCTCTGCCAGGAGGTCATTGCTTTCAATGATAAATCCATATTTGGTGAAGGGTTTCATTTTATCTTCAGAATCTATATAATCAATCTGTACAAGTCTCACCCTGAAACTGCTGTCGGTCAAAAGATTGAACATCTTGTAGACGAGGTACTCCTTCAGGAGATATTGTTCATATACAGCGGAGTTCTTGCAATGGGTGACGAGTTTCAGGGAGTTGATATCGTTCAGGTATTCATTGTCAAATCCTGTTTTCTTGAAATTCAGTTTAATGGGAGGGAAGTAGCAGATGCTTTTCCGTGTAATACCCCTGGCCCGGACCCTGATCTCCTTTTCCACCGTATCGGTATCCAGATTGTAGACCGTTAACCGTGCTTTCCGGTATTCTTCCTTGTGCTTGGTCCGGATAAAGGTTTTCATATCAAATTCCAGAGAAATCCTGATGACCTTGTCCGACTGGAAGGGATCTGTTCTGGGAAAAAGGGTAAAATCGATCAGGTTCGTGGTATCCAGGCCGCTGATTGGATCCGGCTGGGCCCGGATCATGTCAGGCGTTATGGTCAGTAAAAGGATCAGCATCCCCGTCAATGGGAAAAGGCGCTTCATTTCATACTGTGTTTATCGGGAGATGAATTTATGAATAACTGCCTTTCCCAGGGTAATGAACTCATTCAGCCTATCTTTCCTGGGATTCCCGTCGATGTCGAGATAACCCTGTTCTCCCTTGCACCGGAAATACTGGTGTGCTGCAATGATGCTGGCCCCCTCATAGGATATGGCTGCCAATTCCTCATCAAGGAATTCCCCGTCCCGTGTGGTTACACGCAGGGGTTTGTTATCAGGGGTGCTGTGGGCCGTTCCAAAGATGATCACGAATCCATTCTCATGGAAAAAGTTCACATAATCCCGCAGAATCTCAACATCATTCCGGTAGGGCAGGAATTCGATACAATGGATCCGGTGGGCAAGGAGTTCATTGTGCAGGATCTGTTTATTTGCCTCATATTCAGTACAACGGCCGGAATCATCATCCAGCAGGATAGGGTAACAGGGGATGCCCCCTGCATTGACGATTATCTGAAATACCTCGGATACGGGGAGAAAGGCGCTGCTTTCCTCAGGCACGTATGCCTTGCCACCTGATTTCAGCAATTTGGCCCTGATCTCATTCTCCACTGCCGCCAGGTCATCCAGATCGGCATTGAACCCCATCTTCCCGCAGAGCCGATCCAGGAAATCCTTTCTTTCGTCTGATTTGGGACACCTGGCATAGATCAGGGTGCGTATGGCCCTTGACACATGCCTTTCGGTGACAAAGTCCCTCGCAAACAGCCTTTTGATCTCAGAATATTTCAATGCCAGGTGAAGATCAATTTCCTGTATGACCTGGTTGGCTTTCTCAATGATCTCCTTGGTGTGAATCTGGTTCTCATAGCGGATATTATGCAGCATGCATTCCAGCGCGGGATCCAGTTCAAACGGAAAATCGAGGCCTTTGCCTGATATGTATGTGCGTCCGGGATTAACCGGATCATTGATCCTGAATTTCTTGTACTGTTCCTCTTTCAGCAATCCCACAATCTCAATATTGAACAGGGGGAAGATCCTGTTATCGAGTGCAAGCTCGTAAAAATCATTGTATCCGTCCGCCATGAAAAAGTCATTGATGCCGAGCACCCTGACATTTTCCTTCAGTGCCTGTTCAAAGATTTGAGACATGCTGAAAAAAGAGCTGAAAGAGTAAGGTGTATGCACATGGCCGTTTACCTCGGTGATCCCGGGTTCAGGCATGCTTTCAAACCCAAAGATCAATTCATCTTTGCCGGGAAAATCTTTAAGCAGGTAGCTGGTCATAGGAGGGGTAATTTAAGATAAGTCCATCAGTATTTCAAGCTCATCAAGTTGCTTGTTTATGGTATCCATTTCTTCCTGGCTCAACGCAAACTCCATGGCCACTGCATTCTCCTTGAGCTGTTCTTCATTCCGGATGCCGACCAGTACGGTACTTATTCCCGGCCTCTGGAGGGTCCAGCGGATGACCAGCTGGGCCAGGCTGATACCTTTGCCATCGGCGACAGGTTTGATGTTGTCGAGGAAATCATTGATCCGCTTGATATTTTCTTTTTTGTAATAAGGTGTATCCGGACGGGAATCACCCGGCTTGAAGGTGTGACCCGGTTTGATCTTACCGGAGAGGATGCCTCTTTGCATGGGACTGTAAACCACGATGCCAATATTATGTTCGATGCAGTAGGGAACTATCTCATCCTCTATCCCGCGCTTGACCATGCTGTAAGCTACCTGGTTGGAAGCCTGGGGAACCACGGTCTGTGCCCTCGCCATGTCCTCTGCAGAATAATTGGACCCCCCGGCCACCCGCACCTTGCCCTGTTTTATCAATTGTCCCAGCGCCTCCATACTCTCTTCCACAGGGGTGGTCCCATCCGGCCAGTGCTGCTGGTAAAGATCGATATAATCGGTGTTCAGTCTCCTGAGGCTATCCTCACATTCCCTGATGATGCTTTCCTTACCGGCGTAAATATGGATATTTGCAGGCGCTCCGTCATTGCGTTTGGTGGCGAAATAGAACTCCCCGCGGGTATCATCCCACCTGAGTCCGTATTTGGTCATGATCTGCACCTTGTCCCGTTTCCCCTGTATGGCTTTCCCGACAATCTCTTCGCTCAATCCGAATCCATAAACAGCCGCCGTATCGATGGAGGTGATTCCCATGTCAATGGCTGCCTCCAGTGCCCGCAATGCAGCCGCCTCATCTGTCCCGCCCCACATCCAACCACCGATGGCCCATGCACCGAATGAGATTTCCGAAACTTCCAGGTCTGAATTTCCAAGTTTAATATAAGCCATGGCCTATGGTTGTTATCCCGGGTAAATATATGAAATGTGGCCCAGAATCAGCTTCTGATGCCGACAATATCGCCCACTCCGTCAAGTACGAATTTCGGCTGGTAGGCGAATTCAGCCATGATCTCAAGGTTGGTGATGCCACTCAGCACCAGGCAGGTGTCAATTTCCGATTCAATGCCCGCCACCATATCCGTATCCATGCGGTCGCCGATGATGATGGATTCCTCCCTTGCGCATTTGATCTTTTTCAATGCATTCCGCATCATCAGGGGATTGGGCTTGCCGACAAAATAGGCGTTTCGACCGGTTGACAATTCAATAGGGGCGATGAGGGATTTTGTTGCCGGGGCGATCCCGGTTTCAATGGGGCCCGTCAGGTCAGGGTTGGTGCCCACCAGTTTTGCCCCGTTCAGCACCAGGTTCACGGCATGTTCGATCTTTTCGTAACTGTAGGTACGGGTTTCCCCCATGACCACGAAATCCGGATCCACATTATTCATCGTATATCCCACATTGTACAGCGCATTGATCAGTCCCGCCTCACCGATGATAAAAGCAGATCCTTTGGGTTTCTGGCTGGCCAGGAACATGGCCGTGGCCAGCGCAGAAGTATAAAAAACCGAGGTATCGACATCTATCCCCAGCCTTTGCAGTTTTTCCTTTAATTCCCTGGGCGTCCGTTCGCTGGAATTGGTCAGGAAAACAAATTTTTTCTGTTCATCCTTGAGCCATTTCACGAAATCCCTGACACCCGGCAGCAATTTGTTCCCATGGTACAATACGCCATCCATGTCAATGATGAATCCGTTTTTTGACCTGATGTATTGTATGTCATCTTGTTTCATTACAGGATATCAGTTAAAGGTAAATGCAGTTGAATTGGTCCTGGTGCTCTCCATGAGACGCAGCAAAGTTTGGGTGATCTCCTTGTTTTCACTGGCAACATTCATTGTTTCAGCCGGATCTTCGGCAATGTTGTATAGCTCTGTCGTGGTTTTTTCAGGGGAAAAAACATCATACCTCACCAGTTTCCAGTCCCCCTTCCTGATCGCCTGCCTTCCGTTCTTCTCGTGAAATTCCCAGTAGAGGTACTCATGCTCCTGCTGTCCCTTGTTTCCAAGCAGGATTGGCAGGAATGAGATCCCGTCCACGCTGTCATGGATCTCCTGTCCGGTCAACTCAGCCACAGTAGGGTAAACATCCCAGAATGCGGAAAGATGATCTGTGCTGGAGTTTGCTGCGATCTTGCCGGGCCACCAGGCGATGGTCGGTACCCGTATACCGCCTTCATAAAGGTCTCTTTTATAGCCGGTGTAAATGCCATTGCTGTTGAAATAATCGGGA
>LJUP01000252.1 GCA_001303955.1 Bacteroides sp. SM23_62 | reverse complement strand
AACGTAATGAGGTTCTTTATGAAGATCTATCAGTAGCTAACCTTACGCCGCATAAACATTACCATTGGGTGTTATTTTAAAATGAACACACGAAAGATAATTAGAGAATAATTAATAAAAAATCAGTTATGAAGTACATTTTAATAACTTATTTACTGTTTTGTACAATAATTCTAAATTCCCAGACATTTTTACCTGTACCTGATGATTTTGGATTTAAGGAATATACAATTCACGATGATGAACTTGGGACAGTACAGTTTTATGTCAGTAAACAAAACATCGAAAAAAAGAAACCGTTGGTAATTTTTGAACAGGGTTCAGGCGGTTACCCATCGGTTTTTATTGTTCATTTCCCCGATACAACAGAAACAATCCCATTCATTGAAACGAAGGAATATAAAATAATGAAAGAAAATTTTCATTATGTTAATATTGCAAAACCAGGCACTCCTTTTTCAATGGAAGTTACCCTTGAGGACTATAATTTTATGTCCTTTTTAGAATATTTCAAGCCTTCAAAAGAATATGAAGAAAGATTAACACTTGAATGGCGGGTAAAAGCAAGCTCTCTGGTCATTGATTACATGTGCAATCACTTTCAAATAGATACATCCAAAATAATTGTCTGGGGTGGTTCTGAAGGTGCCAATGTTGCACCAGCAGTAGCAAATTACAATAAGAAAGTTACACATGTTGTATCTATGAACGGATCAGGATTTAATTCTCTTCTGGATCCAATTATTAATATCCGGAATGACGAAATTAAAGGGAAAATATCAGGGCAAGAAGCTCAAAATCAGATAAATGATCTTTTTAAACAATATAAAGATATTTATCAAGATCCTACATCAACAGATAAGTATTGGTATAATCATCCTTATAAAAGATGGGGTAGTTTTGCAAGTTCATTTGCACTTGAATACTATGTAAAACTTGACATTCCAATTTATATTTTAGGCGGCTCCAGGGACAGGAATTCTCCTATACTTAATTTTGACTTTGTACAACTTGAATTTTTACGGTTAGGCAAAACCAACTTAACTTATGATGTTTGCGTAAATTGTGATCATTGGTTACAGGAACAGGTTACTAAGAATGGGAAGGAGATTACAATATCTCATACGGGAGACTATATTAATAAGATTCTAAACTGGATCAATGAAAACTAAGTATTCTGAACAAATCTCTCATTGTTGAGGCATTAAGATTAAGTGCAAAAAAAAAAAGTATAAAACCGATTTTTCCGACTATAAAGCACAAAAAAGGGCAAAGGGTCAGGTCTTATTAAGAGAGTGGCAAATGAACCAGGCAAAGAAGGGAAATATATCAATGCTTATCTGGCTAGGAAAACAATATCTTGGACAAACCGATAAAGCCGATCATACTACAGGAGGGGAAAAGATCCAGCATATTGAATTCACAGTAGCAAGCAAGGAAACAATTGAGGTGACAAAGAGGTTAATCGGGGATCCCCTCAATGAGAGATCAAATTAATGGATGAAACCAAGTATTCAAAGGGTCAATTATCATCCTTCTGGGAGCATATAAATAGGCGTCTAGAGGTCTTTACCTGCAAGTATACAGCGGAGTATTCAAACGAGCATTACAAGCCCGGGTAAGACTTATAAATATAATCTATCTTCGAATTTCTTAGCTATAACATATCATTCTCCTCCAGCCATTTCCTGACTCTTTCGTGTTCTTCCTGGTATTTTACTTTAATATCCTGGACGATCTGTTGGAATTCCGGTTCATCCCTAATGCTGTCAAATAAGGGATCATTTGTAATATCTTTGATCATCCATAATGGCATCCTTTGTCTCTTATTAACAAGTCTTAAATTTTCGTAGGCTTTATCTTTTTCTCCCAGAAACGCATACATAGCAGCAAGAATATAGAAAGTGTGGAAATCATGACCATAGTGTCGCCCCAATTCAATCATTTCAATATGAAACTCCAATCCTTTATTAAAATAATACTCTGCTTCTTCTTTGAAACCATTAATCCAGTAAGCATGTCCAACCCTAAAGGTACCCCAGGGATGTTGTCTGTAATGGGTCTTTAATAATTTGTCATATTTTTTGAAGTATTTAAAATATTCTTCAAGTTGACCAAGATAACAGTTGTCCAGTCCTAATAGATAAGTAATCCATCCATCAGTTGAATCAATGAGGTAAGATTTTGTTCCAAATTCAATGGCTTTCTCGAAATTGCCATTACAATCTTTTATCTCGGCTAAATTGCTATAGAATACTGCTGAATCATCATCCAGTTTTAGAGCTTCCTCAATATAGTAAATGGATTTCTCTTTGAAACCAGCCATAGCATATGTCTTCCCAAGCCTTCTATATATGCTTGGCAAAAAGGACCCTCTTTGTAACGAAGCGGCTTTATGATCATTTTCAAGGGACTTGATAAGATCATCATAGAAATACAACCCTCCTTTTTCCCAGTATGTCTGCCAATAGTTTGGATTGAGTTTAATAGCTTTATCATATTCATTTATAGCCTGTTCTAACTTATAATTTAAACCATAATAAAGTCCTCTTATTACATATGCCTCTGCTAATTGATTGTCATATGAGAGTGCGATATCTGCCAGGATCAACATAGAATCCAGGAAATCTTCAGTTAAGAAAGTTTCCCAGTAATACTTGTTCTCGTACACCAACGCCAATCCTGTATACGCCTGAGCAAATGTGAAATCATATTCCAAGGCTTTATAATACAGACCTTCGGCTCTTTCTAATCCTTCTCGATTTGTCCTATCTAACCAATATTGTACATGTTCCTCTCTACCTCTTTGGTAAAAATCATAAGCTGTCAGGCTGGTTGTAGGTGCTTTCTCAATGAGTTGTTTTTCCTCAGGAGTAATTACTGCCTGTAATTCTCTGGCGATGGCTTGTGCAACCTCACTTTGTACAGAAAAGATATCTGTCCAGTTTCTGTCATATTCTTTGGCCCATATATGTCCTTCTTTTCCAGGTTCAATTAATTGCAGGATTAACCTTGCCTGATCACCATATTTTTGAAAACTCCCTTCCAGCAGATATGCTACATCAAGTTCCTGACAAATAACAGTGGCTGTTTTATCTGTTACACGATATTGTTCAACAGAGGTACGTGCCATAACCCTCAAATCTTGAATTTTAGATAGATGAAGCAGAATTGCATCCATTGCACCATCGGCAAGATATTGCTTCTCAGGATCATCGCTTAAAGATTTAAACGGCAGTACAGCAATGGATTTGTCGAGTATGGCTAAGTCTTTGCCTTTTCCTCTGCGACCAAAAATGTTAAATATGATCAGGCCAATAATGACGACAACACTGATATATGTTGCAATCTTCCATGCATTAATTCCTGATTGTTTTTCTGGTATTACCTCGGTAACCTCTTTAGCAGGCTTTGTCTTTACGATTCCTCCTGGGTGTATGTCGTATACCCAGGAAAGTATTACAGCAATGATGAATCCTACACACAACAATACGATCATAAAAGGTAGAGTCCATTCTGGAAGCTTCAATGGATCCACAATGATTGAAACCAATTCCAAAATCACGAAAGCAACCGCCGCATATACCGTAATAACACGTACTACTTTTCTGCGTTTCAGCTCTTGCCAGAACTGTCCAAAACCACTGGGTTTGTCAGGCATTTAATTCAGCTGGTTTTAATCTTTCTATGTGATTGATAATATCCAAAAGAGCCACCAATAGTAAAACTGAAAACTGAAAGTGAAAAGAGACCAAGTGCAATGCCGTGGAACTCCGCGAGGCTGGGCAATCCTAAATAAAATTAAGAAATAATATTAAAAGTTAAGGATTCAATCTTCTAATTTTCTGCAATTTGGATCATGTTGGGACTATCCATGTTGGACTTCGTCAGAAGTAATATGAATCGCAAAATTAATTCTGCTGAGTAAAGACTGAGCAGAATGGAAAAACCACTTGATTTTATTAGTGTATACCATATATAATATGAGGAATTTATAATCCCGGGATTAAAAAACCCCAGCTGCTGCACCGGGGGCTTAATCTCTATCCTCGTAATTTACTGGTTAATAATTTTCTCAGTCCTTACATAATCCCTGGACCTTACCGTGATGAAGTATAAGCCTTTCTCAAAGGATGAAATGTCAATCTGGTGGGTGGGTCCCTCCATTCTATCGGTGTAAAGCAGTTGTCCATTGAGTGAATTGATTTCAATGAAATGTTGGCCAGATTGACTTGTTTCTATGGTTAATACATCATTTGTTAGATTAGGATAAATTGATAGTCCTGACTGACTATATCCCTCAATACCAGTAAGACAACTTCCGCAATCAGTTGTATAACAGACTTTGGGGCTTCCCATGCTTTCTATCTCAATATTAGTGGGAGGGAAGGGCATAGTCCATACACAAACCTCGTATAAGGTTGGCATGGTGGTTATACTCAAAAACTCCAATGCAGTATTATTTGATATATCCAAACTTGTTAATTGATTCTCACTGCAATTCAAGTTTGTTAAAGCTATACAACCAGAAACATCCAGGCTGGCTAATTGCATATCAATGCACCGCAAATCTTTTAAAGCTATACAACCCGAAACATCCAGGCTGGCTAATTGCATATCAAAACACCCCCATACTTCTTCTAAAGCTGTACAACCCGAAACATCCAGGCTGGCTAATAGGTTATCAAAACACCGCAAATCTTTTAAAGCTTTACAACCCGAAACATCCAGGCTGGTTAATAGGTTATCATAACAATGCAGTTCTTTTAAAGCTGGACAACCGGAAACATCCAGGCTGGTTAATTGGTTGTCACTGCAATCCAGGTGTGATAATGCAATATTATTCGAAACATCCAGACTGGTCAATTCGTATTCCTCCCACCAGGATGTCCATCCGTTGCCACTGCAATCCAGGTGTGATAATGCAATATTATTTGAAACATCCAGGCTGGTCAATCTGTTGTCACTGCAATCCAGGTGTGATAATGCAATATTATTTGATACATCCAGGTTGGTAAATCTGTTGTCACTGCAATCCAGGTATGATAATGCAATATTATTTGAAACATCCAGGCTGGTTAATTGCATATCAATGCACCGCAATTCTTTTAAAGCTGTACAACCCGAAACATCCAGGCTGGTTAATTGCATATCAAAACACCCCCATACTTCTTCTAAAGCTGTACAACCCGAAACATCCAGGCTGGTTAATGTGGGGGTATCATCGTAGGGGGGATCATATAAGTTCCCATAACAATTCAATACTCTTAAAGCTATACAACCCGAAACATCCAGGCTGGTTAATTGGTTATGGGTGCACCACAATTCCTCTAAAGCTGTATAACCCGAAACATCCAGGCTGGTCAATCTGTTGTCACTGCAATCCAGGTGTGATAATGCAATATTATTTGAAACATCCAGGCTGGTCAATTTGTTAACACTGCAAAATAAATATGTTAATGAAGTATTATTAGAAACATCCAGCGAGGTTAATTGGTTTCCACCACACCACAATTCTTTTAAAGCTGTACAACCCGAAACATCCAGGCTGGTCAATCTGTTGTCACTGCAATCCAGCTTGTCCAGATTAACAAAGGATTCAATACCGGTTAGATCAGAGATTCCTTTACCAGAAACATCAAGTGATATTGTTGATTCCGCTTCAGCATAACTTATCCAGCCATTACCACTGGTATCCACACCCTGCTCAATAAGTGCATTTTGAAAAGCTTTATCCGGGAATCTTACATGGTCGTGTCTCCAGATCGTCAGCGTAACTGTATCCGCTCCACTTTCAATTGAACAAAGTGTTTGCGTTACATAAAAGGTGTACATACCAATTGATGTTAACCCGGTATTATAAGTTTCTCCTTGACCAAGCAACGTATTTAATGAGGGATCTTCATACCAGTTAAAAACTGCATTCGATTCTCCTGTTACAGATATGATCCCAGGTGCTCCTTCAAAAATGAGCGAATCCTGACCCTGGGGGGGAGGGGGGGGTATTATGAAGAGAGTAACTTCTATTGCTTTACTCTCACCACATTCCGGGAATGTTTGCGTAACATAATAGGTGTATTCACCTATTTCCGTATGACCTGTGGGAAAGGAATTACCTGAATGAACAAGGTATAACAACTGCTCATCACTGTACCATTGAATGTTTCTGCCGGCCACATAAAGGTCAGGAATCATACTGCAGTAAATCACAGTGGTATCTTTCGCAAGTGGCCTTGGAGGATTCGGACTGTAATACCCATATCCATCCATGGGGCCGATGCATGGATCTGAATCATTGCCATCTGCTTCATCAGGACAATCAGGACAATGGGAGGGTTTCGGCCCGATACCCCAGGTATAGAAACCGTCCCCATCCTTATCGACACAAACTATATCTGACTCATCCATTAACATAGAGTTGACGGGGGCATGCAAGTAATATAGGGGTATATCATTGTCGTCACCGATAATATATACATATCCATTATCACCCCATTCCGGACCCCAACTGTTTTTACCCAGCCAGGCTGTACTACCAATTAATGGATGATTTTCTTCGAAGGTGATCCATGACTCGGACCCTGAGTTCCTTAAAAACAGGCTATCTACCTCCTCAATTGTTTTAAAACCTATGGCCTGGATATAATGATGCCAATCAGTTACCTTGAAGCCTGCGGCACCACGTATGATGGCTTTCTTCTTGTCTTCTATGGAATTAAAGGTGGTATAATTTGCAATTTGAATGCGTTCCAAAGGATTGTTGCAAATCTCATAACATGACAGTTCAGAAGCTGCATACGGAAAACAATCCTCCAATACCACTCCGTGATCACGTATATAATTCAGTGCGACACTATAATTTCCCAGGTTGCATGATCCTGTGATGCATGAGACTAAGTTCTGTTCTGAGAGATCATAATCCAAGTGTTTATTGTAATAAAGGTTTACCAGCAACTCGGTTGCACCAGCTGGGGCAAATGCCCAGCAGCTGTTGCATTCTCCCTGTTCTTTAACCGGCGTGACCCAGTCTTCACCATGCCTGTTCCTCCAGCTGTATTCACTTGCAAATTGAGATTCGGAAAGGGCTAGGTTTCCTGATTTGAATTTCCTTGAATCTAAATCTTCTGATGTTGTCCCAGGCAGCACAAAAACCCCCCCGGTGTAATATTCAAATCCTTGCAGGTTGGGGATACTTCCCTCGAACATCCTCTTTTTTTCCTGGTATGTCAGTTTAGATATGGAAGTCTCTCCGGCCACCCATTTTAACCCGGCCTCCCGGATATGCCTGTTTATTCTTTCAATCTTTGATTGACTTTGAGATTTCAGCACATCAGCCGCTGCCTGCTTCTGGTAAGAATAATCTTCACTAAATACAAATTCTCTTATATGGAACGAAGCATCAATTAGCTCAATTTTTATCCCGGAAGGAATAATATTGTTCAAAAATGACGTTTCTTCCCCGGTTTTCTCGACCGATATTACTTCAGAACCTGCAAGTATAGGATAGGTCTCATAGATGAGGTATTCATGATGATGGGAATCCACCAGGATAATGCGGACCAGACTTGATTCGGAATGAAGGGTAATCTTTCCTGAAAAAACCAGTGAGCTGATTGAAATTTCTGAGGGAAATGGCTCTAGGATGGTATTATCATGAACGATAGTATCTAATGAAATTGTCCTTTTACTATTATCCTGCATCACAAGAAACCCATCCCGTGAATACGTACAAATTGACATGGACCATAGAATGAATAGGAGATACCGCTTCATGAAGGTTGAATTGATAACTTGTTATACCAGCTGCTATGCTGCCGAACTCTGCAACAGGTGGAAATTATAATTAAAGGTATATCAACATATTCAGATTGTCAACATGTTGAATCAGTTAGTATAGATTCCCAACTTAATTAACGTGCCATGATATACTATTGATTACTATACTTTGTGGTGCTTTTATTGGGTATATGTTTTTAAAAGGAAAACCAAATTTGCGAAACCACACCCGTCATACAACTGCAATATCAAAATGAGTCCAAAACAAACCTGTTTTATCCACGATCTTTTCTGGATAAAGGTTGTGGTATCATCAAGCGTGCTATCGTTGTTAATAGATGATTTTACAGAGCTCACACAGCAGTTATTTTAAACCAGACTGCCTAGAAACACATTAATTGGAATACCTAGCTAAGACCTACGTCATTTTTTTACCGAAAAAAACCCCCCATCACAGCACCAGGGGCTTAATATCTATCCTCGTAATTAAATTTTCCCTAGACTTGAAATAATCAATCTTATAATTCTCTATCTCATAATTATATTGTAATTTTTAACATCTGCAAGCTATTAATCCGGCAAATTTCCACCGCAACCCATACCACCATCTGACAGGATCCATACATTCCATAGTGTGGCCATGAAGGCTATTAATTACCACTTTGGAGACACCACAATAACCTGGATCAGGAAATCACCGTATACATGGGTACGGACCATTTCCATTGCCAATTCAACCAATAAACAGCATTAACGATGATAACAACACTTGACGGTATTAAAGTGACCACAGACCATAGAGGCTGTATTACATACCAT
>LJUP01000028.1 GCA_001303955.1 Bacteroides sp. SM23_62 | reverse complement strand
GACACCACCAACGGCCTCTGGAGAAAGTCCTACACCCTGATGGGTGACATGACCTACATCCTGGTGGCCAACGGGATTGTCAGTGGAAGCGGTTATTCGCCCGCGACCCCGTTTGACATCTATGTGAATGCCATGGGCCGTGAAGAGGCTGGAACCGCAGGTAATACAGATATACTTGTGTTCCATGGTTCTACAGATGCTCCCACTGTTGACATATATGAGACGACCGCTGGTGAGCTGATCAATGACCTGGCTTATGGTGAATTCGATACAGATTACCTTGAACTGCCGACAGCAGATTACTCGCTCGAAGTGAGGGATGAGACAGGAACCACGGTGGTAGCCGGTTACCTAGCACCGCTTGCCACTTTGGCCCTGAATGATTCTGCCCTGGTGGCCGTTGCTTCGGGATTCCTGGATCCTGCCAGCAACAGCGAAGGGCCTGCCTTTGGAATATGGGTGGCCCTGCCTATGGGTGGCAATCTTATTGAATTGCCGAAATCAACGGTCTCCACTGAAGATATCCTGAGCAGGCAGATTGACCTGCAGATCTGGCCCAATCCAGCCTCAGAAGATCTCACCATCTCCTTCACCCTGGATAAAGCTTACGAGATCAGCATGGATATCCTGAACATTACCGGACAGATGATGATGAGCCGTGAGCTGGGCCCCCGCAGCATTGGTTCCCACACGGAGACAATAGATGTGAGCAACTTCAGGGAAGGCCTATACCTGCTGAGGTTCAGGAGTGATAACAACATCACTACCAGCAAGATCAAAGTTGCAAGATAGATTCTTATTTTTTGCATGCCGCAAAGGGTGCCCCGCAAGGGGTACCCTTTTTTTTTCCACCGTTCAATTTTATGTAAATTGCAGCCGTATGCGGTTTTCAAAACTTTTCATACTGATATTCTTTGGGAACTCTTTCCAGTATGCCTCCGGGGTTGACCTGATCCATGATACATCCACACTGGACCAGGTCCGGATCGAGATCAACCAGGTTTACAACTACCAGTTTGATTCGGCCAATAATACCCTGGTATACTTGCAGAATACCTATCCAAATCATCCAGTGACCCCTTTCTTCGAAGGACTGATTTACTATTGGAAATACTATCCGTTGATATCGGGAAAGCCAGGAGCTGGTGAATTTGAACAGGTGATGGAGGAAACATGGCAGCGGTCAAGGATATTAAAGGAATACGGAAATCAAACGGAGGGCGTGTTCTTTGAACTGATGTCAAGGGCATTCATCGTCATGTACCATGCTGACAATGGCCGGTCCTCCAAAGCCATATCCCACCTGGGGAAGATCTACAGGGATATCCTGGCCAGCTTTGACCTGCAGGAGAATTTCATAGAATTCTTCTTCATTACAGGCCTTTATAATTACTACAGGGAGGCTTACCCTGAGGCCCATCCGGTCTACAAACCTGCTGCCGTTTTTTTCAGGAGAGGTGACTAGGCAAAGGGACTGGAAATGTTAAGATTCGCGGCTGAGGAGACCAATTTTATGCGGGTTGAGGCAGCCCTGTTCCTGTCGCTTATCTACATCAATTTTGAGCACAGGGTGGACAGTGCTGTCTGGTATGCATCGCAGTTGCACCTCCATTGTCCCGATAATGGTTATTTCCTTTCGAAATATACAGAGATGCTTCTGATGGACAAGCAATATGAGAGAGCCCTGGATCAGATCCTCGAACTGATGAGCATGGATGAATACAACAAGATGAAAGGGACCATTTTTATGGGTATTTATGAGGAAAAGAAGTTGAATGATCCGGAAAAGTCCAGGTATTATTATGAGGAGGGACTGAGGCTTGCGGAGGTCTATGATGAGCGGGCTGATTATGTCAAGGCATATGCTTTTATCGGGCTTAGCCGCTATTTCCAGGATAAGGGTGATTCCCGGCAGGCCAGGGTTTACAGAAAGATTATAAATCTTTTATTGATGGTCTATTGCCCACTGCTGTCGATAAAAAGATGGGTATAATCGGCATGAAGATTCCTGCCAGGGGCAGGATCTTTGATAATGGCGAAATTATCAGCATGAAGGAAGCCATGAGCTATACATTGAGCCTGCCGGTAAGTACGATCATCATTGGCATTAAAGATATCGCCCAGCTTGAGGAAAACATCCAGATTGCACAGGAGTTTGTACAACTTTCAGCAGAGGATATGCTGGCCATAGAAGAAAAGGTAGAACCATACTATGAACGACTAATGTTCTTCAAGGGGCTGAGCAACTGGCCCTAATTTATACTGGATAAAGCCGCTGGTCCTTATTTAGAACTTATTTGGTTCCAAATCCGCACAATCCGCAAGAATTATTCCCCATCTTGGACGGGTATCTGAAGTTAAACCATTGTTACATCAAACAAACCCAACTACCATGGAAAAGTATATCGTAATCTATCATGCTCCTGATGAACTGATGGACCAATCGGCCAATACCTCACCTGAAGAAATGGAAAAAGGGATGGAGTCCAGGATGGCCTGGGCTGCCAAATGCGGAGATCAGCTAGTTGATCTTGGAAATCCACTTATGGAAGGTCAAAAACTATTTGCTGATGGAAGATCTGGACAGAGCACCCGCCAGGTTTGTGGTGACTCTGTTTTACAGGCAGAAAATATAGAAGAAGCCAAAGGCCTTTTAGAAGGACATCCTCATCTTGAATGAGATAGAACCTGTGAGATTGAAGTTCATGAAGTTATGCCATTACCCGGATAGTGGTGTAATATTCTGATTCATCCTGAACAGGTAAACACAGACCCCCTGACTATATGGTTGTGTTGCGTCGTGATTTAAGTATCTGGTAATCGCTTTTCCATCGATAATCCTTATTTTAGTAATCCCAGAACCTTTTTAGTGATACCATATGAAAAATTGTACCTGGATCATCTATGTCCTGACTGCCTTGGTGGCTGGTAGTTGTAGCTCCAGGAGACAAGGTCCGCAGACGAAAAATGACCTGCCTCCTCCCAATATTCTCTGGATAACCTGCGAGGATATCAGTCCCGCGCTGGGATGCTACGGTGACACCTATGCAAATACTCCTGTGCTTGACCAATTGGCTGAAGAGGGTCTTATGTATAGCCGAGCCTATGCCACAGCTCCTATTTGTTCACCTGCAAGATCGGCCCTTATCAGCGGAATGTATGCAACCACCCTGGGAACCCAGCACCTGCGATCAGCCATCCCAATGCCGGATGATTTCAGGATCCTGCCTGAATACCTGAGGGAGGCCGGGTATTTTTGCACCAATAACAATAAAACAGATTATAATTTCAGTCCGGAAGGCCGTTGGGATGAGAATAGCAGTAATGCGCACTGGCGGAACAGGAAGGACAGACAACCTTTCTTCAGCGTGTTTAATTATGGCATTACTCATGAGGGCCCTGCAAACAGCTTGAACGAGGATGATGTGAAGACCCTTGTAATGAAACATGACCCCCAGGAAGCCATGCTGCCTCCATATTTCCCGGATACACCAGAATTCAGGAAGATCTGGGCACATCAATATGACCTGATCTCGGTGCTGGACCAGGAGGCTGCGAAATTGCTGGCACAATTAAAAGAAGACGAACTGTATGAAAATACTGTGATATTCTTTTTCTCTGATCATGGGTTCGGTCTTCCCAGGTATAAGAGGTGGCTCTACCACACGGGTTTGCATGTACCTTTGATCGTAAGGATTCCTGAACGGTATCAGCACCTGGCATCAGCCAAACCGGGAAGCAGGGAGGACAGGCTGGTCAGCTTTGTGGATTTTGCCCCGACGGTCCTGAGTCTGGCAGGTGTGCCCATTCCTGATCCGATGGTTGGTAATGCATTTCTTGGAGATGTTCGGGCAGACAATGAATATGTCTTTGGTGCCCGCAGCCGCGCAGATGATATTTATGAAGTGTCCCGGTGTGTGCTGAATGACAGGTATATTTACATCCGGAATTTCATGCCGCACCAGTCCTACGTTATGCCTGCCATTATATTCGGGGACCAGAAAGCAAGCTACAGGGAATTATGGAGACTTAGAAATGAAGGCCGCTTAAATCCTGAAGCCCGGAAATTCTGGGAACCAAAACCCTACGAGGAGTTGTATGACCTGGAAAATGATCCATTCGAATTGACGAACCTGACGAAAGACCCACAATATCAAAATACAGTGAAGGAAATGAAAGATGTCCTTTACAAGTGGATCCTTGAACATCGGGATGTGGGTTTGCTGCCTGAAGCTGAAATGATGATCCGTTCAAAGGGCAGTTCTCCATATCGAATGGGTTCATCTTTAGAAAGTTACCAAATTAATGACATCTTGGACGCAGCGAATTTATGTGGGCATCCTGGTACCACATTGGATGAAATTCTTCCTTTGCTTGATCACTCAGATCCTGGCGTCCGGTATTGGGCTGTTTTGTCCATTCAGGCTAAAGGAGAAGAGGGGAGATCAGCTATAGGTACCCTGCGCAGATCTATGCAGGATGATTCTCCCAGTGTTGCCATTGCCGCGGCCGAATTACTCTGCCAGTATGACCTGTGTAATGAGGCACTTCCGGTATTGGGGAACTATCTCGGTGATGAGGAAAATCCCACGGTTGTTCTGCAAGCTGCCATCAACATCCGTAAACTGGGGAAAAAAGCCTTGCCGCTGATTCCTCTGATCGAGCAGATCTATCCAACATACAGGGGAGATATTTGGGACCGTTATAAGGACTGGTTGTATCCCATGTTCATAGGGTTTGCATTGGACCAGACATACCTGAATTGCGGCCTTGAGCTGCCGTAGAGAGAATATTCCCTTGAAAATCATCTTCCCAATCCTACTGAAAAGTTGTAACTTCATTACGGCAATTACATCATTCTAAATGGCAAAGCAAAACAATATTCACCTGAACCTGAATGTCAGAGGCCTTGGTCCCTCTGCCACACTGGCCATCAATGAGAAATCGCAGGAATTACAGGAAGAAGGCAGGTCGGTTTATCGCCTGGGACTGGGGCAGTCGCCGTTCCCGGTTCCGGAGAGGGTGGTCCAGGCCTTGCGTGAAAATGCCCATCAGAAAGCCTATCTGCCGGTAAAGGGATTGTATACCCTCCGGGAAGCCGTAGCTTCTTTCAACAGGCGGACCCAGAACATCGAAACATTGCCTGAAAATGTTATGATCGGGCCAGGATCAAAGGAGCTGATCTTTTTGTTGCAGCTGGTATATTATGGTGACCTGGTGATTCCCACACCTTCGTGGGTTTCCTATTCACCACAGGCCAGGATCGTTGGCCGTCCAGTATACTGGGTGCCAACTGTTTCCGAAAATTTCTGGAGGCTGAGTCCGGAACAGCTCGATAAGATTTGCCGGACAGATCCTGACAGGCCCAGGATCGTGATCCTGAACTATCCTTCGAATCCGTCAGGATATACTTATCCGCTGGAAAGACTGAAGAAATTGGCCAGGGTGGCAAGGAAGTACAGGGTTATCCTGGTATCAGATGAGATCTATGGATTATTGCATTTTAATAACCAGCATGTTTCCATCGCACGTTATTACCCGGAAGGAACCATTGTCAGCGGCGGTCTGAGTAAATGGTGCGGTGCCGGAGGCTGGCGGCTTGGGACCTTTTCATTTCCGGCTGAGCTAAGCAGGCTGGGTGATGCTATGGCAATCGTCGCCAGTGAGACTTTTACAGCAACAAGTGCCCCGATACAATACGCGGCGATAACTGCCTTTGAGGGGGGAAATGATATTGAAGATTACCTCTTCCATTCCCGTCGCATCCTGAAAGCATTGGCCAAATACCTGGTGAATGAATTGGGTTCGATCAATCTCAATAATCCGATGTCTCACGGTGGCTTTTATCTTTTTCCCGATTTCGGATTATTCCGTGAAAAACTTGCTGCAAGGGGAATCCTTACTTCTGTCGAGATGTGTTCGGCACTTCTTGAAGAGACAGGTGTGGCGATGCTACCGGGTCATGATTTTGGAAGAGATCCAGCAGAACTGACCGCAAGGCTCGCATTTGTCGATTTTGATGGAGCACTTGCACTCAGGGTGGCCTCAGGAGAATACGCAAATAAAGAAATAGATAAATCTTTCATAAAGCGTTACACTCCACGATTGGTAGAGGCCTTTCAGCAGCTGACAGGATGGTTTTCCAGTTTGTAACTCAATCCACCTCCAGTGATTAACAGGACAGGTTATCCATCTACCATACCTTATTTCCGGTCAGGTGAATCCTGGAAGATGGTTGATAACTGACCCATATCAGGTCAGGGATCTTTCCGGATAATAATCGTTATTTTTTCCCTTTCCTGAGTTCTTTGACCGCCATATGCCAGTCGTCGTCGCTGTGTCCCTTTTCGCCCCTGGCCATTCTGGCCTGATATATCTCGTAAGCCTTCATCGCGATCTGTTCGTCGGTGAATTCCTGTTTTTTCGGGGCAGCTTTTTTCACGGCAGGTTTTTTACCAGCAGTCGATGACCTGGTCTTAGCAGTGGTCTTTTTTGCAGCTGCGTTAGTGCTTCTGGGTGCAGTTCTTTTTGCCATTTTCGTTTCTGATTATAGTTACAAAATTACAGCGAAAAAATAGAGAATCATACTTATTTTCAGATGATGTTCAGATAAAAATATTATTTGTTGATACTGCTTGTATCCTTACCGTTTTCGAGGATAAATTCATATCTATAAGGGCTTTCCAAGTGCTTCTGAACCGTCCTGGTTAAATATTGTAATAAAGCGTTGAAATTTCTTATTCCGGTAAATGATCTCATAACTTACAGCTTCCCCGGCATGTATTTCAACAGTATTCATGATTTCACCTTTTGAAAGAGCTGATTTCTTGATCCTTTCGGGCAGCGCATCCAAAGGAAGGTTTATCCTGAAATCCACCATGTTACCATCTGGCTCAAATCTTGCAAGATATTCCCTTTGTTCCACATAAAAAACTGCCTCATAAAAATGATCCCGGATGAACCATTCAATGTTCAAAGGCATAAAGTTCTCCCGCAGTGCATCCTGTACCTTTACCGGAGGAGTGATACTATTTCCCTTTACCAGTTTATGGAAGAAATTATTCATTTGCACGTTTATTGATAATGACGGAACATATTGCCGTTGGTAACATGTTCAGTGTTTTTTATTATCCAGAAATTTCTTTTTGTATAGGTAAAAAACCCTTGTTCTGGCTCTTTTTAACCGCATTTTGGCGGCATCTACACTGATCCTTAAGGATGCAGCCACTTCCTTCATGGTAAGATCATCATGGTACTTCATCATCAGCATTGCTTTTTCTTCAGGATGGATCAAATCAAGGATGATGGACAGATTTTCGTAATTTATGTCAGGTAGATCCTCCTGAGGGTTATCGATAATCTCAGGAATTTCATTCTGCCTGTTCCAGTCTGGATAATGAAGGTACTTCTTTTCCCGGAGGTAATCAATACAATGATTATATGTGATGGTATACAGCCAGGAGGAGAATGATGAACGTCGCCCAAAAGTTGAGAGTTTCTCATACACCTTTGATAAGATGTCTTCGGTGAACTCGTTGGCCTGAATGCGGTTTTTCAGGAGGCTGTAGCATTTATCCATTACTTTTTTTTGATATCTTCTGAAGAGGATCTCATACAAATCGGTTTGATGATCCTGAAGTATTCTTGATATCAATTCTTCGTCCGTAAGTTCATGATACAGCTTGTTCTTCATCAGCGAACAGGATGATTAACATAATGATAAACCGCCATGTTCCCACCTCATTCAGTCCTTGAATAATATCAGCATGATTGGGACATTAAATCTGATCATCATACAAAATAATACAAACGATGTTACTTTTTACGATCCCCGCGTCTCTATTATGGAAAAACAACGAGGTAAATAAAGCATGTCAATTTCCTTTCAGGGGAAATGCTACTGCCATAAATATAATCTCCCGTTGAATATTTTTCAATAGTGGTTTTTATAAATGTTAAATTCAAATGAAAAAAAAGATTTTTTATGGATTGGCTGCCCTTATGGTAGCAGTCCTTCTGTCAAGTTGTTCGAAAGCACCCCAGACCGAGATCGATCAGGCCAATGCTGCCATTGATTCAGCCAAGGCGGCAGGTGCTGAAATCTATGTGCCTGATGCTTTTGCGGCACTTCAGGATTCGATGAATGCTGTCATCATAATGATTGAGGAACAGGATTCAAAGTTGATTAAAAGCTATGCGGACTCAAAAGAAAAACTTGCCCAGATTTCTGTAATGGCCCGAGAAGTTGCACTTAAATCAGATACCCGCAGGGAAGAAATCAAGACCGAAACCCTGGCCATACTTTCTGAAGTAAAATCCCTGCTGGAAGAGAACAAACAGCTGATCAGCGCGGCTCCCAAAGGAAAGGAAGGGACAGCAGCCCTGCAGGCCATGAAAAATGAGCTAAATGTGATCGAGACATCAGTGGCCGAAGTCGAAGGTATGTTTGCAGAGGGTGAATTGCTCGCCTGTCACAGTAAAGCCAGTGCAGCAAAAGAAAAGGCCCAGATGATGAATACCGAGCTGACCGAAGTCATTGCCAAATATAACAAGGCAAGGAGATAAGCCACCTATCGCTCATTGTGAGTGAAATGAAAGCGGGGTGTTTAGAAGGTCAAAGGACCGGATAAACACCCCTGCTTATTGTTTATTTAAGGTTATACGCTGAACATGCGACGGATCAGGAAAATTATAATAGTCTTGTTTTCAACACTTTTCATCATGGGCGGGATCCTGACTCTGAGACTTTTATGGACGGACAAATCCCCCTCGGAGGTTCTTGAAATGACCCGTAAGGCAGTCTCCGAAGCCAGACGCAGCCGGGCAGATATCTACGCCTCTGACCTATTCAAAAATGCTGAAAGTCTGTTTGATTCTGCCATGAACTGGTGGCAAGCGGAAAATGAAAAAAATTTCCTTATCAGGGATTACGGTTCAGTTATAAGACTTGCCAGCCATTCGGCAGAATATGCCCGGCAAGCCAAAATAAAGGCCCTAAATGAATCAAGGATGGTCCAGGTAAATTTACGGGCAAGGATCGATTCTCTCAAGGAAAAGTTGGCATCAAACCAGGAATTATTCTCAGCATTACCACTTCCTGAAACGGTCTTTGCCAGTTACAGTAAAGGAAAAATGAATTTAACGGAGGCGGAATCAGCCATCAAAAATGAACAATTTGTTATAGCTGAAGAAAAGATTCAATCTGCCGAGGGATACATCCTGGGTTCTTATTATTCAGCAGATCAGCTCCTGAAGGAATATTTCAAAAATTACAAGGAATGGCAAAAATGGGTGAAAAATTCTATCGGATATTCTGAGAGGAATCAATCCCGCGTAATCATCATCGACAAGATCACCAGGGAAATAATTGCCTACTGCGAGGGTAAACCGATCTATACCTTCCCTATAGAACTGGGTGAAAACTGGATCGGAGATAAGTGTTTCAAGGGAGATAAGGCCACTCCGGAAGGGGATTATAAGGTAATTGAAAAAAAACAGCTTCCACATACTGATTTTTATAAGGCATTGTTACTGGATTATCCCAACAGCGGTGATGTAAAGCGATTCAGGCATGACAAAAAAACAGGTAAACTCCCTGGGTCTGCAGAAATTGGTGGTTTCATTGAAATACACGGGGAAGGTGGTAGGGGTTCGGATTGGACAGATGGATGCATTGCACTGGAAAACAGCGATATGGACATTTTATACAGCATCGTGGAGATCGGTGCCAGGGTTACTATTGTAGGTTCTGTTAAACCGTTTGAAGAGATATGGCGGACGTCCTTATAAAAAAAATAAAATCCTCCTTCGTACTGATGGCGGGTTGGCAAAGGAGGCTCATAATGATGAGAATACCCTTATATAAAATAATCAACATAACAGGGTATATTACAGGCATGCTTGTTCTTACTGTTTTCATTCTGATCATGGTTCCGGTATTTCAGGAATTAGCCATTCCGGGCGTAAGAACAATTACGGTACAACTCGGCGTTGAGGAATGGAAAGCCCTGGAAAAACATAGGACGGACCTCGAGAAATCAATCAGTGAACTTGAAAAGAAAATCAACGGTTATATTCCCTGGTCTCCCTACCTTGTGATCAATACCTCTGAGAATAAGTTTTATCTCTATAAAAACCGCAAGCTTTACCGGGAAGGCCATTGTTCGACGGGAAGCTATATCTTGCTGGAAAGCGAGAACCGGCAGAAATGGCTGTTCAAAACTCCAAGGGGGAAATTCAGGATCCAGGCAAAAACGACCGCCCCTGTGTGGAAGAAGCCCGACTGGGCATTTGTGGAAATGGGTATGCCCATCCCACCTGAATACCATTATTCCCGGTATGAGTATGGCGTTTTGGGGGAATACGCAATGAGTTTGGGGCATGGGTATCTGATTCATGGGACTTTGTATAAAATGTTCCTGGGCCTGCCTGTGACTCATGGTTGTGTCCGGCTGAACGATGAGGATCTTGAGATAGTATACCATTCGCTCCAGGTTGGTTCAAGAGTATACATTTATTAGGCAATGAAATTTTCGGAATCATTTCAGAAGCTTTAAAGTTGTGATCTGGTGAAAATAATGACTGCATTGAATGATTTACTGGATTGCGTCTGTAAAAGAGACAGACCGCACCTGGCTAAGAGGATATCCATCATTATAATTTCCCTCTTTCTGGCCGGTTATCTGATAGCCTGCTTAATGGCTCCCGGACATACGATCAGGCAATTAAACCGTACGTATGGACTTCATAATGAACTTCCCAGAGACGGACATGCTGTTGCACGGGAATACCTGGAAATCGCAAGTCTGGCAAGACAAAAAGCATACCTTGAATCCCGCTTGGCTATGGCTGACTCAGACTCCATCGGGATGGTGTTAAATTTACGGGACAGCCTTGTCGAGCTGGAAATCAATGGGATCAGGATTCATTCTGCTACGATCAGCGGCTATAAGGTTGACAGGTTCTTTTTTTCCCTGAAGGATGAAACCTATGCCGGACTGTTTTCCCAACCCCTGAGGGTTGAACATGATCGGGGAACGATTGTAAAGGAGCCTGTCTTTGCCCATAAAGCACCAAGGGATACGATAGAGGCAGCCAATTTTATTTTCATCCCGGATACCCTTCATAGAGTGCCCGTCCATATCACCCTCAACCTCACCCATGGCATTCGTTTATCCCTTTATGAAGATGTAAAAAGCAGCTTCAGAAAAAAGATCAGAAAAATTACTCATTACCTTGGGAACATGGCGCGTCAGAGCGGACAAAATATCTTTGCCATGATGCATTCCAGGGTTCCCGCATATGAACCAGGTATCAGCATCACCCTTGCGGGAAAGAACATTACCTCGATTTACAGGGCCCTTCCCGACAGGGCCCGGGTAACCATATTGATCTGACCTTAATTATTTATGAAAACAAAAAGGTTCAAAGTTGAACAAACATGGTTGAAAAAACTTCTGCCTTACGCTGTTTTGGCAGCCGTTATCGCTATGGTCCTATATCTCCTGAGATGGATCACCGATAGGATGAGATCCTGAAATCTTTGTTTGGATGACTGGGTAATCCTGAATATCCCTGTCGAAGACACTTATACAAAGAAATCTATCCGATCCTGACTCTATCAGGTGACCAATAGGAGGACAATGATGAGTACTGCCATCAAAATGAGGCTGATAGCAAGGGCAATGTTATTGCCTCGTTTCTGCGCTTTATCCACCCTGAGCATATCTATGGTTTTAATCCTATATTCTGACGCAGGAAGTTGTCTTGGTAACGGGTTTCGATGAAAAAAATCTTGCGGGTTAAGCTCTTATTATACGGTATTGAAAATCAAGCATTGTATTATTCAGGGCTTTTCTAATGGACTCATTGACAGGGAAATATTGTATGGAAAGTATCGGGTCAGTACTGTAAAGCCGTAAGTAGTAAGAGGACATTTCCGGCGCCCTGTTAATATATTGGCCAAGGCTATCGGATTGGATGGTCCTTTTTATTTCGTTGCAGGTAACGAGAATTCTGTTACCATACTTATCCGTTCTGGTTGAAAACCCAAACAACCTGCATACTAAACCCCTGTGTACAAAGTTGGAACAAAAACCATTTCGTCCAAAGGGGTTGTAGAACACACAAATAGAATCGGTTTGATGCTCAAGATTTTTTAAAATAATTTCATTCTCCCCAGCCAGGTAAAGTTCATAGGCTGCAGGCAGAAATTCCAGCACGGTAGCTTCGGTGTCTGATATTATGCAACACCTGCCGCAATTGGGTATGCAATCCAGACAGGATTTGACTTTAAAGCGTGAGATATGATTATCTAAATGCTGGTAGACGCTCTGTTTGACTTTATTTTGTAATCGCATGTATTGGCTACACGTCAAAAATCAGTATGTAAACTCACGGTGGTATGCTCCTTAACCCGATTCGAGACAAGATGCTCACCTACGCGTTGTTCTGTGGCAATCAATATTTCCTGGAGCATGGTGGCATAAGTGAAACCTTTCAACGAAGCCATTTTCGCCAGATGCCCGTCCCAGCACCAGCCTGGATTCGGATTGATTTCCAATAATTTAGGGGAACCATTCTCATCCAACCTCCAATCGAAACGGACATAGTCCCTGCATTCCAACCTTTCAGTCATGTTCAGACTCCATGAGACAATCTTTTTTTCGGTTTCGATATCCAAATCAGCTTTGATAGAGCGAAGCAGTTTGAAATAAGCTGAATCCTGCAGCCATTTTGCCTCATATCCACATATTCTGGGCAGGCCTTCGGGAAGCTGGGAGTAGTCCTCTTCAATGATAGGCAGGATGGTATAAGATTCAGGCGGATTACCGATGATTCCCAAACTCAGGTCTTTACCGGTCAGAAACTCTTCAACCAGGATCGGCTTATCATATCCGAACCTCATTCTCGTCTTAACGATGGCATCATTCAACTCCTCAACCGTGTAGGCTACGCTTTTTTGCGTGATACCGAAGCTGGAATCACCAAAATTGGGTTTGGCAATTACAGGAAATTCAATATTCAGTTCAATAACATTGTCCACTGGATTGATATAAAGTGCATCGGCAACTGGAATGTCCATTTCTTTTGCAATGCCCCGTATTAAGGATTTGTCATAGCAATAAGCAAGACATTGCGGATTTGAGCCTGAATAAGGGATGTTCAATATTTCGAGCAGGGATGGAATGTGAAGTTCACTTCTGGGATTATTATTAAAACCCTCATCACATAAGTTAAGCACAATATCAATCTCGGGCCGTAATTTAATTAGATTATTGATAAGCATATCGTGATTGTCTAAATATGTGAACTTATAATTTTTTAATGAACCAAGAGCGGTTTTTAATTCCTCTATTGTAATATAGTCATCTTCATCAAATAAAGTATCCGGTTTTACTATATCTGTCTTGGAAGGATCTCCTAAAAGTACCACTACCCTCGTTAACCCAGCATGCTCTTTCTTGAGTGGCGACCAATCCTTTACGACTTCAGCCGACAGAATGATGCGTTGTTCCATCATGCCCAAATCCTGGTTGCGGCTTGAATTTGTTGTGTAATTATCATGAATCCGGATGTTTCTAAACCCAGCATTCTCCAAGATTTCCGTAAGTTTATCCCTGGAATAGAGGCGTTCTGCATAGAACTGGTCAACGATAACCCCTTTTTTTGTATGGGAAATTACCTCGCGGGATATCATGCGATCATTATCACTTGAGAGTGAACGCTCGCGGCATACAAAGTGATTCTTATCCATCCATTCCCAGCTTCTGGGATTAAAATTGGTTTTTAGAAAATTGCCGTCTGCAACGTCCATTAGGAATTTACCATGTGGTTTTAATACCCTGAGTACCTCATTCAGTACTTGTATGTCATCGTCTATGCTTTCAAAGTACCCGAAGCTGTTTCCTAAAATCATAACCACATCAAAATGATCCACCGGGTAAGGCAGTTTTCGGGCATCCCCTTCTTTAAAACTCACGGATAAACCTTCATTGAAACAAATCTGTTTTGCCTTGTTGACAAGATAATGTGAACGGTCCAGTCCGTAAATATTTTTAAATCCCCTGCGGGCTAGTTCCAACGAATGTCTCCCTTGTCCGCAAGCCAAATCAAGGATGACATCTTCTGATGAAAGATTCATCAAAGTAGTGAACATGTCCAGTTCAATTCCTGTAATACTTTCATCTTCAACAACATCTGCATCCGTCTTTAAATACATTGAATTGAAAATCCGGCGCCACCAGTCAGGTTGAAGAAATTCCTCAAGGTTGTGGACAGGACCGAATGATTGGGCGGCTATTTTACAGGATTTTTTGTTCTTAATGGAATTTCCGCTTGTTGAATTCATATTAAAAATATGTATATCGATTTAGCTATCAGCCAATTTTACCTTTAATATGTCATGATCCTCCAAGCTATAATTAGGATTACCACTACAATTAAGGTGATAATCCATGCGATGCCATTTCCACGCTGCTGTTTACGCCTCTGGTTTGCCATCAAGTTTTGACTAATGATTCCTAGTTTAGACATAGATTGATATTTCAGGTCACATTTTATAGCGCAAATCTCCTGATGGATATCCCGGTTTTGGCTATGTTTTCATTGGCCTGGAGCTGTTTGCAACAAGTCAGTATTTCCCGGTTTCAGGAAAGATAAAGCGGTCCCGGAATACAACCGCAGAAAATAAGGTTTATAAGCTTTTGCGGGCAGCTTCAATATAATTTTATAATTTTAAGGATAAATCAAGGTTTCAATATTACAAAGCAGCATCTCTGGTAAAATTTATCAACGATCAGCTTGATCCAAGATGAGCATAAAGAGCTGTAAGATAATCCCGGATCCATGGTATAACGGGTAAGGACAGTCGAAGAACTATCCCATGAAGAGATTGAACAGATATCCAATTGTGATTATACCTTGTCAATGGTTGATAATGGGCCCTAAACAATAAAAAGTAAAGTATTATGAACAATCAAATCCATGAAAACCGCCGGGAGTTTCTGCGGAAACTCATTGCCAGTACTTCCATGATGGGGTTGGTTCCTTATCTGGGGACTTTGAGTTCCTGTACGGGTACCAGACCCCAGCTGCCTCAACGTCCCTTTGGCAGAACAGGGGAAATGGTGGGCATATACAGTCTCGGCGCACAGGCTACGGTCGAGCAGGTCGGAATGAAGGACCAGGCTGTGGAGATCATTAATCGCTGCATCGATATGGGCATTAACTATATCGATACATCTGCCTGGTATGGAATGGATGGCACCAGCAGCGAGGGAGACCACCTGCGTGGAACCAGTGAGCGTCATCTCGGGGAGGTTCTCCCTCAAAGACGGGATGAGGTCTTCCTGGCAACCAAGACCCATGACCGCAGCTATGACGGAGCCATGAGGCACCTTGAAAGCTCCCTGAAAAACCTGCAGACAGATCTCATTGACCTCTGGCAGATACATAATATCAAAGGCGGGGGAGCGGAAGACATTGACAGGATATTTGCCGATGACGGGGTACTGAAGGCTATGGAGAAGGCCAGGGATGAGGGGATGGTGCGGTTCCTGGGGATCACCGGCCATGCCGATCCTGCCCCCATGAAGGAGCTGGTGGAGCGTTATCCCTTTGATACCTGCCTGATGGCCCTGAATGCTGCGGACAAGCATTATAACTCCTTCATAGAAAAACTTCTGCCGGTTTGCGTCGATAAAAATATGGGAGTGATAGGGATGAAGATCCCCGCACGTGACCGCATATTCGACCACGGTGGAATTATTACCATGAAAGAGGCCATGACTTATACGCTCAGCCTGCCGGTCAGTACCATCATCATTGGTATCGACAAGATCGCGGAACTGGAGGAAAACATTAATATAGCAAAGGAATTCAAGGCCCTGACCGAAGATGAAATGCTGGCCATTGAAGAGAAGGTCAAGCCTCACAAAGACCATCTTTTGTTTTTCAAGGGCCTTTCCGATTGGCCGGAGGAATGGTCAGGCAATAATGTATAGATCATCTCATCTCATATACTTCCATAATCTCATTCCCAATTTTCTCTTTCAATACCTGTTGTAGGTAATTAGAAAAGGTAATTCCAGGATAATTATCAAAAGGAAGAGTACAAAGATGATACATCGGAATAATCTGTTTTTAAGGTTGTTATTGACCACACTCTTTAGCTTTATGATATTGAGTGTGGACATGTATGCTCAGGATGGGAGATGGGTGGCCTATTCTCTTGATGGAATAGGCTCCGGGCCAATTTATCATGACTGTGGGGATGGTGTGATCGGGTATGCTCCAGCCAATTCCCAATATGTATTAATCTTTGATATCAGGACCGGTGAGTGGAAACTTGTTGATCTGGGTTCAACTCAAACATTCGACTACCTGGAAACGCAGGGCAATGTTTTACTCGTCAGGTCTGAAGATCTCCTTTTTGGTTATAGTTCATCACTGGGTGTTTGGGATACAATTCATTATGAAGGTACTGTATATATGGACCTTTCCAGCCAGTTATTCCAAAGCTACGGGTGCAGCGACAGTCTGGCCTTTTATCTTACAGACCAGCAATTCTATGTGTTTGACGGTTCACTAGGTAGCTGGCAGCAATACGATTATGGATACAATGAAGATTACACCGGTGGGTATTTCTACCCTAAAAATGACTGTATTATACTGGTACTTCTGAAAGATGATTTCTTTGCCGGTATCATGAATGTGGTATACAGTTCCCACACCCAGACTTTTAACAAGCTTGATGACGGGTGTTCCATCCATCAGCCGGTATATGATCATGGTTATGCTGGATACCATGACAGAGCCGGTGACGGGAAGGAATTCTTACTGATCGGTTACAGCGCCTTTGATAACCAGTTCGATGTGATACCTTACACGACTGGAGAAAATGAAACCGGCATTAACTTTTGGGACCTGGGAAGTATTGAAGCGGATACCTTTACTGCTTTTGCCTATGGCTTTCGGACAGTTGTCGAACTTTACGAACATGTCAGGGCAAAAATATATGGTTACAGCACAATCCTCGGAAGCTGGAACACCATTACCTACGATTTTGACCACAGGGTCGAAAGATATTACGGCAGCGGATATGTAGGGGGACAATTCACCTTCGATAATGATATTCTAAACGAATCAGGGTATTATCACTTTTTCTTCTATTCGGCCGTGAATGGCCTGTTCCATGATATCAACACCGATTTGGTATATACGAGTACAACCAGTGCATTCAGTATTGGAGGATCTGTTTTTTGCGTTTTTGATGCACAGCATGGATGGGGTTACAATCCTGTCAAGCAGCTGGGCAGTAATATTGATCTGGTTTACGATCAGTTTACACATATTTTTACAGCCGATGATTATGCTACTTTCTGCAGGTGGAGCCAGGCCTCTGAAACCATGAGGATGTATTTCTATAACAGCAATACCAACAACTGGTCCTGGATCGATACCCCTGAACACCGGGATCAGGCAGGCACGGGAACAGCACATATTTACATGCACAAGGCCTGGCCCGAGAACAGTGCCATTGTTTATTCTTCATTCCAGGATACGATCATGCAAAGGGATTTCCCCGACAGTATTTACGTTTATACAGAAATAAATGGTATCCTGACTTGCGCACGGTCAGAGAATATATCTTACTTATTCAATGCGGAAAAGTGTACCGTTCACGAGAGGAATTTTGAATTTAACCAGAACGGGTTGGGAAGCAGGTCTGCTGCTTTCTACGACACTACCGGCGGCAGGATACTTCATGGGTATAGCTCCCTGTCGGATCGATGGACAACCCACTCGATTTCTGATCAACCTTATTATTGTTATGACCCTGGATATATCGGCTTGATCTCGGCCTGGGTAGGGATGAATGGATACGGCAAATTTTATGCTTTTAACAGCCTGGCTGATAGCTGGGTGGAATTGATCCCAGAGGGAAAACATGTCTCTTTTCGGGTAGGGAACAGGACCGCCTTGGTGATACGGTTAAATCATGTATATGCTTTTGACCCATATACTTCAACGGATGTCATCGAGGAGCCGGATAAGCTGAATCCGTCAGGATTCATATTACTACAGAATTATCCAAACCCGTTCAATGCTGCCACAACCATCAGTTATGAGCTGGCTGAACCCTCAGCAGTGGTTTTAACAATATACAATAACCTCGGCCAGAAAGTACGCGTGCTGGTAAATGAGCATCAAGCCGCCGGTGAATGGTCAGTTACCTGGGATGGAACAAATAGTGACAATCAACCTGCCAGTTCAGGGATCTACTTTTATGAATTAAAGGCCGGTGGCGAAACAGAAAGCCGCAGGATGATTTTATTGAATGATGGAGACTATTGATCCAACCCTTCTTGGACCTTCTTTATGCTGAGAGGAGTTTCCGGTTCTCCTCCCTCGATGAAATCTTCAACATGATCTTCCCTGAGTGAGATTATGATAGCACCCTATTTCCAGGCTTTTGGATACTTCCTGACATTAACCTATCTTGAGGTTGAATAATACTGGAAATGACAACAATTGAAACCTCAAAAAAAACCACCATTTCCTGGTGGATGTACCTCCTGAAGGGGGTATTGATCATTGTCTTGGGTATATGGATGTTAAAAATGCCCATGGAAAGCTTTAATGCAATGCTTCTGATCATAGGTGTGATTATCGCCATAGGCGGTGTACTGGAAACATTCCTCGCCCTTTATTACAGAAAGGCCCTGAAGGAATGGGGCTGGAATTTATCTGCCGGTGTACTTGATATCCTTGTAGGGATATTATTAATCGCCAATCCAGATACCATACTGGTGCTGATAACACTGTTTATCAGTTTCTGGCTGGTATTGAGAGGTGTGTTAGCGATCTGGGAAGCCATGGAGCTTCGAAAGGAGGGTCAAAAAAAGTGGAGATGGGTTCTCCTTTTGGGAATTCTGATAATGCTCCTGGCCATCGTGTTGATCTGGCATCCCCAGGTGATTGGACTCACCATCATTTTCTGGATAGCAATTTCCCTTATCAGCTTAGGGATATTCAGGATTGTCCTGGCATTTAAACTACTGAGCCTTCCCAAATCTCAATGAGGGGAAGTATTATCGGTAATCTTTTGAGGATACCAGTTTTCCCGATTCATCAAAGATATACCATATATCTGTTCTTTCGCTTTTCATATAGGTCATGTCATACCTGAGTGTCCCATGATCATCCCAGATGAGCCATTTGCCGTGTTTTTTGCCCATTTTGTAATTCGCTTCAGCAGTCTGCACACCTTTTGTGTTAAAGGACTCCCATTTACCGTGCATCAGGTTATTCTTATAATTTTGATGCTCACTTAGCTTACCATCTTCAAAGTACGTTCTTGAAACACCATGCTTCTGTCCATCCTTCAGGGTCATTTCAGCTCTGATGATTCCACTGGGATATGTTTCCTTGTACACACCGGTAAAAAGATCTCCGTTTTCATCATAGAATAGACCATCATCACCTTTTGCGATCTGGCCTGAAAGGGATAAGGAAAGGAATAAAAGACAACCAAGCGAGACTAAGTATTTCATAAACCATATATTTTAGCCGGCTGTAAATATAGCAAAATAAAGGAGAGCCCATATCACTCCTGTATCTTCAACCCCTGGAGAGTTGTTCTGCAAATGTCAGTTTAACAGATACTTATTGAGTGATCAAGCAGGTGGGTTTTGATATTCTTTACCAAGAATTAGGACTGGGGCAGTTTATTTAATGTAAGAATGACAATGATTTAAAATTCAGTTAACATTACTTGAGTAGTTTTGGCGTAAACAAGAATCTCAGGTAAAATGGGAAAATTAATATTTGTTACATTCATCCTTTCATGCTTTGTTATTTCAGCTACCCTGGCAGCTGATGATGCAAAGGACAAGGAATCTGCAACAGCAAAAATATCTATCTCCGGAACGATTATAGATGAAACAACAGGAGAATCACTGGCAGGTGTCAGTGTATCTCTTGAGGGAACGGACAGGACCGTATACACTGATTTTGATGGTAAGTTTAAATTTTCCGGGGTAGCGCCAGGTGAGTATACCATAAAAACTACATTCATATCATACAAAGCGTTTTCATCAAAGGTCAATGCCGAACCGAATAAAAAGAATGCACTCAATGTTAAGCTGAAAAGTCTGGCAATGTAGCATTGTATAAGATCTTAATAGGGGGCCGTCATCAGGACTCACTCATACTTTAGCGTTTTCGTTGGATTGGTATTGGCGGTGCGGGCAGTTTGAACGCTTACCGAAAGCACTGCCAACCGTGGTGGCACCCATGACCTTCCTGATCCCGATCTCCTTTGTTTTCTGGTCTGCCATGAAATTTGCCAGTCCATGCAATCCCAGAAGTGACACGATATTAGACAGTATCATAAAAAACAGGACAATGGGTCCAAGCCTTTGTTCATGCTCATATAGCTTATCTATTGTCGCCGCGAAATGAATGAAATCAAATGGCCTTTCAGGATCAATACCGTTCCATGCATTTCTCAATTTTCCCAGGGGATCCTCCCAGCCATTGAATTTCTGACATGCTGCATTGATGATAAAAGCAGTCCTGTTTTTCAGCTGGCTTCTGATGGCAAGGGCGAGGATCCGGAATTTCATGAAGGTTTTAAACAAGTGACGAATTCAGCGGCATTTCATTACGGTCATGAACACTGCTGGCATTCCAGCTTAAGCATAATGATCCCCAGGTGGTTTCAATCCCAAAAACATGGATAATGATTCGTTAATATAATTACTTTGATTTTTTTAAATAGGCTACATTTTCATAATTTGAGGGTTGAATAAATGCACAAACATGGCAAACAAGAAAAAAACGATTTTACCGATTATTTTGATGGTGGAGGACAGGTCATCGGACGGAATAGATCAATTTGTGTTGGCAATGAGGCAGTTAGGCAAAGAAGACATACCTGATAAAGCCGATAAAAAAGCAGTCTTTGAAGCGGGATTATTGATCAATCCTTTAGATTATTTAGCTGGTTTCCAGCGACGCAAAGGGAAGACATTAACGACCCGGGCTCTTGCAGAGGAGGTTAAGGGATTGAGGGATCAGTTAAAACAATATGAGAGTTTCCTTAGAAAACAGAAGGACAAGGAAGTGGATGTATATACCTTGCTGGCATACATCAGCAGGAAATAGACCGCAATGGACAATGATATGCATTAACCAACCAATAAACCCAATCAATCATGACTTTCTTTAAAAATACCCGCCGGGATTTTATAAAAGGTTTAACGGCAACCTCGGTACTATCGGCTACCTCCATCCCGGTTATTGCAAGGTCCCTTGCAGAAAATGAGGCAGGAAACACGGTAAAAGGGGAATCCCCGGGGTCTTTGGCCGGCGAAAATAAAAACAGGCCAGTGCTGTATGACGGCCCGCAGTCCCCCCTTTTTGATATAATACCTTTCGAGGGTAATACATCATTCTCATCCCTGTCAGAAAGTGTATCGGAAAGAATGGCTGATGCGGCTGACCGGGCCCCGGTGGGCCCGGCTACAGCCTGGGGGATACCCTTTCAAATCCCCGACAGGCCTTTATTGGTGAAGGACAGATCATTTAGCCTTCAAATTACACCCGTGCAGGCAAACTATCTGGTTTTCCTGCATACATCGGATATTATAAAACTGAGAGATGAACACGGTGATTATAAGCAACCTTTCAAAGGAACCGGACAGTTAAATGAGGAGGTTGCCGATTATGTCGTTGTTTATGCTGATGGGACCGAAGAGCGTACAACCATCAGCGAGCGTTACCAGATCGGGATGTTCCAGCAACATTGGGGTGAAAACAGTATTCTGTCAGTCGCCCACCATAAACCGAACCCCCTTCGTGCCCATCATGAACAAATGACTGGTGGTTGGGGTGGTAGCCAGACCCGTGTAAGTGCGTCAGACAGGAGCGGCTGGATAAACTGGCTCTGGGCATGGGAGAATCCCCATACCGAAAAACAGATATCCGGCTTCCGTTTTGAACCGAATAACAAAACCTCCATTGTTATTTCTGCCATCTCTGCCGGTCAGGTTACATCAAACCCACTCAGGTGGCAGGCAAGGCAAAAGGCCATTTTTGCTATTCCTGATGATGGCAAACTGGATCCGGAGCTGACCGGGGATGGACTCCTCTCACAGGTACAGCTTGATCTGGGCCAGGTTATATCGGCATTACCACGGGCCTTATATCCAAACGAAAACTGGGCACAGAGCTATCATAATAAATTGCCTGATGTGTCAGATAATGAAGTGATCATCGAGTATACAGCCCATCCTGATGCTGAATTTCATCTGGCCGGTGGAATAATGATACCTGTTTCTGAAGCCCGGAATCCATCGGGTGAGAACCAGATAAAATTTGTTCCACCTGCAAGACAGAAGGTCAAAATCAGGGTCCTGGAAAAAGACAGCAGGAAACCAGTTGCCGTAAAACTGCATGTACATGGGGAATCTGGCGAATATCTTGCTCCTGTCGACCGGCACAGGATCCCCAATGATGCATGGTTTGAGGATTACAGCGTAGATTTTGTGCATAATGGGAGCCATATCTGCACCTACATTCCGGGAGAGACGCAGATAAAATTACCTGTAGGGAAGGTTTATATTGAAGTCTCAAAGGGATTTGAAATCAAACCGGTCCGAAAGGTTGTTACCATTTCTGAAGACACTGAAGAGGTCGAGATAGAGATCGATAAAGTACTATCCTGGAGGGAAAATGGCTGGATATCTGCTGATACTCATGTTCATTTCCTTTCAACAAATACTGCCCTGCTTGAAGGATCAGCGGAAGGAGTAAATATTGTCAACCTGCTGGCAAGCCAGTGGGGTGAACTGTTCACAAACATTGGAGATTTTGATGGAAGAACCACCGTTGGATCCGTGGAGGCAGGTGGGGACGGAGAATATCTTGTACGGGTCGGAACCGAGAACAGGCAACACGTAATGGGTCATATTTCCCTGTTGGGTTATGAGGGCGATATGATTACTCCGCTAACCACCGGCGGACCTGATGAGTCAGCCATTGGGGATCCTGTTGAAACATTGCTCACGGAATGGGCCGAACAGTGTAAAAAACAGGATGGGATCGTGATCCTTCCCCACTTCCCAAATCCCAGGCTTGAAAATGCTGCCACGATTGTTAGTGGAAATGTCGATGGTGTTGAAATGACCTCATGGGGCAGCCTGTATGATGGGATTAACCCGTATTCCCTGGCAGACTGGTACCGGTATCTTAATTGCGGATATTTTGTGGCTGCCGTAGGCGGGACTGATAAAATGAGTGCCAACACGGCTGTTGGAACCATACGGACATACGCCAGGATCAGGGAAAATCATGAATTTACCTTTGATGAATGGAAGGAAGCCATCAGGTCGGGTCAAACATTTGTCACTTACGGTCCCCTGATGAACTTCACGGTTGATGGTAACCCCATGGGGAGCAAGATAGAAATGTCCTCAATCGGAGGCACTGTGGATATTGGCTGGGAAGTAGCCAGTGTTACCATCCCCATGTCCCGTGTCGAATTAATCGTGAACGGGGAAATCACTGAAAGCCTCGCAGTCTCGCCCGATGTGGCATCGGGCAACTGGAATGTAAAAGTAGACAAAAGCTCCTGGTATGCTTTACTGGTTAGGGGGCATTATGCCGATAAACCTGAAATTATAACCGCACATTCCTCGCCGGTAATGATCCAGGTAGAAGGTTCCCGGATGCTGGCTGCCGCGGATGCGGTCACCATCCTCGAGCAAATTGAGGGATCCATGGCATACATCGATACAATCGGAACCAGGGCCGATGAGAAGACCTATAAACGATTGCGCCTTATGCTTGAATCTGCCCACCGTTCTGTACATAACCGGATGCACCAACTGGGACAATTCCACAGGCATTCTCCATTGACAGATCACCCGGAACATAAGGCATAATCAATTAAATTTACAGTCGGGTTCTGTAACAAATATGGAGGTAATCATTTATCTTTAATAAAAATTGGCAGCTATGATATCATTTACCTTTCAGAGAGTTAAATTGTTGTTTGCTAGTGCATTGGGACTTTTACTAATGACCTGCCAGCCCGTTAAGAAAGATGATGCGCTTTTTTTGAATAGCTACTCCCAGCTAAAGGAGTGGCTGGTTGATCCTCCTTCGGAATACAGGAGTGCACCTTTGTGGGACTGGAACGACCGGATTTCCAGGGAAGGGATTGCATTTCAGCTTCAGGAATTTAAAAAAGCAGGGATCGGGGGAGTATTCGTTCATCCCAGGCCGGGCCTTATTACGGAATACCTGTCTGAGGATTGGCATCAGTTATTTGATTTTGCGGTTCAAAAGGGGGAAGAACTGGGACTCCTGGTATGGATATACGATGAAAACTCATACCCTTCCGGTTTTGCCGGCGGTCACGTCCCGGCTGAGATGCCCGATTCGTATCTGCATGGAACAGGCTTGAGTGTGGAAGTTCAGGAGGTTTTCAATGCGGCCGACACGGATTCTTTTGAGGTAATACTGAAGCAGACGGATGTGGGATTTGAAGATATCACAGATCATTTTCAAATCGACATCGGGGAAAAAGGGAAGTATTATCTGTTCAAACGTACCTATCCCCAAACCTCATACTGGTATGGCGGGAGAACCTATGTTGACCTGCTTTATAAAGGGGTTACCAAAAAATTCATGGATATTACCATGGAGGGTTATGAAAAATACAACAAAGGTGATTTCGGAGTTACTGTCCCCGGTATCTTTACGGATGAACCCAACCTGGAGTCTGCCATGGGACCGGGTACGGTTTTACGCTGGACCCCGGATTTATGGGAGACCTTCCTTGCTCGCTGGGGGTATGATCTGAAGGTGCATCTTCCTTCTCTGTTATACGAAGTGGGAGACTGGAAAAGGATCAGGCATGATTATTATGAGTTAATACTCGAGATGTTCCTTGATCGCTGGGCAAAACCATGGTCGAAGTATTGTGAGAAGAATGGTCTGGCCTGGACCGGGCATTACTGGGAACATGGCTGGCCCGAACCCACCCATGGTTTTGATGAGGCAGCATTATACATCTGGCACCAGATGCCGGGGATAGATATGCTGGGTAACGAACTGATCGGTGATGGACAGGGCGGCCAGTTTGGGAATACAAGGGCGGTAAGGGAATTGCTGAGTGCAGCGAACCAGGCTGGCTGGAAAAGAACCTTGAGCGAAACCTACGGGGGAGGTGGTTGGGAAATGGATTTCAGGAATTTCAAACGGCTGGTTGATTGGCAAGGAGTGCTTGGCGTGAACTTCGTCAACCAGCATTTATCGTATTATACCCTTAAGGGGGTCAGGAAATTTGATTATCCTCCTTCTTTTTCCTATCACGAACCATGGTGGAACAATTATAAGAAAATGGGGGATTATATCGGCAGGATCAGCATGGCCATGTCTGCCGGGGAGCAAATCAATAAAATCCTGGTGCTTCAACCGAATACAACAGCATGGATGTATTTTTCGAGGGTAAAGAGTAATCCGGCAATTCAACGGATAAGGAGGGATTTCAAACATTTCATTTACCAGCTGGAAAGGGAACAGATCGAGTATGACCTGGGATCTGAAAATGTGCTGAAAACCCTTGGGAATGTTGAAAATGGACAACTGGTTGTAGGTTACCGGGCGTATGAGACCGTCGTTATACCCGATCATATGGAAAACCTTGACAGGGCAACTTTTGATCTGCTGAATGACTTCCTGGCGGAAGGGGGAGAGGTATTGTCATTCTGTCCAAAAATATCACGTGTGGATGGCATGGAAAGTGAAGAGGTACGCCAATTGCAACAAAATTTTCCGGAACATTGGATCATGGTCAATGACCTGCATGATCCCGCAATTGAAGCACGATTATACACCGATGATTTTTCCGTGAATGAATTAAGTGCTGAAGGGGAACTGTACCATCAACGACGTATCCTTGAAGATGGCCAATTATTACTGCTCGTGAATTCAGACCAGTATTCAAGGGCTTTCGCACGCATCATTGCATCAGGTAAAAGTGTTGTAAAACTGGATCTTGAAAACGGAGATATCCACAGCGTTTCAAATACGATTGTAGAGGGAAAACTTTCTTTCGATGTTCAGCTTGAGCCCGTTGGCAGTGCCCTGTATTTTATGTCAGACCAGGTAGAAGAGGATCCAGCACTTGTGGTCGGGGGCCATTCATGGACAGAAGTTTCAGGAAGGGATGATATCCAGGTTACTGCGGAATCAGATAATGTCCTGGTATTGAATTATCTTGATTTATATACTTCGAATGGAGAGATAAAAGATACTTATTTTATGGATGCGCTTATCGCACTATTCAACGAAAATGGCATTGAATTCGGCAATCCATGGCAGCATAAGATCCAATATAAAACGGAATATATCGACCTCGACACATCCTTCACCGACAGTTCAGGATTTGAGGTTGAATATTATTTTCATGTGGCAGAGGGAACCGATCTTTCAGCATTGTTCAATGCAAAAGCAGTGGTGGAAAGACCCGAATTGTGGACCGTATGCATGAACGATTCCCTGATTGAGAAAGAGGATGGTGAATACTGGATAGATATTGATTATCCTGTTTATAAGATCGGACAGTTCATGAAACATGGCCGTAATACCATTACGCTCAAGGCAGAGCGTATGTCCATTTATGCCGAGATCATGCCGGTTTATATACTGGGCGATTTTATTGTGCATCCAAAGAATAAAGGATTTGAGATTACCAATGGTAGCCTGGGCACTCTGGGTTCCTGGAAGGATGCCGGATATCCATTTTATTCCGGCAAAATATCATATTCACAGAAATATGTCATAGAAAAAGGAAATGCCACTTTCAAAGTGAAACTGAC
>LJUP01000251.1 GCA_001303955.1 Bacteroides sp. SM23_62 | reverse complement strand
CCTTCATTGTCCGGGAAATGCTTTTCGAGGAAATAAAGGATGAGATTTCGTGCCCGCTGGTTGTAGTTCGGATACATGGTCACCTTGCCAAAAAAGAACTGCTTTGAAGGGTAATCAATGACCAGGGTCCCGAGTCCGTCCCACAGGTTATCCAGGGCATACAGTCCCTTGCCGTGGCGGCTGGTGGACTGATACGCAGGCTGTACAAAGGACCGGCCGAGTTCGATCAGGTCCGGTATGTATTCTTGCCTGAATTTATCAGAGAAATGAAACAGTTTTTCGGTGGCCAGGGTGGCCCTGCCGCAATCGGTCTTTTCCATGTCACAAAGATGGAAACGGTATCCCCCGAGGATCTCTTCCTGGTCTGGATCCCAGACGATCAGCTGTTTATAGGGATCCTCCATGGTGTCGAAATCATCGATATCCACCGATTTACCGGTACCACCACCTGCGGCCCGGAATGTCAATTCCCGCAGGCGGCCGATTTCCTGCATGATATTCGGTGAATCACGGGCGGTAATGATATACAATTCATTATCCGCCTTGTTGGTCATGCGGATAAATTTGTCCGCGGTCAGTTCCTGTTCAAGGTCCTTTTTCGGTATTGCCTTGATGATCGGCTTCATATAGGTTTGGCTGTTTTAGTAAAATTAAGCATTATTTTTTTTCATCCCGCAGTGATGCTTCCTTATTCTCCGGCAGGCGGTAAACCAGATCCCTCACCCTGGCAGCCCATTCCATGGGTGAATGTGAATGATCAAATACGGTATGTGCGATGGGTTTTCCAATGGTGAAAATAAAGGTCTTGTTCCTCTGTTTATATGTCTCATCGGGCAGGTAAAGCATTTCGAGATTCCATCTGATGCCAAAAAATTTTCTCAAACGGGCCAGCCTGTAGAAAAAATTACTGTTACGGCCACTTACATGAATGGGAATCACATCCCGCCCATACTGAACAGCTTTCAGTATGAAATTTTTCTGCCATTCCAGGTCCTGTATATTTCCCTTGATTTTCCGGGATACCATGCCAGATGGGAAGGATAGGATCTGCATTTCGGAGCGGTAAGCTGCATCCAGTTGTTTGACACTTTCCCTTGATTGTCCGCCGTGCTTGTTAATGGGTACGAAGACCTCCTCCAGGTTTTTCAGGTTCATCAGGATATCATTGACCAGGAAGATAACCTTAGGATAATGCTGCCTCATGATGTATATCAGCATGCTCCCGTCAAATCCGCCCAGGGGATGGTTTGCCACAAGCAGAAAACGGCCTTCGGCCGGAAGGTGCTCTTCCCCGATGACCTCCATCTTTACATTGAATTCCCGGTAGGCCGGTTCCAGGAATTCAAGTCCCATTTTATCCCCGTGCCTTTCCATATAGCCGTTCACGAAATCCAGGTGCAGGATCTTTTTCAGGTAGGCATAAACAAAACCAGGGATCAGCCTGGCAAGCCTGGGACTCTTCTCATAAAAAATCTTTTTTATGTCAATTTTCTGTATTTCCGGGGCTTTAGAAATATCAGTCATTTGGATCTTAATTTCCCGATTTATGCTGTCTTTGGGTATATGCAAAGTAAGAAAAATATGTAAAAATCATAAAAATTCGGCTTCCTGATCCCGGCATCTTCGATGTAAATCAATGATTAACAATACGTTAATTCAATGTGTCGTAAGTTTTTAACAAAGTGTCAAAAAATGGGGAAAAGTGGTGGAAAGTGGAGATTTTTTATATATTTTTACACCATGTCCCGGGAAACCCAGGTATGATAACGTTTATAGGAGAATATACATGCAAGGTGGATGCCAAAGGCAGGATTATGCTTCCCTCGGCTTTCAAGAAACAAATGCCGGCTGGTACGGAGGAAAGGTTTGTGATCAAGCCAGATGTATATGAGGCCTGCCTGATCATGTATCCCATACAGGAATGGGAAAGGCTGAACAGGATCATCAGGCGCAATACCAATCCTTTCAATAAGGAACACGAACGTTTCCTCAGGCTTTATAACGAAGGAAAGGCAGAATTGGTGCTTGATGCGAGCAGCCGTCTACTGATCCCGAAACGGTTGCTGGACTATGCCCAGGCCAAAAAGGAGGTATTGCTGACCGGACGGGACGGAAAGATAGATGTCTGGTCACCGTCGCTGTATAGAAAATTCAGAGAGGGTGTAACCGAACTGGAATCACTTACAGAAAGGATACTTGGTGGGGAGATTAATGATATTGACGAAGAGTGATGTATCATCGTCCTGTATTGATGGAGGAAAGTCTGAATGGGTTGAACATTCAGCAGGGTGGAACCTACATTGATTTCACCTACGGGGGGGGCGGTCACTCGAAAGCCATCCTGGAACGACTGGGGGAAGGAAGGCTGATCGCATTCGACCAGGACCCGGATGCAGAAAAAAACATAGTCAGGGATGAACATCTATTGTTTATCAGGGGCAATTTCAGATATGTCAGGAATTATTTGCGGTATTATGGTATAACATCAATTCACGGGGCACTCGCAGATCTTGGGGTGTCATCGCATCATTTCGATGTGGCGGAGAGAGGCTTTTCCTTCCGGTTTGACAGTAAAATAGATATGAGAATGAACCCGGAAGCAGCGAAATCTGCGGTGGACATCCTGAATCAGTACCTCGAAGAGGACCTGAAAACATTGTTTTCACGATACGGGGAGCTGAAAAATGCAGGCAGGCTTGCAGAGGCTGTTTACGGCGCAAGGAAAAGAAGCAAAATAATGACCACCGGCCAGTTTGTTAAGGCCATACAGGGTTGCATCCCGGTCCGCGGGCAGCAAAAATACCTGGCAAAGGTTTTCCAGGCCTTGCGCATAGAGGTGAACGATGAACTGGAATCATTGAAGCAGATGCTGGAAGGAACCATCAGCTTCATGAACAGGGGGGCAAGGCTGGTGATCCTTACATATAATTCGTTGGAAGACAGGATGGTGAAACATTTTTTCAGGACCGGGAATGTGGAGGGGATTACCGAGAAGGATTTCTACGGCAATGTGGTCAGTCCCCTGAGACAGGTGAACCGGAACATCATTCGGCCCGGGATGGAGGAAACAGCGCAGAATCCAAGGGCCAGGAGTGCCAAATTGAGGATTGCAGAAAAACTGACTGATTCATGACAAGACAAAAAGGAAATATTGAATTCGTCGACCAGAAAATCGAACAGAAGGAGATCAGGAAAGGTTCGGTATGGGATCTTTTCGACGGTAGTTTGCTGACCAGGGAGACCGTGGTAAGGCAGCTTCCGTTTGTGTTGTTTATCACGTTTCTGATCATTTTATACATCGGCAACAGGTACCATTCAGAGAAGGTTATACGGGAAACAATGCAGTTGCAGACTGAACTCAGGGAATTGAGGGCCAGGGCCATCTCAACGGCTTCTGAACTGGAGTTCATCAGCCGGCAGTCAGAGGTGGCAAGGATGATCGAAGAACGTTCGATGGGGTTGCATGAAGCAGTGGATCCACCGGTAAAAATCACAGTTCAAAAAGGGAGGAATGGGAAAAATATCCATTAAAAAAATCATTGTAAAACGGGTGATTGCCCTTTACCTGGGATTCTTCGGCCTGGCCCTGGCCATCCTGTTCAAGATTTTATATCTGCAGGTCCTCAAGGGTGATGAGCTGCGGCAGAAGGCAGAAGACCTGATGTTGAAATACGTCACCATCGAACCCAACCGCGGGGATATCTATGCCACCGGTGGCAAACGATTGCTGGCTACCTCGGTTCCCTATTACGAGATCAGGATGGACCTGAATAGCAATGCCCTGGAAGATGAGGTATTCAGACATGGCATTGATTCGCTGAGCTTTCATTTGTCCAGGTTGTTCCGGGACAGGTCAAAGGAGGCCTGGAAAAGGGATCTGCAGCGTGCAAGGCGTGCCGGTAAGAGATATTACCTGATCCGTCGCCAGGTCAGTTACCAGCAGCTGCAGGAATTGAAAACCTTCCCGATATTCCGCCTGGGAAGATACAAAGGCGGATTGATCACCATACAAAGCAACCGGAGGGTCCTGCCCCATCAAATGCTGGCAGCCCGCACCATCGGATACCTGAACAAGGGTGAATCCGGTAATATTGTGGGACTTGAAGGCGCTTATGACCATTTTCTGGCCGGGGTGAGAGGCATCCGGCTGATGCAGAAAACAGCCGGGAATATATGGATCCCTGTCAATGACGCCAATGAGGTCGAACCTGAAAACGGTTATGACATTGTTACTACCATCGATATAGATATCCAGGATGTTGCAGAGAATGCCCTGCTGAAACAGCTATCCATGCGTGAGGCTCACCATGGATGTGCCATCCTGATGGAGGTGGAGACAGGTGACATCAGGGCCATTGCCAACCTTGCAAGGAACAGGAACGGTATTTATACGGAATCATACAATTACGCCATCGCCGAAAGCACCGAACCCGGTTCGACCTTTAAACTGGCTTCCCTGATAGTTGCGCTCGAAGACGGATGTATTGAACTCGATGATACCATCAACACCGGGGGAGGTGCTGTCAGGTATTATGATAAGGTGATCAGGGACACCAAAAGAGACGGCTACGGGATCATTACCGTCAAAGAAGCCTTCGAGGTTTCATCAAATGTGGCCATTTCCAGGATTATTTATGACAACTACAGGGGAAAGGAGGAAGCTTTCGTGGAAAGGCTGTACCGCATGCATTTGAATGAGCCTCTTGGCATTGAGATCCGGGGTGAGGGTGAACCGCTGATCAGGTATCCCGGGGATGAATACTGGTCAGGAATTACCCTTCCCATGATGTCTTATGGTTATGAAGTAAGAATGACCCCCCTGCAAATACTCACTTTTTATAATGCCGTTGCGAATAACGGGAAAATGGTAAAACCCAGGATTGTAGAGAGTATTCGCTACTATGGCAAGACGGTTAAAAGGATCAACACAAGGGTAATTGACCACTCCATCTGCTCAGCTGAAACCCTGGAAAAGGTAAAGATCATGCTGGAAGGAGTCGTGGAAAACGGGACGGCCAAAAACCTGAGCAACGAGAACTTCAGGGTTGCAGGGAAGACAGGTACCGCCCAGATCGCCAATGCGAAATACGGCTATAAAGTAGATTCCAGGGTGAGTTACCAGGCATCTTTTGTCGGTTACTTTCCGGCGGAAAAACCCAAATATTCCTGTATCGTCGTAGTAAACTCACCTACCAGTGATGTCTATTACGGCAACCTTGTGGCGGGACCTGTCTTCCAGGAGATCTCCAGGAAGGTTTATGCAACCAGCCTGGATATGCAGCAGGAAATGATACCTGAGGAAGGGTACCTGGCCGAGGTCCCATTTTCCAAGAACGGCCACCGGGCATCCCTCGAGAAAGTACTGAAGGATCTTGATATTCCCCTGTCAGGACAGCCGGGGAACGATTGGGTACAAACCACCAAAGCGGATGAATTTATCCAGACGGATCCGCTCAACATCAGGGAGAACCTGGTGCCCAATGTCAGGGAAATGGGGGCCAGCGATGCTGTTTATTTATTGGAGAACGCGGGACTCAAAGTGATCATTCATGGCCGCGGGAAAGTATTGGAGCAGTCCATTCCCCCCGGCAGCAGGATAGAAAAGGGACAAAAGATTGTATTAACCATGAGCTTTACCTAGAGATTGAAGCGATTGAATGACATACTGAACCAGGTTGAGATACTGGACCGCAGAGGGCCGGAAAATCCACGCATAAAATCTGTATGCTTCGATTCAAGGCAGGCGGAAGAAGGAGCAGTGTTTTATGCGATTCGTGGAACCCGGACCGATGGCCATGATTATATGGATCAGGCCGTCTCTTCGGGAGCCGTGACCGTGATCTGTGAAAGAATGCCCGCCCGGACTGCCGGACATATCAGTTATGTGCGGGTCAGGGATACTGCCGAGGCCCTGGGATGGGGAGCCGCTGCATTTTATGGGAACCCATCAGCAAAGGTGAAGGTAATCGGCATAACCGGGACCAACGGCAAAACCACCATCGCCACCCTGCTCTATCAACTGTTTACGGCTGCCGGCGGGCCGGCCGGCCTGGTTTCCACTGTCAGGAACATGGTGGGGGACAAACCCCTGCCGGTGACACATACCACGCCTGATGCCCTGCAGATCAACCAGATGTTGTCTTCCATGGCCGGGGCGGGTTGCACTTATTGTTTCATGGAGGTCAGCTCCCATGCCATTCACCAGAAAAGAACGGCAGGGATACGGTTTGAAGGGGGCATATTTACAAATATCACCCATGAACACCTGGATTATCATAAAACATTCAGGGAATATATTAAGGTCAAAAAAACATTTTTTGACCGCTTGCCGGCCAACACCTTTGCGCTGGTGAACAAGGATGACAGGAACGGGAAGGTCATGGTGCAGAACTGCCCGGCAAAAATATGGACCTATGGCTTGCAGGGTATAGCCGATGTGAAAGGGAAAATACTGGAAAGCCACCTGGATGGGATGCATCTTGTCCTGGACGGATTTGATTTCTGGAGCCGGCTTGTGGGGAAGTTCAACGCCTACAACCTGCTGGCAGTATATGGATGCGCCCTGTTGTGTGGCATGGAAAAAGAGCAGATCCTGACCCTGCTGAGTGAACAGATGCCGGTGAAAGGACGTTTCGAAACCCTTCGTTCGGCAAGGGGGATCACCTGCATAATAGACTATGCACATACACCGGATGCCCTGAAGAATGTCCTGGCTGCTATCGACAAACTGCGCGACAGCAATGCCAGGATCATAACCGTGGTGGGGGCCGGTGGTAACAGGGATGCACAAAAAAGGCCTGTCATGGGACAGGTGGCGGCCGACCTCAGCCAGCAGGTGATCCTCACAAGTGATAATCCAAGGTTTGAAAAGCCTGAGGAGATCATTGAACAGATGATAGCCGGTGTGCCTGACGATAGGCGGAATGATGTTTTGACCATCCCTGACCGCAGGGAAGCGATCAAAATTGCCGTTATGCTGGCCAGGGAAGGAGATATCGTGCTGGTGGCCGGGAAAGGCCATGAAACATACCAGGAAATTGAAGGGAAAAAGTACCCGTTTGACGACCGGGAGATAATACAGGGTCTCCTGGTCTAAAACTAAGGCATTATGCTGATCTATTTGTTTGCCTATTTGGATGAATTGGGATTTCCGGGAGCCGGGGTTTTCCAGTATATATCCTTTCGTTCGGCCAGTGCTGTGATCACCTCGCTGATCATCTCCATGCTGTTTGGCAAGCGGATCATCAATGTGCTGCGGAGGAAACAGATCGGTGAGGTTATCCGTAACCTGGGACTCGAAGGGCAGGCCAGCAAGCAGGGTACGCCAACCATGGGAGGGATCATCATCCTGGCTTCCATCCTGATTCCAACCCTTCTGTTCGGGGACCTGGAAAACACCTATGTGCTGCTGATGATCCTGACAACCGTATGGCTGGGACTGGTCGGATTTGTGGATGACTATATCAAGGTTTTCAAGAAAAATAAAAAGGGACTTACAGGCAAGTTCAAGATCATGGGACAGGTACTGCTGGGGATCCTTGTGGGACTTACCCTCTACCTTGACAAGGATGTGATTGTCAGGGAAAAAGTATTGCTTGAAAACGGGAAACCCAGCATGGAGATTGTACAGGAAGAACCGGAGGAAGAACCGGTCAACCGCTTTGTCACCAGGGATGTAAAGTCCACCAAAACCACCATCCCCTTTGTCAAGAACAACGAGTTTGACTACGCTTATATCATAGGATTCCTGGGGGAAAAGGCAGAGAAATGGGCATGGCTTGTGCTGATCATTGCCGTGATCCTCATCATCACTGCCGTTTCGAACGGGGCCAATATGACGGATGGACTGGATGGGCTGGCCACAGGTACCTCTGCCATTATGGGCACCACCCTTGGCGTCCTTGCTTACCTGTCGGGAAATATACTGTATGCAGATTACCTGAACATTATGTATATACCGTATACCGGTGAACTGGTGATATATATGAGCGCCTTTATCGGGGCGATGGTGGGATTCCTCTGGTATAATTCTTACCCGGCCCAGGTGTTTATGGGAGATACAGGGAGCCTCTCAATAGGAGGGATCATCGCCGTATTTGCCATTGTCATCAGGAAGGAATTGCTGATCCCCATCCTTTGCGGGATTTTCCTGATGGAAAGCCTGTCAGTATTGATGCAGGTAAGCTATTTCAAATATACCAGGAAGCGGTTTGGCGAAGGCAGGAGGATTTTCAAGATGGCTCCCTTGCACCACCATTACCAGATGAAGGGATATCCCGAGCCAAAAATCGTGACAAGGTTCTGGATAGTGGGCATCCTGCTGGCTGTGATCACAATTGTAACATTAAAGATAAGGTAAAACCCTAATTATAACCAGGCCTATGATGAATAGAATTATTGTTTTGGGTGGCGGCGAAAGCGGAACAGGTTCCGCCATACTTGCAAGGAAACAGGGATTCGATGTATTCCTGTCTGATAACGGGACCATCAAGACCAAATACAAGGAGATGCTGTACAATTATGATATCCCGTGGGAAGAGGACAAGCATACCGAAAGGCTGATCCTGGAAACCGATGAGGTGATCAAGAGTCCGGGTATTCCCGAACGCTCCCCGATCATCCAGGCCATTCGCAAAAAGG
>LJUP01000250.1 GCA_001303955.1 Bacteroides sp. SM23_62 | reverse complement strand
TTGCCAATAAGTACCTTCACTGGACAGGTTCGGGGGTGCATGTGAAAGATCACCTGGTGATGCTGGACGGGATGGGTTACGACAAGGTGAGAAGCGGAACCCTGATGAGAAAGTGGATCGCCCTCCTGCTGCTGATTACCTGGTTAACCCCCACCGGCATAAAAAGGAAACTGGTATTCAGCACCATTGTCATTGCACTGAATTTCATTTTATCCCCTGTAACCATCGCTATCCAGGCACATATCAATGCCCTGGGCACAGATTTGTACTCAAGTATAAGGATATCCAGGACACCGGCCATCCTCGTGAATATGACCCTGCTGGTGGTATGGTTAAGGAAGCACCGGGAATCTCTCTGGAAATTCCTTACACGGATCAGGATCGATGCTGATTTTATCAAGCGTAAATCCACTTCCATTGTGGTAGTGAGTTATGTATACCTTATCCTGGGTTATTTTTTCCTGGGTTGCTTTGAATTTACTCCCTGGGTCAATTTCCTCTTCAACTCATCACATAGAATCCTTGCCTGGTTCAATGTAGAGTCTGTGGTTGAATCTCAGATCCTGATCGGTGAAAAGGGATCGTTATCGATGCTGAAAAGCTGCCTGGGACTCAATACGATGCTGTTGTTCGCCTCGCTCGTTTTCATCATGGGAGAGACCAGTCTGACGAGCTGGATCTACATTTTATCCGGACTGCTCATCCTGAATATTGCCAACATCATACGGCTGGTCCTGCTTTTCATGCATATCCAGGAACATGGCACCTATGTGGGTTTGGTTGATTACCATGACCTTTACGATTATTTAATTTACGGTATTGTATTTGTCTTATGGGTGATCTGGTTTGAGAAATTCTCTCAAACCCGGATCCTGAAAAGGAGAAATGAGCCTGCAGAAAAGGATGGTCGGTAATCGTAGCGACCAGTGAATTAAGGTTTCTGCCACTCCCCGGCGTTGACCAGGTCCTTATAGCGTGCCAGGTTCATCACGAATGCATCGGGATAGCCGATGACCTTAATGCCAGGCAGAGCGGCAAGTGCCTCCTCGGGTGTGTCAAATTCACCCACTACATAGCGGTATATCCCGTCTTTGCCAATGATCCTTTTAATCCCGTGTATGGCAATGAAGTAATCCATATCCAGGGGACTTGACATCGCGATGATCTGTATGGTGTAGATCTTGTTCGACAGCTCCTGTAAGGCGCTTTCCTTAAGGATAATGCGGTCAAGTTCACGCTTCTCTATGAGCTTGGCATCCGGAAATCCCATGTCCACAGCAGTATTCACAAGATCAATGGCATCTGCCTTCTTATTATAGCGTCCTGTGGTGTATATAAAAGACCTGTCCGTCTGGATTTCATGGATCAGTTCCTCGTTCAGGATCTTCGGTATATTGTAGTCTCTTTCAGGGGTTGTACCCAGGAGCACGGAATAATTAAGATCCAGTTTTGGCCTCAGGTGTTCGGGTACGAAGATCTCTTCCACCGTGATCCTTTCATCTTCAAAATTCATCAGTTTAACTTCCACATGCCGGTTCAGCTTTCGTCCTGCCGGATTATCGGTCCCGTCCGGATTATAATTGATCGCAATGTTCTCCTGTTCACCTACGCCTTTGGCTATGAAGCGGTTATTAGATATGCCTTTCGTTGTAAGGTAATCGACCACTGACCTGGCCCTTTTCCTGGAGAGCTCAAGGTTATAATCTTCCTTTCCCATGGCATCGGCATGGCCGATCACTTCTACAGATAATTCGGGGAACTGTTCCATGATCATACAGAGCCTGTCAACATCCTGTATGGCTCCATCATCCAGCATAAACTGGTCAAAGTCGAACATGATATTCTTGATGACAAGGAATTCCCCCTTATTGATCCCGTGGAGCTCAGTTTCAGATTTTTCTGACAGCTCGGATTCGAGCGGGGTTGCTTCCCGGTTGAGGGCCGTGCTGCCATCCGTACTTGCCAGGAAGCCTGGTTCGCCCAGTTCTATGGATTCCAGGGTAAAGATACCGGTTTCTCCGTTTTCACCCCTGGCTGCGGAGGCAAAATAGGCATTCAGTCCCCTGTGCCCAGGAATATAATTCAGGTCATCATCCGGAGTATTGACCGGGTACCCCAGGTTCTTCGGCATGGACCATGAACCGTCAGGTTGCCGGCTTGTCATAAAAACATCATAACCTCCTATGGTTGTGTGTCCCTGTGAGCTGAAATAAAGCAGTTCTCCATCCTCTGTGATAAACGGGGTATTCTCATTGTACATGGTATTCAGTCTGGATCCTGCATTATAGGGTTTCCCCCATTTCCCGTCCCCTGACAGTTCAGAAATATAAATATCAAGGGCCCCGTAGCCACCCTTCTTATTGCTTGTGAAATAAAGTTTCTGGCCGTTACCGGAAAGGCTTGCAGATGATTCATAATACGCCGTATTGATAGGCCTGGGCAATGCCTCCATGGTTGACCACCGGTTTCCGTCAAAATGACTGATATACAAATCGGAATTGAATGGATCAGAACGGGTAAGCAACATGGTATGCCCGTCATGGGACAGTGAACTGATCTGGCAATCCGGGTAATTCCCCAGTTGCGTATGGATGGTCGATGGCTGTGTCCACTTGCCGTCAATGTTTTTGGCCATCATGATCGCCCTTTCTCCGGTTGTTTTCGCCATGCAGACCATGGTGGTGTTGTCGGCGGACCTTACCCCGAACAGGGCATTGTCAATAAAACCATCGCCCGTTTTCATCCTGGTGAATTTCACCTTCAGGGGCCTGGAGGTCATTTCTTCGGCCAGTTCACAGGCCTCGATCTGTTTATCGACGTATTCCAGGTCTGCAAAGTCACGACCTTCGGCCTCAAACTTATAATGGACATAATAGTCAATGGCTTCCATGAAATCAAAATTAAGATGGTGTGCTTTCCCCAGGTAGAACAGCGCCTCGAACGGTGCTTCCTTCTCCCTGTATGAGCCATCCTTGTATTTATTTGTCATGGACTGTATGGATGCTTCAAGGTAGGGTATGGATTCCTGCTTCTTACCGGGGATATCCAGATAGCATAGCCCGATCAGGTATTGGATATTCCGGTTCCCGGGTTCCATTTTCAGCAACTTCTCATACATTTTAAGGGCTGCTTCATAATCCTCAGTCAGGTAGAGGTACTGGGCTTCAACAAAGGACCGTTTGAAGGGTCTGGAATTGACCCCCAGGTTGAAGCTTGTCAGAAACAGCACACAAATGATGGTGAGAGATAAGGCTTTCATCACGAAGGGTTAATTTATATAGGATCAAAATTATGTGGTTTCAAGGTCGGTTTTGATACGCTAACAGCTGGATTATTAACAAGGTGGAGCTTTCTATTAACAATTCCGGACAGGCATGAGAGGATATCCGATTAATTTTTATATTGGAAAATATTTAAGCTTTGGTTAAATAAACAGGAATGAATGTTTGCTGATTCGAATTATTTGTCGAAAGCCGAACAACTCGACAGGGAGGATCCCCTGGCTTTATTCAGGGAGCGTTTCACCCCACCTGATCCCGGCCTCATATACCTGGACGGGAACTCTCTGGGGCGCCTTCCCGGTCATACGGCAGACTGGTTAAAGGAGGTGGTGACAGCGCAATGGGGCAAATCCCTCATCCGAAGCTGGAATGAAGGATGGATGGACCTGCCGGTCAGGCTGGGGGACAAAATCGCCCGCCTTATCGGTGCCGGACCGGGTGAAGTGCTGGTTTGTGATGCCACTTCTGTAAATCTCTATAAGCTGGTAATGGCAGCCATGGGCTATCAGGAAGGCAGGAACAGGATCATCAGTGATGAATTGAATTTTCCGTCTGATCTGTATATCCTGCAGGGGATCATTGATCAGCTGGGTTCCGGATATGAGCTTCATTTGATCCGGTCAAGGGATGGCATGTGTATTGATCCTGATCTGGTAGCGGCTGCCATTGATGACAATACGGCCTTGCTAACCTTCACACATACTTATTTCAAGAGTTCATTTGTACAGGATATGGCGGGTATCACATCCCTGGCCCACAGGAAGGGGGCAATGGTTCTGTGGGACCTGAGCCATTCGGTGGGTTCTGTACCGGTGGATCTCAAGGCCTGTAAGGCAGACCTGGCCATTGGTTGTACCTATAAGTACCTGAACGGGGGACCCGGATCCACGGCGTTCTTGTATGTGCGGAAGGATCTTCAGACAAAGTTGCAGCAGCCCATATGGGGCTGGCTCGGATCAAGGGATCCTTTTCAGTTCGGGACGCAGTATGAACCTGCGGATGGCATCAGCCGGTTCCTTGTGGGTACCCCGCCGGTACTGTCAATGTCCGCCATCGAGCCTGCCCTTGACCTGCACCTCGAGGCCGGGATCACCGCCCTGCGGGGGAAAAGCATCAGGCAGTCTGCATTCCTCCTGGAGATGTATGATGACTGGCTGGCCAGTCTGAATTTCACACTGGGTTCCCCAAGAGCGTCTGAACGCAGGGGGTCGCATATTGTCCTCAGGCACCGGGAAGCTTCAGCGATCACACGGGCTTTGATCTATCCGCCTGCGGACAGGGTTACCGTGATACCGGATTTCCGGACACCTGATCATATCCGGCTTGGGATTGCGCCAATTTACAACAGTTACAAGGATATATACACAGGCATGCAAAGGATCAGGGAGGTGGTCGAGTCTGAAGAATACCTGAAAATTCCCTGATTCATTATGAATTCCCGGGAATAACAATTATTTTTATTTCATGGTCTGTAACCATTCGGCCATTTAGATCAGCACTTCATGGACTGGACGGATTTTCATGAATTTTTCAGGCTGATAGAAGACGATAATCTTAGCCTGTTTTACAGGGGTGATTTTGCAGACGATATAACCATTCGCCTGATTGATCTGTCTGAATCTCACTTCAAGAAAGGGAAGGAGCAAATGTCCCTGAAAAAGAAAGTTTCCTTCCTTATGGCTGAATGTTTTCAGAATGTTATCAGGTACGGTGAAGAGCTTACTTCCGATCATTATCTCCAGGAACAGACGGCCTATTTCATGACCCGCAATTATAACAACAAGTTTTATATTGCTTCGGGAAACCTGATCGAGCAATCCAAGATCAAGTTTCTTCAGGACAGGATAGAGAACATCAATATGCAAAGCCAGGAAGAATTGAAGGAGATGTATATGAAAGTACTCGGGGGGGATGCATTTACAGCGAAGGGAGGAGCGGGACTTGGCATGATCGAGATGGCCAGGAAATCAGGCAGGAAACTGCAGACAGAATTCGAGCAGATCAATGACTCGATGGCGTATTTCTATATTCAGATGATCATAGATTCGCATGAACGATCGGAAGAAGCCGGCAAGGAAGGGCTCCATATTGACCATGCCATCCAGATGAACCAGTTGCTCAGGAAAAACAGCGTTATTATGGCATACCAGGGGGATTTCAGGCAGCATACCATCCTTCCCCTCCTGAACATGATCGAAAAGAACCTGATGGTGAAGAGGACAAAATACGCTGCTTACAAGACCCTTTTTCATATCCTTGTGGAAATGCTTCAGAATGTGATGCACCACGGCTTTATCGTAAATGATAATCGGGAAGGCCTTTTCACCATAGGTCTTCATGAACAACATTTTACCATCAGTGCGGCCAATTATGTAGCGTGTGAGAAAGTTCCCTCCCTGAAAGAGAAAATGGATCATTTTTTATCCCTTGATGACACTGATCTGAAAGAACTGTCCAGGCTGATACTTCAGGAAAGGGAAGATGGTCCTTTCAGGGGATCGGGACTGGGAATCATAGATGTCATCAGGGCAAGCATCACAAAACCCACTTATGTGATCATTCCGGTCGATGATACCAAATTCATGTTCTACCTGAATGTAAAGGTCTAGTGCATAGATCCTGGTATGATAATTGATAATGAGATCAGGTAAATTAAAGACTATATCATGAAACCATTACCTCTATATCTGATGCTCCTGTTGACAGGACTGGCTTCCTGCAGTGGACTGAAAGTGGTTCAGGACCATGACAGCACGATCGATTTCAGCCTTTATGAGACCTATAACTTTACCCCTGCGGCAGATTCAATCCCCCTCAACCAGATGAGCAAAATAAGGTTATTCAATGCCATATCATCAGCAATGAATGAAAGTGATATCCGATGGGCTGCCGACCCGGATCTGTTTGTGCATGTGCACATGCTGAGGAATGGAAAGACCAAATCCAATGTTACTTATGGCCAGGGAGAAACTTACAACCTGGGTTCGGGATTTTCAACCACCTATATGGATTACAGTGAATTTTCAGAAGGGTCCCTTTTCTTCGATATCATAGATGCAAAGAGAAATCAACTGGTCTGGACCAGCAAGGCAAGCGGGGCCATAAAATCGGCTGATATCCTCACGGAAAAGGACATTGACAAGATCGTAAAGAAGGCATTCAGGAATTTCCCGCCACGTTAACCTGGGCAACTTAGATGTGCAGGTACTTGATCAGGAGCTTATCCAGGCACATGAAAAGCACTGCAAGCAGAACGAAATAATTGATCTTCATAAAATACCTGCCTGGATTAAACTTAACCAGGGATTTTCTCAGGATGGGCGTAAAGGCCAGGATAAGCCAGGCTGATGCTATCCATAGTCCTGCTTTTGAGATCCAGGAATCCATGGGTCCCGTGAGGGTGAATGCCACGGTGATCATCGCTGTTCCGGCCACCCATAGGAATATCATCCGGCCCATATGAACCTGGCTCATGGATCCTGTAAGGGAGGGAAAACCGGCAGATTCATATTCTTTTCCGTATTTCATGATCAGCAGCCAGAAATGTGGTACCTGCCAGATGAAGAAAAATGCGGCAATGGGGATGACCAGGGGGTCAAGGATTGAGCCGCCGGCACTGGTCCATCCTATCAGCGGGGGAATACTGCCGATCAGTGATCCGGGGATAACAGCCCAGGCCGTATAACGTTTCAGGTAGGTATAGACCACATTGTACCATAAAAAGGCCAGCCAGCCCAGCAGCATGCCCCGCATTCCGGTCCCAAAAAACAGTAACAGGGATCCTGGGATACTGTAGGCAAGTGTTACGGCAACGACACCTGTTTGGGTGATCCTGCCGGAAGGCAGCGGACGGTTCCTGGTGCGTGACATCCGGCTGTCATACCTGTATTCCTGGAGGTGATTCAGCGAGGATGCCCCGGATGCCAGCAGGAAAATACCCAGGACCGTCCAGCCCAATCCGGGATCCAGCCGGTATGTACAAAGCAGGTATCCCGTTATGGTCGTAATGCTTACGGCAGCGGTGATCCTGACCTTCCCCAGTTCAAGCCATATGGATAATTTGTTTTTACTCACCAGGCCAGACAGGTATCTCCAGCAATCTTTTATGCTGGCATTTGCATTGCTTCTTCTCCTGTTTATGCTGGCAGCCGCAATCCGGCTTGCCCTTTTTAACCATTATTCTGAACATATTCATCTGCTGTTTTCCTCCGCCTGGCATATGCTGTAGATGCTACCAGGGCAATGGTCGCGAGCGTATAATATACAAATGCCGGAACCGGTACGGGATCACCCTTGGCATATGAATGCATCCCGGACAGGTAGTAATTTACCCCGAAGTAGGTCATGATCACACTGGCATAGCCAAGGACTGCCGCAAGGTTGAACGGATACAGGCTTTTCAGGCCGGGCATGAAACGCATATGTACGATAAATGCATAGACCAGTATGGTGATCAGGGCCCAGCTCTCCTTTGGATCCCAGGCCCAGTAACGCCCCCAGGATTCGTTGGCCCAGATCCCCCCGAGGAATGTCCCAATCGTAAGCAGTCCGAGTCCCGCAATAATGGTCATCTCCGCAATGGAACTGAGGGAAACGATAGCATGTTCAACCTTCTCCCGGTTCTTTCGCGACTGCAAACACATCAGTACCAGGTTGAGGAACCCGAGTAATGAAGCCAGTCCCAAAAAACCATAACTCGAAGCAATCACTGCCACATGAATGGTAAGCCAGTATGATTTCAACACCGGTACCAGGTTGGTCACCTGCGGATCCATCCAGCTAAGGTGAGCCGTGTGCAGCATCATCCAGGCAAGCATGGCCGTAGCAGCCAGCGGGGTTACTGTCCGGCGTGAAAAAAACACACCGGCCAGCATGGTTGCCCAGCTTATGTACAAGAGGGATTCATAACCGTTGCTCCAGGGAGCATGTCCGGATATATACCACCTGAGTGAGAGTCCGACGGTATGTGCTGCAAACCCTGCCAGCAGGTGGATCACCAAGATCTTGCGGAGTGTGCGCGGGTTGATGCGGACACTCAGAACGCTTATCAGCTGGATGATCAGCAGGGTGATCCCGATGGCAAGATAGAAACGGGCCAGCCTGTCGAAGAGATTGATCCGGTTATAGAGCATCTCCGCTTTTTGCCGTCCCTTGGAAGGCATGATCCCGGCCCCCATGCGTTCCTGGAATACCTTCAGGTACCCCAGGTATTCATCCGCCTTTTGCCAGTCTCCCGTCTCAATCCCTTCCCTGACCCCTTCGAGATAAAGCTGCGTAATGTTCACGGCAAACAGTGAATCCTCACCCGTATACACGGACTGGATCGTATTGGGGCTGTGCCATGTCTGGTAGGGGTCATCA
>LJUP01000249.1 GCA_001303955.1 Bacteroides sp. SM23_62 | reverse complement strand
GGATGGTTTGAAATACCCACCCTGGACCTGGACAGGGCAAAAAAGTTTTATGAAAAGGTGCTTGGTCTTAGGCTTGAACGCCAGACCATGGGACCGCTTGAAATGGCATGGTTCCCCTGGATAGAGGATGCCGTGGGTGCACCCGGATCACTTGTCCAGATGGAAGAATCCTATAAACCTTCTATGGATGGTGTCCTGATCTATTTTACCTCTCCTTCCGGGGATGTGGACAATGAGATGCCCCGGGTGGAACAGGCCGGAGGAAAGCTTCTGCTACCTAAAACCCATATCAGTGAAGACGTGGGATTTTATGGATTGTTCCTCGACACTGAAGGTAACAGGATTGGCATTCATTCAAGACAATAAATAAATCAACAAATAAAAGCACTCGTCATCTATCTTAGCAAAACCGGGATCACCCGGAAATATGCTTCTGAAATTGACGCCCTGTTCAGGGCCAATCAGGTAGAATCAATTATGCAAAACATCTATGATGCCCATCCGGCTGATGCCGGTGAAGCAGACCTTATATTGCTCGGGGCCTGGTGTCATGGGCTGTTCATTCTGCTCCAACACCCTGATAAGCCCTGGGTAGCGTTTGCCAAACGGTTACCGGATCTTTCCGGGAAAAAGGTCGCCTTGTTCACCACCTATAAACTGGCCACAGGGAGCATGTTCAAAAAAATGAGAAAGCATCTGAAGCTGGGAGAGAACCAGTCACTCGAAATTTTTAAATCCAAAAATGGATCGCTTTCAGAAGAAGACAGGAAACGATTACTGGAATGGATCAAATCATAGAAATCTATTAACTCCTCAAATCGGAAGATGAATGAAGTAGAAGAATACATCTATGGTTTCGAGGGTGATACCCTGGAAGTAATGAAATACCTGCATAACCTGATGATGGACCAGCCAGGGATCAGCTGTAAGCTCAGTTTCAAGATCCCATTCTATTACCGCAATAGCTGGATCTGTTATATATATCCCCAGAAAAAAGGGGGGATAGAATTTGTATTTACACGTGGGCACGAACTCTCCAATGAACAAGGGATCCTGGATGCCAGAGGGCGTAAAGAAGTAGCCGGGATTTACCTGAAATCCTTAGATGATATCCCTTCTGAAAGTCTCCTTGAGGTAATACAAGAAGCCATCCTGCTTGACGAAACTGTCCCTTATAAAAGTCCTTTTTTCCCGAACAGAAAAAAATCGTAATTTATAAGGTTTACCCTTGACGAATTTTTAGTCATGTCGACAAACAACAGATACCTGGCCGAAGAATACCTCGGCCGGATCAACCGGGTGATGGATCATATCGAAAGGAATATGGACAGAGCCTTCACCCTTGAACAGCTGGCTGAAATAGCTAACTTTTCAAAGTTCCATTTCAGCCGGATCTTCTGGGCCATGACCGGTGAAACCCCGTTTGAATTCCTGATGAGAATACGGATGGAAAAGGCAGCTTCCTTGTTAATTATGAACCCTAAAGAAAGCATCTCCGAGATCGCATATATATGCGGCTACTCAAGCCTTCCTGTATTTTCAAGAAATTTTAAAGCCTGTTTTAATATAACAGCAAGTGAATGGCGCCAGAAGTATTTAGATAATCCTGCAGGTCTTTCCGCGTTCCATCGCAATAATGGTCAATCGAATCGCAATTACAATCAAATCCATCGCAATAGTGGTCAAGCCGAATCCCTCACCATGGGTTACTTTAGCCAACAGTACGAACCCTTAAAATGGAGGACAAACATGGAAATTAACAAAGGTGTGGAAATCAAGGAATTTCCGAAAACTACCATTGCTTACGTAAGGCATACCGGCCCTTACAAGGGTGATGAAAAGCTCTTTGAAAGGTTATACGGCGAGTTGTTTGCATGGGCCGGACCAAGGAACCTGACCAATCAGCCAGATCTGAAGACCTTTAACGTCTACCATGATGACCCTGGCGTCACAGAGGAAAAAAAACTAAGGCTGAGTGTTGGGCTGAGCGTGCCTCCCGATACAAAGGTGGATGGCCAAATAGGCAAGATGGACCTGGATGGTGGCAGGTACGCTGTGGCCAGGTTTGAACTGGGCTCCATGGATTATGAAAAAGCATGGGGCTGGTTATTTGGTGAGTGGCTGCCTAAAAGCGGGTATCAACCGGCAGACGGACCCTGTTTTGAAATGTGTGGGGACAAAGTAGATGATGATCTTCACATAGTGGATATCTGTGTTCCTGTCAAACCGCTGTAAACTAATATCACCCTTAGGAAGATTGTGCAGGTGGATCTTGAAAATTCCGTATCTTATCCGGTATTTTACCGGACTGAGGTCCATAAACCATATGAAATCATTAATCTTCATGAAAAGAATTCCGATTTACCTCCTGCTCATCCTTTCCATGGCAGCCTGTAAGCAAAAGGCAGCGGAAGGAAAACTCGAATCCCTCGAAGCAGGGCAACAATCTGCAGCCGGTGCCGTATCTGTTGAAAGACTGGATCCCCGCCTGGATGAGATCATTGCTCCAGGAGTGTTGCCGGAAATAGTAGCAGACAGCTTTAATTGGAGTGAAGGTCCGCTTTGGCTCCCTGAGGAACAATTACTGATTTTTTCTGATGTTCCTGAAAATACTGTATATCAATGGTCTGAGCATAGTGGTCTAAAGATATACCTTAATACATCCGGATATTCGGACACTTTGCGAAGGGGCGGCGAAACCGGCTCGAATGGATTGCTTCGCGATCCTGCAGGACGCTTGGTATTATGCCAGCATGGCGATCGCAGGATGGCCCGGATGGATGCTCCGCTCGATAATCCGGAACCAAAATTTATAACCCTCGCAGACAAATGGCAGGGCAAAAGATTTAACAGTCCGAATGATGCTGTATACAACAGTAAAGGAGAATTATTTTTTACTGATCCAGCCTATGGTCTGGAATTCAGATGGGAAGACCCGAAACGTGAAATTGATTTTACAGGTGTCTTTAAGCTCAACACTGACGGTGATGTAATATTATTGATCGATTCCCTTCAGGCACCTAATGGGATCGGGCTTTCTCCTGACGAAACAAGGATTTACGTTGCTAGTTCTGGCAAAGATGCATCCCTGTATGAATACAGTATATCAGATGATGGTTCACTCAGGGATGGGAAGTTGTTTTTCGATGCACGGGAGCTGCAAAAATCCAGGAGGGGATCCCCTGATGGACTGGTGGTTCGGGAGGATGGGATCATTTTTGCATCAGGCCCCGGAGGAATCCTTGTCCTTACCCCTGAAGCCGAACACCTGGGAACAATTCTGACAGGTCAGGCCACTTCCAACTGTACCCTGGATTCAGATAACTCTTACCTCTACATAACAGCGGATATGTTTCTGATGAGGATCCGCCTTAATTAAATAGACTGCACTGTTAATACTCAATGTGTTTTGGAAAAAGCGAGAAATGATGTTTAAATTTTTTGGTGTATTTATTATACTGCATGGAATTGTTCATCTGCTGTATTTCGGACAGAGCAGAAAGCTTTTTGAACTGAAACCTGGCATGACCTGGCCTGTACCTTCATGGGCATTGTCAAAAATTCTTGGTGATCGGGGAATCAGGAAGCTGGCAGGTATTCTTTGTTTTCTTGCTGCTGTTGGTTTGGTAACCGGTGGAATAGGAATACTTGTTGAATTATCATGGTGGGACAACTCTGTCGTAATATCAGTGGTCTTATCAACCGTTCTTTACATCCTTTTCTGGGATGGGAAAATCTGTAAACTCAGTGAGAAAGGTGGAATTGGTGTTCTTATTAATCTTGGTATCCTTTGCCTTGTTTACTTTGTGTTTAAGGCATAGCGGACTTAGGTTACAACGCAAAAACATATCTAGAGCTCATGTGCTAATACAGGATGAAAAGGATTTGCTTGTACCTAATTCTATCTCGTATTTTTCTGACCATAAAATTACCTGCAATAATCATTTGATACCAGGAGTGTCTCCAGCCCCCCCGGAAGGACACACCCCTCACAGAAAATAATTTACGGCATTTGTTACATATTTATACGAGAAGCTATTAATTCAATTTATTGGTGATCAAACCAAAAATTAGATGAAGGTAATTTTTATATCGGTTGGAACCCGTGGAGATATGGAACCATTTATAGCAATTGGTGAAATATTGAAAGAAAAAGGATGTCAGGTTATCTGTGCTTTCCCTGAACAATTCAGAAATCTTGCTGAAGATGCAAATATGGAATTCTATTCTCTGGGATTGAAATTTATTGAGTTGTTGGATAGCGATGATGGAAAAGCGGCACTTGGAGGGAGTGGTTCGGGATTGAGAAAAATGCTTGCTTATATAAAACTTGCCCTCAGGCAAACAGAAATCAATAAGGAATTAGTCAGCAAACTATATGATTTAATTGAAAGCGAAAATCCTGATAGGATTGTATACAATGGGAAAGCCATATACCCGATAATCTGGGGATTAAATAAAAAAGGAAAGACCGTCCTTGTAAGTCCTGTGCCCTATATGCACTATGTAAAAAACAATACGCATGTTGCTTTTAATAGCAATTATGGTTCGTTTTTGAACAAACTGACCTATCCTCTAGCAAATTTCGGGTTGATCATGACAGTGAGGATCACAGCAAAGTGGTTGAAAATGACAAAAAAAATAACCCGAAAACAAATAAAAAATGCCCTACTGTCTAATAAGGTGATTTATACCATATCTCCGTCTCTCTTTCCAAGACCTGATTACTGGAATGAAAATCTTAAAGTCTTGGGATATCAAGAAAGGCATAAAATAATCAACTGGCAGCCAGACAAAGGATTAAATGATTTTATAAGTAAACACAATCAAATCCTCTTCATCACTTTTGGAAGTATGACAAATCCTAAACCAGAAGAAAAAACCAATATAATTATTGAAATACTTGAGCGAAATAAAATTCCTGCAATTATTAATACAGCATCCGGAGGTCTTACCAGACTGAAAAAATTTGATGCTGAACTGATATATTTTGTTTCGGAAATTCCTTATGATTGGATATTCCCGAAAACATATGGCGTAATTCATCATGGAGGTTCAGGAACAACCCATATGGCACTTAAGTATGGATGTGCAACCATGATTATCCCACACATCATTGACCAGTTTGTATGGAATAGAATAATTTATAATGTGGGTGTCGGACCAAAAGGAATAAGGATAAACAAGATTACCAGGAACAACCTCGAACCAAAAATGCTGGAATTGGTGAACAATCGTTCCTTCAAACAGAAAGCTGAGCAAGTAGCAACCCAAATGGGAAAGGAAAATTTTAGAGAAGAAATTTATAAATCAATAATCGAATAATAGAACCGGCTGGCACAATTCTTTCTTATGCTCAACGATTTGCGCAAGCCATATGCATGCTAATCAAGTTATTTTATATAACAGGCAAAGAATTGACAGTGGAAGATTTTGGAGTCTCAGCAGTTTAAAACCAGTTCACTGAATTTTGTAACTGACTATTATTTAGTTCGGATTTGTAGCTCCGCCAGGAATAATCTTTTCCCGGATGACTCACAAATCGGTTCCATTTTCATGCAAAACTGTGGAAGAACAATGTTGTAAAGTATAAGCTATGTTTTATTCAAAATTTTGATTTCGTATTGAATACTAGTAACTTGAAGGTATACTATTTACTTATGTGTCCTCACCGAATCAATAAAGTCTAAACTCCTGTCCGATGAAATCTTTAAAGAATTTAAACGTCATACTGCAATTGAATGTAGTTGCAATGCTCCTTTCTGTTACCGTTTATGCTCAGGATTCAAAAATGTGTACCCTGCTAGGCCGTTGGACGAACGGCCCATCTTATTGCGTTGAGGTAATAAATGATATAGCCTACTTCGGAAACGGCTCCAACCTGGAGATAGTTGATTTTTCCAATCCTGCTGAACCTGTCCTGTTATCCAGGTTATTCACCGAAAGTTCAATCAGGGGCATGACCATACACAATGATAAAGCCTTTCTTGCCATGGGATACAGCGGACTGGGAATTGTTGATATTTCAATCCCCGAATCGCCGGTTTATATCACATCAATAGAACTTGAAGAAAGGGATTACGCTTACGATGTAGTTGTGAATGATTCCATGGCTTACATAGGGGGACAATTTTTCTTTCATATAGTCGACATCAATGACGCACAGATGCCTGTTGAAATAGCACGATATGAAACCTATCATTATACCCTTTCAGTATCATTACAGGATTCATTGGTCTATATCAGCAACGGGTCTAATGGTTTGCGTATCATGGATGTGACCGATCCTTATGACCCCATGGAATTTCATTTATTTGATCCTGATAATTATGTAATGGATATTGAGATCAAAGACACAATACTATATATGGCAAATAACAGCAACGGCTTTCGGATTTTTGGAATATCAGATGTTACTAATCCGATAGAGTTAGGAAAAATTGAAACTGAAAGTTATACCTGGGATGTAGAATTCTATGAAAACTTTGCAGTATTGGCAGATTTTAATGGGGGGCTAAGGATCATTGATATTTCAAACCCGGAAGATCCACAGGAGGTAGGTTCTGTTGCGGACCTGTCTCTGGCTGGAGATATTTTTATTTATGGCGATAAGGCATTCGTTGCCCGCCGTGCAAAAGGAGTAAGTGTAGTTGATATAAGCAATACAATCCTGCCTGAAGAATTAGGCAATTATGAAACAGCAGGCGGTGCATATGCTATTGCAGTCCGTGATAACCTGGCTTTTGTTGCGGAACAAGACAATGGATTAAGAGTACTTGATGTTTCAGATCCTTCAGATATTACCAAGATCGGGTTTATTGGCACTAATGAAGATCCCGGGGAATTAACCTTATTCGGTGATTATATTTACCTGTCATGTTATCAAGAGGGGGTGAGAATTGTAGATATTTCAGATCCTGGAAATCCTGTTTTAAAGGGTCTTTATTCTGGTCTTCTTGATGCCGAAGAGATCTTTGCAAAAGAGGACACTTTATATGTTGCAAACCAGGATGGAGGGATGGTTATGATTGATGTTTCTGATCCAATGGCCCCACGGGAAATCGCAACATATGATACTGAAGGAAGAACCTATAGCTTGTTTGTTGAAGGCAATTATGTTTATATGGCCGATGGTGGTAACGGCCTGCGTATCCTGGATGCCTCAGATCCTGAATTGATAGAAGAAATAGGTTTCAGCAATCCCGGAGGCGACAGCAGGGCTGCAGCTGTTTTTGTTGAGAACAATATGGCATTTTTTGCCGCCCTTGACAGTGGACTCAGGATCCTTGATATCTCTGACAGATCCTTGCCGGAAGAAATTGGCGTTTTGATCGAAGAAGCGTATATCTCCAAGCTTGTATATAATAACAATTATACCTATATGCTATCTGGAGCAAAAGGAATGGAAATTGCAGATGTGTCAGATCCGACATCTCCCGTATTAAGTGGATGGTTCAATACAAGCATTGATCCTGTTGATATCGCAGTGGAAGACAATATAGTATATGTTGCTTCACAACGTGACGGCATTTATATCATAAAGCATGATATCATTATTGATCATGTGCAACCAGAAAATGTACCAACAGACAATATGGGATTCACCTGTTATCCGAATCCTTTCAGGACAGATACAGAGTTTAGTTTTAATTTACAGAGTGATACTAAAGTTTCTATTTATATAAAGAATATACTGGGACAACATGTTGCCACAATACTTCACAACGAACATCTGTCCCCGGGGTCTTATTCCTATATATGGAGGTGTGATCCTAACAAGATATTTGAATCGGGTATATACATTTCAGTTATTGAAACTACTGCCCGAAATCAAAAATCAGTTGATGCATTAAAGCTGATTAAACTGGAATGATTTTATATGGTTCTTCAAGAAAAATACGTCCATACTTTTTTGATTTCATACCACAAATTGATAATTTGATTTATTGCACTAGGTTATTCAATTCTCAAGTTCTGTTTGCCTTGTAGCTCCGCCTTTAGGAAATACCAAAAATCCATTTCCCGATAACTAACTATTATTACTACTGTTGGTGTGAAAATCGTTCATCTGCTTCAAGAATGCCAGTAAATGCAACTTCTCATTTAAGGACATTTCAGCCGTCATTAAGCGAAATACTTCAGACATTTTAGGCATAATATGCTGAAGTTCATTCTTGCCTTTTTCTGTGATGTTAATCCTTTTTGCACGTTTGTCATCGGCATCATCGAATTCTACAATAAGTCCCTTCTTTATGAGTCTTTTCAAAATCTCGATTCCTGATGGTGGTTCAAGGTGGTGCTTTTTTATCAATTCCATCTTTCGATAACTTTCCACGAGACTAAGATGATACAGGAAACTGAATCCATCAGGTGATGTTAACTCAGACTCTCCCAATACCCTTTTTGCATAAGTTTTGTAATATCTGCTTTGCATTACTAACATGAAGGATAATTCCATATCCAACATCTCAGGACTATGCTGGGATTTTTCAGCGTGACTTTCAGAAAACAATCGTGAATTCAACCATATGATGAAAGATTCCAGGCTGCCTTCATCTGCATTGTTCTCGTTCTGGTATTCTTCAAGCCATTGAATTATTTCTTTAAAAATTTCTATCGTGGTTTTCATGCAGTAAAACTAACTATTTTACTTCATAAATGAAATATTTATCGGACATATATTATGTTTTTGAATATTATAAGTATATTTGTTACGAAAACATAATAAAATGAAGTATTAATATTTAAAGTTGAATAAAATGAAAAC
>LJUP01000027.1 GCA_001303955.1 Bacteroides sp. SM23_62 | reverse complement strand
GCCAGGTTGGTTGTGTCCGAGAGGGGAGACATCTTATCCCCGAAATAGGCCCCGGAAATAACCGCCCCGGCAACGAGTCCCACAGGTATGCCCAGGGCCTGTCCGATGCCCAGTAATGCGATACCCACGGTGGCAATGGTAGACCAGGCACTTCCGGTGGCCAGGGAAACGATACTGCAGGTAACTACGGCTGCAAAAAGGAATATGCTCGGGTGAATGATCTTCAGGCCATAGTAGATCATGGCAGGGACAACCCCGCTGATCATCCAGGTTCCCGCCAGCGATCCGATCAGCAGCAGGATCAGTATGGATGGCATGGCGGAACCGATGCTCGAGACGATCCGGGACAGGATCGCTGTCCAGGTAAGCTTCAGGCGTATGGCAATGATCCCGGCGATGGCCGCCGACAGGAGAAGGGCGATCTGGTTGGCCCCGGACAGGGTGTCTTCCCCATAAATGAAAACGTTCAGTGACAGCAGGAATATCAGGCAGACTATGGGGATAAATGCCTGGAGCAGGGTAGGCCTCTTCTTTACTTCATCCATTAATTGCAGTGAAAATCAAAGCGGAAAGATAGTAAAAGAATTTAATGGATCTGAGAGGATCATTCACTATAAATTTCCGGTGAATTATAAAAAACCTTTGCCCTGATTATTATATTTGTTAAATATTTGGATATATTGCACTCAAATATTCAGCACAAATGGAACTGGATATTGATTTTTTTAGCATAGAAAACAACAAGGTTGCCAAGCAGGGCAGGGTACTCATATCAGAACCCTTCCTGAACGACACCTATTTCCGGCGTTCGGTCGTACTGCTTACCGAACACACGAAGGAAGGCTCTGTAGGATTTGTGTTGAATAAACCCGTTGACCTCTCTGTCAATGATGTATTGTCAGACTTCCCCGATATAGAATCAGAGATATCCATTGGAGGGCCGGTTAATACCAACACCGTTCATTACATACATACGGTTGGCCCGGCCATCCCCAATTCAGTCCAGGTACTTGAAAACCTGTTCTGGGGCGGGGATTTTGAAGTCGTGAAGGAAATGATCACCGCTGGCAAGATCAAGGGCCATGAGATCAGGTTCTTCCTGGGTTATGCGGGCTGGTCCCCGAATCAGCTGGACAATGAGCTATCTGAAAATGCCTGGCTGGTCTCAGAAATGAACGCAGAACAGATCATGAAGGGGCCTGACCATAACCTCTGGAAGGATATCCTTAAAAAATCAGGTGATAAATACAAAACCTGGGTTAATTTCCCTGAAAATCCCGGCCTTAATTAACCGTTCCCGAAAGCTTTTTCATTCAGCATGCGTATCAACCCGGCACCGGTATGGTTGAAATACCTGTACCGGTCCACCGCCACAACCCACCTGATCCCGTCCGTTTCATTTGCCAGGATGATCTCATCGGCATTTTCGATATCAATGGCCCTGAGCGATAATTTCTCATTTACCGGATCTCCGGCATCCGTAAGCATCCACATTACCTGGTCCCTCATTACCGATGCAGGGGATCCGTCCTTTGTCGGGGGTGTATGAATTTTATCTTTGATCCTGAAAAAGATGGTCGAATAGATGCTGCAGACAATATGTCCCTGCTGATTGAATAGGATGCAATCATCCAATCTCTTGGCAGCTATGAAGCGCCGGGCAAAAAAATCATGCAGGGGGGGACGGGCAAACTTGCCGGTGAGCCGGTCAAGCGGGATATTCAGATCGTCAAAGAGTCCAAGTACATATCCCTTCCGGTTAAGTATATAGGAAGGATGTTCAAGGGGTGTGCATTGCATCAGGCAATGGTTTGTACCTGCAGGGAATCCCGGATCATGAATAATGGTAATGCGCAGACGATTTCCCCCGAAATACCTGTTCTTGTTGACCAGTCGGATTGCATGCTCATGCATCTCTTCCACTGTCAGGATATCCGGAAGGGTGATCCTGAGGATGTTCAATCGTGATTGAAGGTATTCGTAGTGTTCGTAAAAAAAAGCCATCCGGGTACCCCGCGTCCGGATCTCCTCCGTGACCACAATCCCGGTATGGAACAGCCTGGAATCAATGGGGGTCTCAATTTCCCTGTGGAAAAACCCGTCCAGCCAGCAAAATCTCCCGTTCTTTTGCATTTTGTACATCAAAATACCGACAGGCCCTGAAGAAAATGGGATATCAGGTCAAAATCGATTAAAAATGGGAAAGCGAATCCATATACCGCACCGAGGAGGTGTGCATCATGATTGATGTTATCCCTGCTGCGCCTGCTCATGTAGCTGCTGTACACCAGGTATAGTATCGCGAAGACAATGCCGGGTATGGGTATGACTGCGAAGAAATACAGCCTGTCGAGTGGATTGAAGAAAATACTCGTAAAGATGATGGCGGATACTGCCCCTGATGCCCCGACTGAATTGTACCAGCGGTTATTCCTGTGCCTGAAGAGGGTGATCATGGAAGAAATGATAATGCCACCGAAATACAACAGGCTGTAAGTAACAGCCACACTGTCAATATAACCAGCCATCTTCAGTTTCCTGAACCAGGCCTCTACGTTTGAACCGAAGGAATACAGGACGATCATATTGATGATCAAATGTGTCCAGTCTGCATGAAGGAAGCCATGGGTGATCATGCGGTACCATTCCTTTTTATGGTAAACCTGGTAAGGGTTCAGCATCATTTTTGACATGACTTCATCGCTGTAGAAAGCGATTACGGATATGATCAGTGTTACGATGATGATGATGAGCGTCATGTTAGTGTATTATTTTGTAAATCAATTCTTTTAATAAATCGCCGGGGACAGCGGAGACATTGCCAAAACCCTTGGATTTCAGGTCATATTCCCTCAGGAGGGATATGATCTGAACAGTTTTTGGGGTGTTATAGTTCCTTGCAGCCGTTTCATATTCCCGGATGAAAAATGGTTCGATCTTCAATGCCGATGCGACATTCCGGGAAGATTTATCGGGCAGGAAATGGTACCTCAGGACCTTGCTGAAAAAGAAGTAAATGGATGTTATGGTCAGGGCCAGCGGGTGGTTTTTCTGATTGGCACCAAAATACCGGGCGATCCTGTTGGCTTTTAATACATCCCGCCGTGCCAGGGCATTATTCAATTCGAAATTATTGTAGTCTTTGCTGATCCCGATATTCCTCTCAATGTCTGCCGGCGTGATCATATCCTGTTCCGCTTTCAGGACGATGATCAGTTTTTCCAGCTCATTGGCAATCTTGCCCAGGTCACTTCCAAGGTATTCTGTTAATATCACGGCAGCCTTGGGTTCGATCTCTTTACCCCTGGATCGCAGGTAACTGTTTATCCATGGAGGGATCTTATCATCATACAATCTCTTGGATTCGAACAGGATACTGTTTTTTTCGAGGGCTTTGAACAGTTTTTTGCGTTTGTCCAGTTTTTTATACTTGTAATTGATCACCAGGATGGTGGATTCAAGGGGATGATCAACATAGTGGATCAGGTCCTCGATCTTTTCGAGGCTCTGTGCTTCCCTGACGATTACCACCTGCCGGCTGGCCATCATGGGGAATCGCCTGGCGGTATTGATGATGGTCGGGATATCGGTGTCCTTTCCATATAAGATGATCTGGTTGAAAGTTTTTTCTTCCTCTGTCAGCACATGATCGGCGATATAATCTGTGATCCTGTCAATGAAATAGGGCTCTTCACCCATCAGGAAATAGATGGGCCTGTAATTTTTCTCTTTCAGCTGTTTAAGGATCTCTTCGAAGGTCATATACCGGATATTAGAAACGGAGATGTTTGACAGAATGACCTTCTTCTTTTAATTCCTTCAGTGAATCAATGCCAATCCTGAGATGATCATCGACATAATTCCGGGTGACTGTTTTGTCGCTTTCAATGGTCTTGATACCGGTGGAAATCATGGGTTGATCTGAGACGAGGAGCAATGCCCCTGTGGGGATCTCGTTGGCGAAGCCCACGGTAAATATGGTGGCTGTTTCCATATCTATGGCCATGGAACGAGTTGTGACAAGGTAATCTTTAAAATCATCATCATGCTCCCAGACACGGCGATTGGTGGTAAAAACCGTGCCAGTCCAATAATCCTTTTCATGGCTCCGGATGGTGGAGGATACGGCCCGTTGCAGGCTGAACGCGGGCAATGCTGGTACCTCGGGGGGAAGGTAATCATCCGATGTACCCTCATTCCGGATGGCAGCAATGGGAAGGATCAGATCGCCGAGCTTGTTTTTCTTTTTCAGTCCCCCGCATTTCCCAAGGAACAGGACTGCTTTGGGGTGTATGGCGCTGAGCAAGTCCATGATGGTGGCTGCATTGGCACTGCCCATGCCAAAATTGATCATGGTAATGCCCTCCGAAGTAGCACAGGGCATATGCTTTGAAGGATCAATGACAGTGGTCCCCTGGAACTGGCAAAACAGTTCAAGATAATGATCAAAGTTAGTCAGCAGCACATAGGCTCCAAAACCATCCAGTCGCTGCCCGGTATAACGGGTCAGCCAGTTCTCAACAATCTCTTTTTTTGTCTTCATGGCATCCTCCTTCCGTCTCTTCTTATTATTTTTGTTGCAGCCCTTTCCAGTTTAACAGGCAAAAATGGAAACTCTAAATTTACCAACTTATTCCTTTTCTGTGAAATCGGAAGCCGGGAGAAATTATATTTTTGATGCCATCCGCAAGAAATATATTGTGCTGACACCCGAGGAATGGGTCCGACAAAATTTTATCCGTTACCTGGTCAGCGAAAAAGGATTTCCCGCATCGCTGATCACGGTAGAACAGCAGTTCAGTTTTAATAAAATGCAAAAGCGGACCGACATCCTGGTATACAACAACCTGGGTGATCCTGTGGTGCTTGTGGAATGTAAGGCTCCATCAGTACCCATTACCAGGAATGTGTTTGACCAGATTGGTTTATACAACCTGACCCATCATGTTCCATGGTTGATCGTTACCAACGGGATCAAACACTATTGCTGCCGGTATGTTGAACATGAGGGCAATTACCAGTTTACCGATTTTATCCCGGATTGGTCAGCTGTGTGATGTTACCCGGGACGAACCAGCTGGAGGAGGTAGACATCCAGCCACCCCTTACTGCCTCGAAGCCAGTCCCGCTTGATCCCGATTTCAATGAATCCAAGCTTTTTGAATAAATTCAGGCTGGCCTGGTTATCATGTGAGATATTACTGTAAAGCTGATGGAGGTGGAGGGTTTCAAAAGCATACCGGATCATAATGGAAAGTGATTCATACGCGAAACCTTTCATCCTGTTTTCCTGGTTGGCGATCAAAATGCCTATACCAGCCCTTTGATGGACCGGATCAAAATCAAACAGGTCCACGGTTCCGATTGTCTCCTTCGGCACACCTGAATCATCCATCATGTCGATCATCAGCCTGAGCTGTCTGGCCTCATGGATATCCTTATGGGCATGCTCGATATACTTGGCAAGGACATGCTTAGAAAAAGGGGTGATGGTATTGCTGATCAACCAGTTCCCGGGATCGTTCTCCCATTCATAAATGATGTCCAGGTCGGTGGGTTCAATGGCCCTGAGCCTGATATTTTTTCCGGATAAGGGATTCATATGTCTCAAAGGATAGTCTATTTCCCTTCATCAACGATGATCCTGTAGGATGGATCACTGGATTTTATTACATCCTGTGCCTTATTGTAATGCAGGAAGAGTGTATCACCGGTCTCAGGCCGGTAGAGTTTTATGATGAAATCCCTGTTGAATACAGGCAGATCGTTATCTGGATGAATGACTTCCCTGTCCAGGATCTCCACATGGTAAATATCATAAGTCAGTGGTCCGTCCCTGTCGACCTTTGACATATATCCCTGCAAACCGTTTCCAATGGGATGGAAGAAAAGATCATCACCGGTGGTATTGATGGGATATCCAATGTTGACCGGATCTGTCCAATTGCCATTCGATGCCAGATCGCTGTAGAAGATATCGTAACCGCCCATGTTGAAATGCCCTTTGGAGCAGAATATCAACCGCTTCCCATCAGCGGTCAGGAAGGGTGCATCTTCATCTTCCGGTGTATTGATCAGGGGTCCCAGGTTGACGGCCTCCCCCCAATCACCACCCGGTTTTCTTTCCGACCGGTAAATATCCAGGTTGCCGTTACCGCCTCTTCTGGCACTTGTGAAAAACAGGGTATAACCGTCATTTGAGAGGCTGGCGTGGGTTTCATGGGCGCGTGTGTTGATATTACTGTTCAGTGGTATGGCCTTGCTCCAGAAACTCTCGCCCAGGGTACTGACATAGAGATCGTTATTCCCTTCCACGCGCCTGACCATATATAATTCCTTTCCGTCAGATGAGAGGGCAGTGGGATAGAAATCCCCATCCGAGCCAACCTGGGGATTCAGTACGTCCGGAGGGGTCCATCCCCCGTCTGTTTTTTTTGACAGGTGGATGGCATCATAGAATTTCAGCTCTGTTACAAAGATCATGGTATTGCCATCTCCCGATATGACGGCATGGGTATTATCGGAGGAGCTGTTCACCGGGCTCGGAACTTTTGTGAAACTGGCATTCACTGGATCATCCCGAATGATCTTGGCCCGGTTACAGGATGCGATCTCTGTTTCCACAATTCTGAGGTTATAATTGCCTTCATAATCCTTGAGGAAAATTTCATAGGTTTCAAGGGCCTTGTCCAGCTCATTGTTATGCCTGTATGCATTCCCGAGCCGGAACCAGGCCTCATGCGGTGCATTCTTTTCCTTGAATTTCCGTTTTTTGTATTTGATGCTGGTTTTGGTGATTGCCTTTTCAAGGTATGGAATGGCCAGGAATTCCTGTCCCGGTATCTGCAGGTAAGTATTGCCAACCTTCCAGTTGAAATTGGCATGACCGGGAAACGCCTCCACGAGCTGAAGGTAATAATAAAGTGCTTCTTCAAACTCCTCAGAGAGGAAGAAATACTCCCCTTCGGAAAACAATTCCTCCGGGTCTGTAACAGCCTGAGCAAAAAGGGTATGATTCGACAGGAGAAGTACTGTCAAAATGACCAGATTTAGGGCATAACCTTTCATTCTGTGTGGATTTTATCCTTAATAAATATAAAAAAAATTACATTGCCGCGGATTGATGCCGGGTCAGCCATATGGTCTTATACATTGAAATGGGAGAAAAGGTTGCCGATGGGTTATTTATGCAATTCGGCCGGTACCTCGATCACGGCTACCTCTACATTGGGTAAATCGGGGGTAAGGATACGGAATTCCACCCTCCGGTTCAGTTTGCGGCCCTCGGGACTGTCTGATCCGTTGGGATTTGTATTCCTGGCTACCGGAGCTGTCTCTCCCATCCCGGAAGACTTGATTCTTGCCGCATCTATCCCGCTCTTGACAAGGAATTCAACCACACTTTCCGCGCGTCTTCTTGACAGGCCCATATTATAGGTGTCGGAACCCTTGCTGTCGGTATGTCCAACGGCTTCGATCTTAAGCTCTGGAACCGCTTCCATAGCCACTCTTACCTCATTGAGTGTGGTTCTTGTTTCCCCGATAACGGTGTATTTATCGAAGCCAAAGTAGACAGGGCTGAGTACATAGATCCTGGCGGGTTCTTCTGGGACTTCCACCGGTGTTGTATCGACGGGAACGGTAAATATCCCTTGAACCGATGTTTTCATCATCAAATATGGCCTGGTAGGCAAGTTTCCCGTCACCCAGGGGCATAAAGAACAGGTCATCATCGGTGGTGTTCAGCGGATAGCCCAGGTTGACGGGTTTGCCCCAGCTTCCGTCAGCCTGTCTGTCAGCATAAAATATATCATATCCGCCGATATTGTAATGACCCTGAGAGGAGAAATAGAGACGCTTTCCATCTGCTGAAAAAAAAGGATTATCCTCGTTCAGTTCAGTATTGATGGTATCCCCAAGGTTGACCGGTTCTGTCCATCCACCATCCTCATTCAACGTGGATACATAAATGTCCATGCCGCCGTAGCTGTCTTTCCGGTTGCTTGTCAGCAGAAGCTCTTTCCCATCCGGGGAAATACAGGCATGTGATTCCCAGTATTTTGTATTGATCTGTTTACCCAGGGGCACAGATTTGAGCCACTGGTTGCCTTCAAATTTGCTGTAATAAATATCACTGTTGAAATTGTCCTCCTTGTTCAGGTACATTTCTTTCCCGTCGAGGCTCAGGCAGTTTACATGCTGATCACCATCAGACTGGATCTGGGGCGTGAGGTTTATGGGGGCTGACCATTCGCCGTCCGCTTTTGTGGCCATATTGATGGCATTATAGAATTTAAGGCGTGTCATATAGATCATCACCTGTTCATCCTGCGATACAACTGGATTATAATCTGATGTGGTGCCATTGATCCTTTCACCGGTATGCTCCCTGATAAAATAAACCGGGGTCTCCATGGCGGTCCTGGCATTGTTGCAGGCCGTGATCTGCTGGTCGGCATAGGCGAGCATTTCTGAATCTTTTTCTCCGAGCAGTTCCTTGTACTTATTATAGGCATCAATGGCCCTGTCAAGTTCATTTACGATCCGGTAAGCATTCCCAAGGTACAGGAATACGTCTATGTCGGCCTTGGATTCGCTGAAGATCCCTTCACTGTAACGGGTTGTGGTGTTCTGGGCGGCTTTCGTGAGGTAGGGGATGGACTTGTCCTTTTCACCTGGCATGTTCAGGTAACATATCCCCATCCTGTAGTTAATATTTGCGTTGTCCTTATATCCCCGTGTATAAAGTTTCTGATACTCTACAAGCGCATCAGGGTATGATTCCTCCATGAGAAAATACTCGGCATCGAAAAATATATTCCGCAGAATTTCCTGGTATTCCTGTGAACAGATCTGAGCAGGCAGCAGGAACAGGAGGAGAATGAAAGGCTGTAATTTTTTCATCTATGGATGGTTTAACCGTAGCATAACAAATTTATAACTTAATTGGAATAATTGAAAATTGTTTCAATACTATTGACAGAATGGCAGATACACCGGATCAATGGTCCGGATAAAAAGTCTGACAGGTAAGCTGAATCAGACGGTCTGGCCGGTTTCCCTGGACCTTCTCCTGTACCGGGCAACCAGAAAGATGATGATGATGATGAGCAGCAAACCGCCCACAACCCAGATATACCAGTATTTACGGGCCCCGGTATCGAGATCCTGGGGGATGGTGGCTGAAAGTTCGTCCGCCAGTGATTCATCTTCAAGAATCTTCAGAAGGTTCAGGAAGAGCTTGATCACATCATCTTCCGTATAATCATGGCTGGCCGCCTGATCCAGCAGATAATGGAAGAGGTCTGCCAGGTCATGGATACCATCCCGCTCCGGGTCAAGATTGATCAGCACATCCTCGAGGTCACCCGTGGAGATGCTGATAAGGATCTGAATGATCTCTTTCAGGTCTTCCATGGTGATGTAATCCGTCAGCAGCCTCAGTACCTCCTCCTGTGTATAATCATGCTTGCCGGCTGCCTCCAGCAGGTAGGTCATCAGGTCCGAGGCATTTTCAATTCCCTCTGCTCCGGGATCCAGTCCCATAAGCAATAGCTGCAAATCTCCGGAAGATTCTTCTGCCAGATGACCAATCAACCCCTGCAGGTCCATATGCTGGGCGAGTTCTGCGAAAAGCCTGTTGGCTGACCCTTTATCATAGCCAGCGCTTTCTGCCTTGTCCAGCACATGTTCATAAAGTTCCGTCAGGTTGGTCAGGCCGGCATGGTTAAGGTCAATATTCTCCAATGCCATCCGCAGGCTGTCATCCGGACAGATTTTGATGAGCTGAGCAAGGTAATCACTCAGGTACTTGATCTGCAAGACCTTAAGGATCAGGTCGTCGACATCCTGGGATGTATATTCATTTTCAGCTGCACGGGTTTTAAGGTAATTTACGAGCTGTTCCTCCCTGATGATCCCTTCTTCCTCAAGGTTTAATTCCTCCAGTACCTTTTTAAGGTCACCTTCTGCCGCGGCTGTCATTTTTCGGTACAGGTGTTCCGTCCATCCCAGTTCGTCAAACGGGGTGATCACGATCAACCTGTCCACATCATCTTCTGTATAATCATGGGATGCGGCCTGCTCTTTGAGATGATTAACCAGCTGCTCAACCGAGGAGATGCCGGCAGCTGCGAGATCCAGGTCCTGCAATACACTTTTGAGGTCCCCATGAGCATTCTCGACAAGCCTCTTCCTGTATGCCTCGAGTTCATCTTCAGGGAGTATGGTTGCAGCCAAGGCTGCCGCCTTCGGTGCGAGACGATCCTCAGCAGAGAGGACAACCGGGGTATAAATTACCCGAATATCCTTGAAACTGAGGTTACCCTGCCTGTCTGTCAGCTTGAACCTGAGCAGGTTTTCACCGGGCACCGGGACATATGTATAAACATACCTCCTTCGTTCGATCTTATGCGTTTCAAACCGGTTGAGTTTGCCGTTGTAATATATATCTACATCCAGTTCGGCATTTCTTTCAAGTGTCATCGGAATCTCAATGGGTTCACCTGAGTTTACAAAAATCACTGTATCCCTGACTTTTATCTTATCCAAGATTTTGGGTGGCATGTCCATCAGGCGTTTGGACTGTGTAAGGAGGATGGCTGATGTCAAAGCCAGTTCCTTTTTCAGGTAATCCTTGGGTATTTCGAGACTTCGTGAGGCAGTTTCATAATCCTCCCCTTCCACCAGCAGGTCATATGTTCCGGCCGCAGCCATGAAAGTGAACGCACCAGTTGCCAGGTCAACGGAGGTAACGGCCACAGTGTCCCGTGTATAATGTTCGATAACGGCGATTTGGACAGGGTTGGTGAGGCGGGCTCCATCCGCCATGCCAACCATTCCGTTGACCATGAATTTCCTCGGGTGGGTCTCTGAATAGATTTCAAGCCTGTAAATATCGGTACGTCCCAGGCCGTCATCCCGGTAGCGTGGAAAATAGGCAAAAGCGCCATTTTGAACCGGGTTGAGGAAAACATCATCGTCCGTGGTATTGATCGGGAAACCCGCATTGATAGGGACGGCCCAGCTTCCATCTGACAGCTTTGTTGTGTAAAGCACATCATAACCCCCCATGTTATAATGCCCGTAAGAGCTGAAATACAATGTTTTGCCATCAGAGGTAAGGAAGGGTGTCTCCTCGTTGTATTTGGTGTTGATGGTTGGTCCAATATTGACCGCCTGTCCCCAGTCATTATTCGATCCTTTTACTGAATAATAAATGTCCAGTCCACCGTATCCACCTTTCCGGTTACTGGTAAAATACAATGTGTCTCCTTGCCTGTTCAGGCTTGCATGAGATTCCCAGTATTTTGTGTTGATGTTTTCATTCAGCCTGGTCAGGGAGGACCACCTGCCGTCTTTATAATTACTGGTATACAGGTTGCCTGTGAAATTATCATTCCGGTAGATGAACAGTGTATTTCCGTCATAGGAAAGAGATGTCGGGTAGACATCGTCATCCACCTGCAACTCTTCCATCAGGATTCTTGGGAATGACCATTCCCCGTCAATCTTCTCCGAAAAGGCAAGGGCATCAAAGAAAGCCTGTTTCTGAATGTATACCAGCCTGGTTTCATCCCCGGAGATCACCGGCTGAATATCCGAGAATCTCGTATTTACCCGGTCACCCAGATTTACAATATCAATATCCACAGGCCTGGTTTTAAGATTCATCGCATTCTTGCAGGCTGTGATCTGTTCATTCACCAGGTCCAGGTCATACAGTTCCGGATCGGCCTGGTCCTTAAAATGAGCGTAAGTTTCAATGGCCTTCTCAAGCTGATCATTGATCCGGTAGGCATTACCAAGGTAAAAATTAGCTTCCAGCGGGGCCCCTGTTTCCTTAAAACTGTTCTCCTTGAACTTCGGGTTGATATTCTGGACCGCTTTTTCAAGGAATGCGATAGCCTTGTCTTTTTCATAGGGATCATTAAGGTAACAGACCCCTATTTTATAGTTGATGTTGTCATTATCCGGGTATTGTTTGTTCAGGCGCAGATAGTTTGGCAATGCCTCGGCATATTCCTCGAAAAGGAACTCCGATTCAGCATACAGAAACAATTCCCGGAAATTCTCCTCGGGCTGGGTTAAGCCGTATTGACAGAGCATGCAGAAAGCAAGCAGAAGTACGGAATGAGGTTTCATATAATTTCGAACATCAAAGTGGTATTTAACAAATTTAAGAATTTAACTGAAAGAACAACCAATTATAAGGGATCCCCGGTTGTTGATAACCATTTTTTTAGCAGGCAGTGTGTGTGGTAGTGTTGAATGGGCTTAGATTTTCAGTCAAAGCCTGGGCGGGATGAATGGTTAAATACTTCTTACAGGGTCAAAATTTTGAAGGGCATTTCCAATGCTTTTCAGGAAGGTACCTCCCAGCGCACCATCCACGATTCGATGGTCATATGCCAGGGAGAGGATCATCATTTGCCTGATCCCGATGGCTTCTCCCCGTGGTGTTTCAATGACTGCCGGTTTTTTTTGAATGGCACCAACCGCCAGGATGGCTACTTCAGGCTGGTTAATTACCGGTGTACCTGCGATATTCCCGAAATTACCGAGGTTGGTTACCGTGAATGTACCCCCCTGGATCTCTGCAGGCTGGAGTTTACCAGCACGTGCACGGTCGGCCAGGTCATTCACGGCAGCCGCCAGTCCAGGTAAATTCAGCTGATCCGCATGCCGGATAACCGGAACGATCAGGTTCCCGCCAGGCAGGGCTGTGGCCATGCCAATATTAATGGATGATTTGCGGATGATTTGATAGCCGTCGATGGAAACATTGATACCGGGGTATTCCCTCAGGGTTTTGGCAACGGCCTCCAGGATCAGTGTGGTAATGGTAAGCTTCTGATCGTATTTTTGCAGGAATTCATCTTTGACCTTCTCCCGCCAGCTGATCATTCCGGTGACATCCGATTCCACGAAAGAGGTAACATGCGGGGCAGTCTGCTTGGAATAAACCATGTGATCAGCAATGAGCTTTCGCATGCGGTCCATTTCCTCAATGGTTGATTCGCCAGAGCCATAAATCTGCTCCCGGCTGATCACATTGCTCTTCGTCCCGGCAGAAATTCCGGGCGCTGTTTCCCCGGAGATTGAAGTTGCTCCGGGAACCACAGTATCCTGCCGGGCAGTCATGTCCTTATTTTCATGTACCCTGTTCTCCAGGTATGCCAGGAGGTCTGCCCGGGTGATCCGGCCTCCCAGTCCTGTTCCCCTGACCTGTTCCAGCTCCATGGGACTAACATTATGGTCCCTTGCCATTTTCCGGATCACCGGTGACAGGAAAGCATAAAAGGAAAGGTTCCTTGTTTCATAAACCTGGCTGATGGCCGCTTTTGTCTCTAGTTCCTTCTGCCCGTCAGTTTTCTGATGCTCTTGCAAGGTATCTTGCCCTGCCGGTATTTCAGCATCATCCTCATTCAGGTCTGCGGGGGACTGATCCTCGGTGGCTGTTCCGGTCCAGATGAGGGCTATGACCTGGCCCACTTTTGGTACATCTCCCTCAGCGCTCAGGATTTTTTGAATGATGCCGGTGCCTGGAGATGGTATCTCACTATCCACCTTGTCCGTCGCCACTTCCACCACAGGTGTGTCTACCTCTACGGGGTCCCCCTCCCTGACAAGCCACCGGGTGATCTCAGCTTCAATGATCCCTTCTCCCATGGCCGGTAATATAATCTCGATCTGTGCCATTTTCGCTATCAGACTTGGATAAAAATATAAAAAAGTTTCAGGGCAAACTTATAAATCAGGATCTTTCCTTCCTATTTGACGGATATTCCGAAGCAGGATCATGATGTCGGTAAATACACTGTAATTCTTTACGTACATCATATTCAGGTTGGCCAGGGTGGCTGCACTGGCATTTTCACTTCCCAGGGCATCAGACGGGAAAAGGATACCGGGCTTTATGGTTGGCAGGTTCAGGTGTTCCGGGTCCGGGTGAAAACCAACCCAGGAGTACCTTCCGGTAAGCACCCTGAAGATATTTACCAGGGCCTGTGCGGGATGCTTCACCATGAACACCAGGATGGGTGTGCCTGCCATCAGGATAATGGAAGACACCACATCGAAGAATTTTTTATTCCGTCTGTTTGCCGGTTTATTTATCGATTCAAAATCAATGAGGTAGAGATCGCCAGGTGTATTGATAGAATGGCTGCCAATGATGGACAGGCTCTCAGGGGGGGCAATCTTGTATTCTACCCTGCCATTGGTCAGAAGCATCATCTTGCGGATGATATCCTGCGACGAAATATCTCTTGCACAGAAAATAATCTCGTCAATATGGTTGATCTTGATGATTTCCTGTAGCTGGCCAATATGTCCCAGGTAGCTGTCATCCTCTTTCACCTCGGGGTTCACAAATCCCAGGATCTGACCTTTTGCCCCTGCTTTTTGAAACATCGATTCCACACGCCTGGATTCATCGTGTTTCCCTATAATAACTATTTTCTTGTTTCTTTTCATCTCAAACCTGAAACCGGTAATTCGGGAAAAATGGAAAAAAAGGCTGATCAGGTAGCTGGATATCATGGCCCAGGCAGCTCCCATGAGCAAAAGGGCCCTGGAGAAACGGAGGGATTCGGGGAGCAGGGCATAGATCACAAGGATGACCAGTGTCCCAGTAAAAATCCCCTTGAAGATGCGTGAGGGTTTTACAGGTGTGTCATAGGCACCTGAAAAAAACAGGGATATCAGCCAGATCAGGATATAAACAGGAACAACAATGGTCATGTATTCACGGGGATACTGGGTATTGCCCTGGAATTTGTAGAGCTCCCACACCGGTTTGATCAGGTAGAATCCTATATAGATCAGAAGGGCCTGGAACACCGGCAGGGAGAAATTTCTTACAAAACGCCTGAGCACGGCCAGGAGCGCCCGGAAATAGACAGCCAGGTTAATGATGGCTGCATAGCTTTTGGCCATCTTTTTGGAAAAGTGCTTACGGGCAAATTTGATCATGGCCTTATAGAAGGTGAGCACGTAGTTCAGGGAACCTTTTTTGGTGCTTTCCCCCTTGTAATGGATGATGGTGGATTCCGGGTAGTAGATATTCTTGTATCCCGCACTCAGCAGGCGATAGGACATATCAATATCTTCGCCGTACATGAAAAAATCCTCATCCAGCAGCCCGACCTTGTCCAGTGCTGATTTGCGCAGCATCATGAAGGCCCCGGACAGGATCTCGACGGGGTGGATCTTTTCCTTGTCCAGATAACCAAGGTGGTATCTCCCGAATATGCGGGACCTGGGAAATAACTTTGAAAGTCCGAATATTTTGAAAAAAGCCACCCTGGGTGTTGGCAGGCTTCTTTTTGATTCCGGAAGGAAATCACCCTTCCCGTCTATCATCTTGACCCCGAGTCCCCCGATATCCGGATGTTCATCCATATATCCCACACATTTGGTCAGTGTATCCTCCTCGATGACCGTATCCGGATTCAGCAGCAGAACATACCTTCCGGTTGATTTTCTGATGGCCTGGTTGTTGGCCACAGCAAAACCAAGGTTCTGATCGTTGCGGATCAGGTTTACTTCCGGAAATTTTTCCTGTACCATTGCACAGGAACCGTCTACGGAATTATTGTCAACTACATGTACCTCCGTCTGTAAGTGTCCGCTGGCACGCTGCACCGAGTGCAGGCACTGCTCCAGGAAGTACTTGACGTTGTAGTTGACAATGATGATGGACAGATCCATAGGCGGGGACCAATAATTAAAGGATTATATTTCTAACGATCAGAATATATCCTTAAGTATAACCTGATTGCGGGTCAGGTCCTCCATCTCTTCCCTTCTCCTGATCAGGTAATCCCTCTGTTTGTGCAACAAGACCTCAGCCGGCCTGTACCTGGAATTGTAATTGGATGACATGGCATAGCAATAGGCTCCCGCATTTTTAAAAGCCAGGATGTCTCCTTCGGCGATCTCTGTAATTTTCCGGTTCCAGCCAAAAGTGTCGGTTTCACAAATATAGCCTACGACAGTATATATTCGTGTTTTTTTACCTGTTGGGTTGGACACATTGATGATCTGGTGATAGGCATCATAAAACATGGGCCGGATGAAATGGTTCATGCCTGTGTCAAGTCCGGCGAACACAGTCGCGGTGGTTTGCTTGATCACATTGACCCTGGCCATGAAATAACCTGCCTCGCTGACCAGGAATTTTCCCGGCTCAAAGATCAGGGTCAGATCCTTACCATAATCACTGCTGAACTTATTGAAACGCTTCGAAAGGCTTTTCCCGAATGATTCAATATCGGTGAAGTTATCCCCTTCCCGGTAGGCTACTTTAAAACCAGATCCGATGTCGATGTAGTCCAGGTCCTTGAAATGGCTGGATGATTCAAGCAGGATCTCAATACCGCGAAGAAATACATCCACATCAAGGATGTCTGATCCTGTATGCATATGGATCCCTTCCACCTTCATTTTATTGGTCTCTATAATCCGTTCCACATGTGGCAGCTGGTAAATGGAGATACCAAATTTTGAATCGATATGCCCGGTAGATATCTTCTGGTTCCCTCCTGCCATGATATGCGGGTTGATACGTATGCAGATCGGGACGTTTCCCCCATGCTGATGTCCGAATTGCTCGAGTATGGAAATGCTGTCTATATTGATCCTTACCCCCAGGTCCACAGCCTCGTTGATCTCCTCAAGAGATACGCAGTTGGGTGTATACAGGATATCCTGGGGATCATAACCTGCCCGGAGTCCAAGTATCACCTCCTGAATGGAAACCGCATCCAGTCCGCTGCCAAGACCCTTGAAAAAGCTGAGCACATTCATATTGGTCAGTGCCTTACAGGCATAATGAATCCTTATCCGGGAACCTTCAAAAGCCTTTTCAAGGCGCCTGTACTGCTTCTCCATCCTGGATGTATCATAGACGTAAAGGGGAGATCCGTACTTCTCAATGAGATCACATACAGGGATACTGTCAATTACATACTGGCTGTTTATAAGTTCCATGATCAGAAGATTAATGTGAACAACAAATTTAAGATGGATTCCGGAAACAAAAAATCCGGCTCAGGAGGGATCCTGTTTTCTGCCGGAAAAACTAACCTCGAAAGGTGTTCTGTCGAGGATCGATCGGCCCAGAGTGATCTCATCTGCGTATTCCAGTTCGTCACCGATGGATACCCCACGGGCCAGTGTGGTTATCCTGATTGGATAGGACTGGAGCCTTTTATAAATGTAAAAATTGGTCGTATCCCCTTCCATGGTTGTGCTGAGGGCCAGGATCACCTCATCTGTTCCGCCTTGTTTGATACGTTGCTCGAGTTGATCAATGGTCAGGTCACCGGGTCCCACCCCATCAATCGGAGAAATGATCCCGCCGAGCACATGGTATAGTCCGGTATACTGGTTGGTACCCTCGATAGCCATTACATCCCTGATGTTTTCAACGACACAGACCTGTTCCCGGGCGCGGTTTGGATTCGAGCAGATCTGGCAGCGCTCTGTGTCGGATATATTCTGGCAGATCTTGCAGTGATGGATGTTCTTTTTAAGTTCGATCATGGCGTTCCCAAAATTTTCCACATCTTCTTCATCCTGCTTCAGCAGGTGCAGCACCAGCCTGAGAGCCGTCTTGTTGCCAATGCCGGGCAGAGAAGCAAACTCACGGACAGCCTGCTCCAACAGTTTTGAAGGATAATTGTGGAATGCTGACATCGTATCAGGTTTCAGGAACTTTTCAAAAATAACACCAAATTCCACATCAGGCAATTTTTTTATTTATTTGTATAATGATTCCCCCAGGGAAGGAACTCACTGAATTATGTCTTCATTTCTCGTCCTGACTGTTATTCTGCTTTATTTTGGATTGATCCTGGTCATTTCCCAGCTGACCGGACGCCATGCCGACAATGCCTCTTTTTTTATAGGCAACAGGAAATCGCCTTGGTATATCGTGGCCTTTGGAATGATAGGCGCAACCCTTTCGGGGGTTACCTTCATTTCCGTACCGGGTTGGGTAGGGAACAGTCAGTTTTCCTACATGCAGATGGTACTGGGTTACCTGTTGGGATATTTCATCATCATTCAGGTATTATTGCCCCTGTACTATAAACTGAACCTGACTTCCATCTATACTTACCTGGAAAGCCGTTTCGGGTGGTGGTCCTACAAGACTGGGGCCTCCTTTTTCCTGGTTTCCCGGGTTATCGGTGCCTCTTTCCGCCTGTTCCTGGTTGCCAATGTATTGCATATCAGTATCTTCAGCAGCTGGAATATACCTTTCTGGACAACCGTAGTGATCACCATCCTGCTGATCTGGCTGTATACTTTCCGGGGAGGGATCAAGACCATTATCTGGACTGACACCCTGCAAACACTGTTCATGTTGCTGGCGGTCATTGTCACCGTGGTCTTGATCGGGCAGGAGCTGGATCTGAACCTGCGGGGAATGGCATTTGAGATAAGTGAGTCAGCATACAGCAGGATTTTCTTTTTCCGGGACTGGAAAGCAGGGCATCATTTTATCAAACAATTTCTGAGCGGGGCATTTATAGCCATTGTTATGACCGGACTTGACCAGGACATGATGCAAAAGAATTTATCCTGCAGGAATCTGAGGGATGCACAGAAGAATATGTTCTGGATGAGTATCGCCCTGGTCCCGGTAAAGTTCCTTTTCCTCTCACTGGGCGCACTTTTATTCATTTTTGCAGCCCGGAACGCCATTCCTTTACCCACGCAGTCTGATGATCTGTTCCCCCTGATCGCAACAAGGGGCTACCTGACCCCGGCGGTGGCAATTTTCTTTATGATCGGGCTGGTAGCTGCGGCATATTCGAGTGCCGACAGTGCCCTGACTTCCCTTACAACCTCCTTCACGGTGGATATCCTAAATGGTGCCAGGCTACCGGAAAAACGCCTTCAAAGGTTAAGAAAAATGGTCCATATAGGCCTCTCGATTGTCTTACTGGCTTTTATCCTGGTTTTTAAAATGATCAATAACCAGAACGTGATCAGTGCGATTTTCACGGCCGCAGGCTATACTTACGGACCGTTGCTGGGTTTCTACAGTTTCGGGCTTTTTACAAAATTCAGGGTCCGGGACAACTGGGTTCCCGTGATAGCCATTGCCTCACCCTTGATATCATACATCATCAGTACTCATTCCGAATCCTGGTTCAACGGCTACCAATTCGGTTTCGAGCTCCTGATCCTCAATGGCCTTCTAACCTTTGTCGGAATGATGATAATCAGAAAAAGGGGATTGGATATTAAAACCTCAGCTGAAAATGATGGCGGTAACCATCATTTATAGGCTGCTTGTTTTAATATCCAAATCCAATCCCCTTTTTCTGATTATTCGCTGAAGTCAGTGGTTCCTTTGCCGACCGAATAGATCTCTGCCAGCAAGGAATCGTAAGTTTCGTAGAGCTTGTGGCGTTTCAGTTTAGCGGTTGGTGAAAGCTCTCCGGTTTCCGAACTCCATTCCTCCTTCACGAGCCGGATCCTTTTGATCCTTTCATGTTCGCTGAGGTCTTTGTTCAGTTCCTGGACCTCCTGCTGAATGCGATCCTGTACCTCTTTCAGGCAAATCAACTCTTGATTGTCCCTGAATTTGATATTATGCCTGGATGCCCACTCATGGAGGAAGGGGAAATTTGGGGAGATCAGTGCAGAGGCAAATTTTTCATTTTCCCCCACCACCATGGCCTGTTCGATAAAAAAGGATTCTTTCAGTTTGTTCTCAATGAGCTGGGGTGCTATGTACTTGCCACTCGACAATTTAAACATCTCCTTCTTGCGGTCCGTGATCTTCAGGAATTTACCATCAATCAGTTCACCGATATCACCAGTATGGAACCAACCATCTTCGGTCAGGACCTCCCTGGTAAGTTCCGGCTGCTTGTAATATCCCATCATGACATTGGGACCCTTGCAAAGGATCTCGCCATCCGCCGCAATTTTCACCTCGACACCACCGCCTATGACCGGGCCTACCGTTCCGAGCATGATCTCATTCGTGTTCAGGTTATTGACAGCTATTACAGGGGACGTTTCAGTCAGGCCATATCCCTCGAGTACCGCGAAACCAGCTGCCCAGAAAACCCTCGCAAGCCTGGGTTGCAGGGCTGCACTTCCGGAAACAATGATCTTGACATTCCCACCCAGGGCTTCACGCCATTTTGAGAAAATCAGTTTATCGGCAATTTTCAGTTTCTGGTGATAGAACCAGCCATTTTTACGGTTCAGTTCGAATCGGAGTCCCAGGTTTACTGCCCAGAAAAAGATACGTTTTTTAATACCGGTAAGATCCTTGCCTTTCCCGATGATCCTGTCGTATACCCGTTCCAGCAGGCGCGGGACGGTCAGGAAGATCTCCGGTTTAATCTCTTTCATGTTATCGCCTATGGTTCCCATATTCTCGGCATAGTAGATGGCAATGCCCAGGTACTGGAAATGGTAATTGACCATGCGCTCATAGATATGGCTGATGGGCAGAAAGGACAGGGTCTTGTCCCCATGGCCCAGGGGATGGACTTCAGCCGTGGCCTTGAAGTTGGAAACCACATTGTTCTGGCACAATTGCACACCCTTTGGAAACCCGGTTGTTCCGGAGGTATATAACAGGGTGAAGAAGTCCTCCGGTTTAATGGAATCTTTGATTTTTTCCAGCTCTTCCTTGAATTTATCAGCTGATTTCTTGCCAAGTTCCACAACCTCTGACCAGTTCTTGGCGCCCTCCACCTCGTTGAAGGTATAGACCTCCCGGACCGATTCAACGGTATCGGCAATGGGTTTGATCTTGTCGTAAAGGGTTTTGTCGGAAAGAAATATCACCGAAGGTTCCGAGTCTTTCAGGATATATGCATATTCTTCCATGCTGATGGTGGGATACACTGGAACATGGATGATCCCTGCCTGGGCCACGCCCATGTCTATAAAGTTCCACTGGGGACGGTTATTCGAGATGGTGCAAACCTTATCTCCTTTTTTGAGTCCCAGTGCCAGAAGCCCATATGAGACATGATTGGCATATGCAACGTACTGGTCGGATGAGTAACGGACCCATACGCCTTTTTCCTTTCCGGCCAGGGCATCTTCCATCCGGTACTTCTCACGGTAAAGATTGAGCAGATCGAATGTCCTTGTGATTTCCATTGTTGGTGCTTATTGGTTTAGTTTACTCAAATATATGAATTAATTTGAGTTAGCTATATTTGTAAGCGGTGTTCTCACTAAATATATACTGATTATGAGAAATATGCTGATCCCCTTTTTAATGGCCGGATTGAGCCTGGCATTCGTGGCCGACAAACCGGCATACAGGATATATGACCCGAAGGGGAAGGATATTCCCTATTCGAAAATGGTCAGACAACTTGAAGATGCTGATATCATTTTCTTCGGGGAACTTCATGACAATCCTATTGCCCATTGGCTGCAAAGGGAACTGACCCGGGATCTTCATGCTTCGGGCGGAAAACAACTGGTGCTCGGAGCAGAAATGCTTGAAGCCGATAATCAGCTGTTGCTGGATGAATACCTGGGTGGCATGATCACCGAAGCAAAATTTGAGGATGAGGCCAGGTTATGGCAAAATCATAAAACGGATTATAAACCCCTGCTTCAATTTGCCTTTCAGCACAAGATCCCTTTTATCGCCACCAATGTCCCGCGTCGTTATGCCAACCTGGTCTATCGTAAGGGGTTTGAGGGACTTGACTCGCTCTCACCGGCAGCCAAGGAATACCTTCCGCCCCTCCCGGTTGTATATGATCCGGAACTGCCGGGATACAAAGCCATGCTGGAGATGGGCCAGATGGGCCATGGCACTGTCAATGAAAACCTTCCGAAGGCCCAGGCAATCAAGGATGCCACCATGGGTTATTTTATTTTAAAGAACTGGTCGACCGGGCAACAATTCCTGCATTTCAACGGGGCCTATCATTCAGACAATGCGGGTGGGATTGTATGGTATATCAGGCAACAGGAGCCGGGATTAAAGATCAGGACCATAACCACCGTGCTGCAGGAGAGCACGGACAGTCTTGAACAAAATGCTGCCGGGAAGGCTGATTATACGATCGTGGTTCCAGAAAATATGACCCGTACCTATTAGGGAAATCCCGTACCGGACAGTAAGGCAAGATTTCTAGAAGCCGTCAGCCTGTGCCTGTTCAAGCATGGCTGCAATCTTTTCAATGGCCATTGGTATGCCTCCGGGATGCTTGCCGCCTGCGGTGGCATAGAAATCCTGTCCCCCGCCGCCACCCTGAATATCAGCAGATATTTCGCGGATCATCCTGCGGGCATCCAGTGACAGCTTTTTCACCAGATGATCCGAGATCATAATGGTCAGGTGTGCTTTCCCGTCCAGATTGCCTCCGAGGACAAGCACCAGGTTTTCCACTTCATCCTTCAATTCGAAGGCAAGGCTTTTAAAATCTTCAGCAGTCCTCATCGGGATCTCTTCTGCTATAAGGTTTATACGCCCGGTTCTTCTGATCCTGCTGATCAGGTTTTTACGGGCAATTGCCCTGATGTCCCTGCTGAGATCATCCTTCAGCTTCTTAAGTTCTGCATTATCTGACAGGGTTTTTTCAATGGTGGCCAGGATATTGGTAGTTTTGAGAGCACCTTCTATCTTTTTCAGTATTTCAAATCCCTGGTCCACATACTTTTCTGCCGCAGGTCCTGCCACCGCTTCGATCCGGCGGATGCCAGCCGCAATGGCACCTTCCTTTACGATCTTCAGGAAACCTATATTTCCTGTGGTCTTCACGTGTATCCCCCCGCACAATTCCACCGAATCGCCAAATTTAATAACCCGTACCTGTTCGCCGTATTTCTCACCAAAGAAGGCAATGGCACCCATATCAGCGGCATCTTTCATGGAAACAGACCGGCTTTCTTCCAGCGGAAGGTCATCCCGTATCAGACGGTTTACCAGTTTCTCGATCTGATCCAGCTGCCTGTCCTCTACTTTCTGAAAATGCGAGAAATCGAACCTCAGATAATCCGGATGGACCAATGATCCCTTCTGTTCCACATGCTTGCCGAGCACACTGCGCAGGGCATAGTGGAGCAGGTGGGTGGATGTGTGGTGGTAAGCAGTATGTAACCTTTTTTCCGTATTGACAGAGGCCATAAATGGACCTTCGAGATCTGCCGGGAGCTTATCTGTCACATGAAGGATCAGGTTATGCTCTTTCTGTGTATCCAGGATCTGGATCTTTTCATTACCTTTCTCAATCATTCCGGTATCACCTATCTGTCCCCCACTCTCTGCATAAAATGGCGTCTGATCAAATACAAGCTGGTAGCGGGTTCGTTTTTTTTCCTCGGTTTTGCGGTACCTGGCGATCCTGATTTCGGCGGTTAATTGATCATAACCCAGGAAACGCGTTGATCCCGCATCCATGATTTCGTTCCAGTCCCCATGGCTTATGGAGGCTGCCTTCCTGGAGCGGGACTTCTGTGAGGCCATACCCTTTTCAAAATCTGACCGGCTTACATCCAGGCCATTTTCCCTGAGGATCAGCCTGGTCAGGTCGAACGGGAATCCAAAAGTATCATAGAGTACGAAGGCAGACCTGCCATCGATGGCAGATAGTCCCTTCCCCTTGGCATCGGCGATCAACCCTTCCAGCATGCGTATTCCATTGTCGAGGGTTTTCAAAAAGGAGCCCTCTTCTTCCCTGATCACCTTCTCAACCAATTCGCGCTGGGTCTTTAACTCCGGAAAAGTTTCTCCCATCTCCTTTACCAGGACTCCTACGAGCTTATACATGAAGGGATCATCCTGTCCGAGGAAGGTATATCCGTATCTCACAGCACGGCGGAGTATCCGCCTGATCACATATCCGGCCTTGTTATTTGAGGGGAGCTGACCGTCGGCAATGGAGAAACTCACCGCACGAATATGATCAGCCACTACCCGCATGGCGATATCTGTGTCTTTTGCTGCACCGTATTTAGCGGATGTAATACTTGAAATTTCGCCGATCAATGATTGGAATATATCGGTATCATAATTGGAATCCTTCCCTTGCAGCACCATGGCCAGCCGTTCCAGTCCCAATCCCGTATCAATATGTTTTTCAGGCAGGATCTCCAGTTCTCCGTTTGCCTTTCTGTTGTATTGAATGAAAACCAGGTTCCATATCTCAATTACCCGGGGGTGGCCTTTATTGACCAGTTCAGCACCCCCCTTTTTTCTGCGTTCATGATCCGGCCTGATATCCACATGGATCTCTGAACAGGGCCCACAGGGTCCGGTATCCCCCATTTCCCAGAAATTATCTTTTTTTGTTCCCTTCAGTACATGATCCGTGGATATATGCATGCGCCAGTATTGCCATGCTTCTTCATCCATATCCAATTTATCGGCATTATCCCCCTTGAAAACGGTGGCATAAAGTCTGTCTTTCTCAATACCCAATACATCAGTAAGGAATTCCCAAGCCCATTGGATGGCTTCTTTTTTAAAATAATCCCCGAATGACCAGTTTCCGAGCATTTCAAACATGGTATGATGGTAGGTATCATGGCCAACTTCCTCCAGGTCATTGTGCTTGCCGGATACCCTGAGGCATTTCTGGGTATCAGCAATCCTCTTATGTGTAATGGGCTCATTACCAAGAAATACGTCCTTAAATTGATTCATCCCCGCATTGGTAAACATCAAGGTAGAATCATTCTGAATTACCATGGGGGCAGAGGGAACAATCTGGTGTCCCTTTGATGAAAAAAAATCCAGGAATGCCTGACGTATCTCCTTGGATGACATAACCATAGAATGAATTAATTGTAACCTTCCTTTAAAATTTTCGTTTAATGATCTGCATTGTAGGCTCTAGACAAACAGCTGTAAAATTAGTTTTTTTATAGAGAGATTTGTTTGAATTTGCATGAATAATTATTTTCGTGACTAATATCGCATTGCATGAGTAGAGAGCGATTTCATTTTAATCCCGTATCGCATCGTTTCGAGCCTCATAAACCAACCTTAAAGGCCCGACTTAAACGATATGCCCTTTACGCGCTTGTGGCGGTTTCCATTTCCCTGCTTATCAGGTTTTCATCCCATCATTATCTGTCGAATCCTAAAGAAGCCAGATTACTGGCAGCAAAGGAGACAATCCTTGAGCGGTACCGGACCTGTGAGGAAAGGATCCAGGAACTGGAAGCCATCCTGCTGGAGATTCAGCATTGGGACGATCATATATACCGTTCGTTTTTCGAACTGGACCCGATACCCCATTCTATCCGGGAGGCCGGTCTTGGTGGTGCCGAACGTTACAGTAACCTGCAGGGTTATGAGAGTTCTGCCATTATGATGAACCTGAACAAGCGGGCTGATCTGACCGGTATTCGCATGGATATACAGTCCCGTTCCTTCAGCGACCTCCTTGTAGAAGCTGACAGGCACAGCAATCTGATGGTTCACAAACCATCCATACAGCCGATCTCACTGGAGGATTATTACTGGATAAGTTCCGTGTTTGGATACAGATTAGATCCGATATATAAACGCAGGGCCATGCACCGTGGTGTGGATTTCGCCGGGGCCATTGGTACCCCCGTTTACGCTACCGGTGATGGTGTGGTGAAATGGACCAGGGCAGCCAGGAACGGGTATGGCAAGGAGGTGGTCATTGACCATGGTTTCGGATATACAACCAGGTATGGACACCTGGATGAAATCCTTGTACATGTGGGACAAAAAATCAAGCGGGGGAATGTCATCGGCACGCTCGGCGATTCCGGTAAATCCACCGGTCCCCACCTGCATTACGAGGTCAGGGAGAATGGCAGGCCCCAGAATCCCAAGCACTACTACGCAGAAGATCTGAGTCCCAGGGAATATTCAGAAATTATTAACCTTTCAAGATAGGTTATTAACCGATGCTTTTTGTCCAGGAAATTATTTCCTATTTTTGACAGCGAACAACTAGTACGAATGGCCAAATCCAAATACCGCTACAATACTGAATCACTGAGTTATGACAAGATCAGGCCTAGCCTTAGAAAGAGGCTGCTGATCCTGGCTTCCTACCTCTCGATCCTGCTGTTGATCGCTATCCTGCTCAATGTGTTTTACTCCTCTGTTTTTGACACACCAAGGGAGAAAATGTTGAAAAGGGAAAACAGCCAGCTGAATCAGCAGTTTGAGATCCTGAACGAGAAAATAGGCCGCCTGGAGACCATACTGGAAGACATTGAAAAAAGGGATGACAATATTTACCGCACCATTTTCAATGCAGATCCCATTCCGCATTCGGTTCGTGACGCCGGATTTGGCGGGGTAAACCGTTACGAGAACCTGGAGGGTTATGATAACTCAGACAAGATCATCGAGACAGCCAGACGCCTTGACGAGCTGACCAAGGCGGTCTATGTCCAGAGCAAATCCTATGATGAGGTAATAGAAATGGCCAAGAACAGGGAGCTTCAATTATCCTCACTGCCTGCGATCCAACCTATTGCCAATAAGGACCTGACCAGGACAGCCTCCGGCTGGGGTTTCCGGATACACCCCATTTATAAGATCAGGAAATTTCATCACGGGATGGATTTCACAGCACCTACCGGGACGGAAGTATATGCTACTGCTGATGGGACCATAGAGCTTGTGGAGCGATCCAGGAGAGGATATGGAAACAAGGTGGTCATTGACCATGGCTTTGGATATAAAACACTTTACGCCCATCTTGAAGAATTCAATGATCTCTGGAAAGGGAAAAAAGTGAAACGGGGAGATGTTATTGCGTATGTGGGCAGCACAGGACTCTCAACAGCTCCACACCTGCATTATGAGGTCCATCTCAACGGGAAAAAGATCAACCCTATTAACTACTATTTTGAAGATCTGACTGCTGAGGAGTACGACCGGATGATTGTACTTTCCATGCGTCCCGGGCAAAGCTATGATTAAGACTTTCTCATTCCTGTGCTGTATTTTGTATCTGATCGATGTTTCTGCCTGGCAGGATGCATCTGCTAAACGCTTCGATACATTAACCGTCATCGGCGTGGGAGATATCATGATGGGGACGGATTATCCCTCTGCCGTATACCTTCCTCCCGGTAATGACTGTAAACCTCTTTTACATGATGTATACCCTGTACTAAGGGATGCAGATATCACCTTCGGGAACCTGGAAGGAACCTTTGCGGGAGATCTGGGAATTCCCAAAAAATGCAAAGATACCACCAAGTGTTTCGTATTCAGGATGCCTGAGCAATATGTTCACTGTCTTGTGGACGGAGGATTTGACATGGTTAGTATTGCCAACAATCATGCCAATGATTTCGGTGCCTCCGGGAATCTGCAAACCGAATGGATACTCGAAAGCCACGGTATAGCCTCCGCAGGTTCCTATACCTCTCCTGCCGTGATTGTTGTCAAGGATGGGATCCGCTACGGATTGATTGCCTTTGCTCCCAATCTTGGCTGTTACGGTCTCGATGACCTGGATGCTTCAGCATGGATGGTCGACTCACTCAGGAAACGCTGCGATATACTCATTGTTTCTTTTCATGGCGGAGCGGAAGGAGCTGACCATCAGCATGTAACCCGACAGAATGAAATATACCTGGGTGCAGGCAGGGGGAATGTGTATGCCTTCGCCCACAGGGTGATAGACTCGGGAGCGGATATTGTTTTCGGACATGGGCCGCATGTAACCCGGGCCGTTGAGATATACAAGGACAGGTTCATCATTTACAGCCTTGGAAATTTTTGTACCTACGGGAGGTTTAACCTAAGGGGACCCAACGGCATCGCTCCCATTATGAAAGTTCAGGTGACCCCGGCCGGAAGGTTTATCAGGGGGGAGATCATCCCTGTTTACCAGCCCGGCAGCGGGGGAGTGAGCCTTGATCCCCACAAAAGGATCATATCCAAATTAACGGAACTCACCCGGACGGATTTCCCTGAAATCCCCCTGGATATTGATAAGAAAGGACTGATCACCATACCTGAGGATACCACAACCATCGTGCATGGAAGTTATTATTGATATTTAAAACCAATTTTCCTATTTTAGATAAAATTTATTCCACCTTCCATGCCCTATAAGGAACCTAAGGTAGAAAAACTGTTTTACAGTATTGGTGAGGTAGCGAGAATGTTTGATGTGAATACCTCTTTGATTCGTTTCTGGGAGAAGGAGTTTGAAATCATCAAACCCAAGAAGAATAAAAAGGGCAACAGACTTTTTACCAAGGAGGATATCGACAATTTTCACATCATCTATCACCTGGTCAAGGAGCGGGGCATGACCCTGAAGGGTGCCCAGATGAAGATGAAAGAAAACAAAGACGACGCCATACATAACCTGGAAGTTATCCAAAAGCTGCACAATATCCGCAAAATGCTGCTGGAGATCAAAGAAGAGATGGATCATTGATCTGTTCGATGCAAGTAAGGGGAATCACCGATCATATTGAATCTTTTGCTCCACTGGCCTATCAGGAATCCTTTGATAATGCCGGACTTCAGACCGGTGATCCGGGCCAGGAAGTAACCGCCGTATTGATCTGTGTTGATGTTACTGATACGGTGATTAAAGAGGCCCTTCGGCTGGAAGCCAACCTGATCATCTCGCATCATCCACTGATTTTCGGTGGACTTAAAAAACTTACCGGGTCAAATTATACAGAACGGCTGGTCATCAAGGCCATTCGCCATAACCTGTCAATATATACCGCGCATACCAATCTGGATTCCGTGCTTACCGGTGTCAACCATAAAATAGCTGAAAGACTGGCATTGAAAAATACCCGCATACTCCTTCCTATGGCAGACCAATTGAGGAAACTGGTATTCTTCGTGCCCGTTGATCATGCTGCACCGGTAAGGCAGGAAATCTTCAAGGCCGGTGCTGGTCATATCGGTAACTATGACATGTGCAGCTTTAATGCTCCGGGAGAAGGGACCTTCAGGGGATCTGAGGACAGTGATCCGTTCGTGGGGGAGAAAGGAACCATGCATACCGAACCGGAATTACGGGTGGAGACAATCTTCCCTAAAGAGAGAGAAGGCAGGATCATACAGTCCCTGATAAGGGCACATCCGTATGAAGAGGTTGCCTATGATATTTATCCCCTGACCAACCAATATGACCGGGCAGGTTCCGGAGCCGTTGGCGAACTTCAAGAACCTGTCGATGAACAGTCATTTCTCCAGCTGCTCAAGAATCGCTTTAACACGCCTGTGGTCCGGCATACCGGATTCCTTGACAGGAAGATCAAAAGGGTAGCTCTCTGTGGCGGCAGCGGAAGTTCCCTGCTGTCCGGTGCCATTGCTTCAGGTGCAGATGCTTTCGTCAGCGGGGATTTCAAGTATCACCAATTCTTCGACGCAGATGGCAGGATCCTGGTGGCCGATATTGGACATTATGAAAGTGAGCAGTTCACCAAAGAGATTTTTTATGAATTACTTACGAAAAAATTCCCTAAATTTGCAGTTCATTTGTCGGAGGTGAATACAAATCCAGTAAATTATTTTTAAGATGGCTGCAGAAAAGGGAAAGATCGGCGAAGTTGCCGAAATGTCCGTTAAGGAGAAACTGAAGGCTCTATATGAATTACAACAAGTTGATACAGAGATAGATAAGATTAAAATACTTCGCGGTGAACTGCCCCTTGAGGTACAGGACCTGGAAGATGAGATTGAAGGGCTGGAAACCAGGATCAGTAATATTGAGGCGGAAGTGAAATCCTTGCAGGAGGCGATTTCCAAGAAGAACAACGAGATAACCAATGCCCAAAGCCTGATCAAGAAATACGAAGAACAGCAGAACAATGTGAGGAATAACAGGGAATATGATTCCCTGTCAAAAGAGATTGAATTTCAGACACTCGAGATTGAACTGGCTGAAAAAAGAAAAAAAGAATTCAGCGAGCAGGTTGCTGAGAAGGAACAACACATCGATGAATCGAACGTGATACTGGATGAAAGAAAGGGCGATCTCAATAATAAGAAGGCAGAGCTTGATGAGATAATCTCCGATACCCAGAAGGAAGAGCAGCTGCTGGACAAAAGACGCAGTGATATAGAGGGCATCATTGAACCAAGGCTCTACACTGCCTATGAAAAGATCCGGGCCAATGCCAGGAACGGACTGGCAGTTGTGACTGTTGAACGGGATGCCTGTGGTGGATGTTTTAACAAGATCCCGCCTCAAAGACAATTGGATATCGCTTCCAGGAAAAAGATCATTGTCTGCGAATATTGCGGAAGGATACTTGTTGACACTGACAGGGAAGAATAAGACCCGGAAGCATTATTTTGTGCAGGCTGTCCGATCCGATAAAGTAATACCCGGATATGACAGCTTTTTTTTATGCTGGCAAAATTCACAAGGTATATCGCCATTTGCCTGGTCATGTTTGGGACCGGGGGCAGGGCCAATTCACAACACCTATCCTCAGAAATATATGCTACCATACTGGGGCAGATCCTCAGCCTTCATTTTGAATCAGCTGAAAGCCTGATCAATGAATACAGTGCAGGACCTGAGATGGGCCCCGGCATTGTATATCTTCGCAATTACCTGGAATTTCTTGATGTACTGATTGCAGGGAACATGTCCGGCTATGAACAATACCTGTCAGGAGCGATGGCCCGGCTGGATTCCATTCAATCGAAATATGGCCATCTGTCAGACCGTCTGCATTTGATATCGGCCATTTACCTTCAATCATCTTTCCTGAATGCAATCCACGGTGACAACTTCAGGGCTGCCCGTAATTTCTACGTGGCCAAACGATACCACCGGCAGGCTGAATCTGCCCGGCCGGGAGATCCTTTCAATGACAAACTTGAAGGCCTGTTCAATCTGTTTGCAGGTGCAGCCCCGGCCGAGTACCATTGGTTGATGAGAATATTCGGGATAAGGGGGGATATGCAGCTTGGCCTGGAACAGCTCACGGAATACCATGAAGGTACATCCGGGCAGGACAGACTCGAATCCTGCCTGATCCTGCTTTATGCACGCCAGATGACAGGGCTGGAGACAGGAGAAAAGGGTGATGATTGTGCTGAAGACACATTGACCATGCACAGGTACTTTCATGCTTATCATGCGCTAAAATCGGGTCACAGCCGGGAGGTTATTGAATTGCTGAATGACTGGGAGCAGGATCCGGGAGAAAGGGCCCTTGCCTACCTCGATCTGCTGCACGGTGAAGCTTTACTGAACAGTACCGATAAGGGGGCCGGCGATCAACTCATTCGTTTTTTGGACAGGACCCGGGGTGATTATTTCATAAAAACAGCTTGGCATAAGCTCAGCTGGCACCATTTCCTTGAAGGTGATTCTTCAGCGTACCACATAGCCAGGACCAATGTGATAGAAAAAGGGAACATGATGCTGGATGCTGACATACAGGCCTTCAGGGAGGCAAGTGAAGATGTAATGCCCAATGCCATCCTGTTAAGGTCAAGGTTATATTTTGATGGAGGATTTTACCTGCGTGCTTCCGAGACCCTTCAGGAGATCAATCCGGGTGACCTGGCCAACAGAAAGGATTCACTGGAATACACCTACCGTCAGGCCCGGATCGCAGATCTTCTTGGTGGCAAAGATGAAGCTATTTCAAAATATCATGAAGTAATTGAGGCCGGGATGGGCTCCACCTGGTATTTCCCTTCCAACGCTGCCCTTCATCTGGGGATGATCTATGAAGAAATGGGTGATACGGCGCAGGCACTGGATAGTTACCAGACCTGCCTGAAAATGAACAGGTCTGCCTATAAGAACAGCATTGGGAACAAAGCAAAACTAGGCATCAGGAGATTAAAGTAAGACTACCTGTTTGTTTCGTAGAACCTGTTTTCAGGTACATTCTTCAGTTGATCCCTGGTATCGTCATGAAACTGTCTGAAGCCGGATAATTCGGTTTCGGTAAAACCCATTCCCCTGATTTCTTCCTCCGCCAGGCTGGCGGGAATCAGGCGGAATACCCGCTTATCTCCCTGCAATGGTTTATGTACCCAAACGGGCAGGTAATCAAATCCGGAGATCCTTGTCCGGTCCGTTTTTTCCAGTTCAAGTCCGAAAATAATACCACCGTCACGATACCTGTCCCGCTGGTTGGAAACAAAATTCCCCAGCGAATAGACAACAAGATGATGAAAACCTGTATTGGTCTGTGCAAATTCAACGGGTTGTACTACATGTGGATGCGAACCGATAATTACATCTACTCCCTGTCTGAACAGGAATCCGGCAATTTCACGCTGCAGGGTATCTTCCTGGCGCTCGTACTCTTTTCCCCAATGGATACTGGCAATCACAAAATCAGGTTCGACCAGTTTCACCTTCTCAATGTCCCGTCGTATCATAAGGGTATCGATATAATTAACGATGTTCGGGGTATCTGCCTGCAGACCATTGGTGCCATAGGTATAATTCAGCATGGCCAGCATGATATCATTCTTTTCCAGGATGAGGGGGTAGGTTTGTTCCCGTTGCCCGGAAGATATAAAGGAACCGGTCAGGATCATGCCTTTGCAGTCCGCCACTTCATGTGTTCTTACGAGTCCCGCGCTTCCCCTGTCAAGTGCATGGTTGTTGGCATTGACAAGCTCATTGAAGCCTGCGTTCATCAGGCCGTCCAGCAGGGCATCGGGACTGGAAAAACGGGGGTAGCCCTTGTATGGCGGACCCGCCAGGGTAACCTCCAGGTTGGCCACCGCAATGTCAGCATTCTCCAGGAAAGGTTTCAGGTACGAAAAACAATTCTCATAATCATAGGAATCAGAAGAATCAATATATGCCGCATTGATCTGGGAATCATGCCCCATGACATCTCCCGCGAACACAATCCTCAGTGAATTCTTTCGCGTACCCCTTTCCCCACCAACCTCATGCCCGGCAACCCCGGCTTCGCCCACCGTCAACAGCAGGGATAAAACGATGCACTTATATCTTGTCATTTTCAAGTGTCCTTGTCTTTCTACCAGCTCCCGCCGGCACCACCACCGCCAAAACTGCCTCCGCCACCACCGCCAAATCCGCCGCCGAATCCGCCGCCGAATCCGCCTCCTCCGGAGCGGAAGCTCCCAAAACTGCCGGAATGTGACCTGCTTGCGCCGCTGGCAAGGAAAAGGGCCAGCCAGAAGGGTACATTGTGCCCCATGGCATATTGTCTTGCAGATCTTGCGCGGCCTATGCCGGATAACAGGATCACAAAAAAGATAAATACAATGATGGGGATAATGGAAGATTCCGCCTGCTCGTTTCGTTTGATATATTCATCTGCAGTATATTCACCCCTGGTAAGATCGATCAGTGTATTGGTCGCAGCTTCTAATCCCCCGTAATAATCCATCTCTTTGAAATGCGGGATCATCTCGAAATCGACAATACGGTTGGCGATGGCATCCGGTACGGCCCCTTCCAGCCCGTAACCGGCAGCGATATGCACATCCCCGTGTTTGCGGTCCGGTGAGGGGTTCAGCAGGATGACAGCCCCGTTGTCCTTGCCTTTTGTCCCAACCCCCCATTTATCCCCCAGCCGGATGGTGAAATCGGCGATGTCGTATCCTGCGATATCATCCAGGATCACGATATAAATCTGGGTGGAAGTTTCATAGTAGAAATCCTGCAATTTCTTTTCCAGTTGTTCCCGGTCATTATTATTGAGCAATCCGGAAAAGTCATTGACCATCCGGGGAGGTTGCATGGGATCAGGGATGTCCTGTCCCGCGCCGGAGGCGGCCATAAACAGGCCAGCCAATATGATGGTGATCCCTTTTTTCATTTCACCTCCTGTTGATCCCCGAATGAAATATCGTCGGGCAATTCATTTTTATCATCGTCCTCGTAAGGAAAATGTTCCTTTAACTTTTCACCTGCCTCCCGGATCCCCCATTCAAGTCCCTCAGCAAACCGCCCCTCCTGGAATTCTTCCTGCATTTTCTCCTTGATATTGTCCCAGAAATTTTCCGGTGTAACCGCATTGATCCCTGCATCTCCGAGGATGGCAAACTTGTGGTCATCGATGGCAAAGTAGAATAAAACGCCATTTCTTTTAGCTGTCCTGTGCATATCAAGCTTTTCAAACAGGTATGCTCCCCGGTCAAGGACGTCTCCCTTGCAACGCCTTTCTATGTGGACCCGGATCTCCCCCGAGGTGTCCATTTCGGCATCCCTGATGGCTTGCCTGATCAGGTTTTTCTGATCACTGTTGAAAAAATGAGAGGGCTGCATGACTTAAAATTCTACCGTGGGTGCCTGTTCGCTTCCTTCTGCTGCTTCGAAATAGCCTTTCTTGTCAAAGCCGAATATCGCCGCGACAATATTTTTCGGGAATCTCCTTATAAAGGTATTATAGTTGCGGGTAGCATCATTGAATTTCCGCCGCTCAACGGCGATGCGGTTTTCTGTACCCTCAAGCTGTGCCTGCAGGTCCAGGAAGTTCTGGTTGGCTTTCAGGTCGGGGTATCTTTCAACCACAACCATCAGCCTTGAAAGGGCAGAGCTCAATCCATCCTGGGCATTCTGGAATTGCTGTATTGCCTGTGCATCGAGGTTCTCAGGGTTGACTGTAACGCTTGTTGCTTTGGCCCTGGCCTCAATCACCTGTGTCAGGGTTTCTTTTTCAAAGTCAGCATATCCCTTGACGGTGTTAACAAGGTTGGGGATGAGATCTGCGCGGCGCTGGTATGCCGTTTCAACTTGAGCCCATTGACCGGTTATGGCTTCATCCATCTCCACCATGCGGTTATAACTGCCGCAGCCTGAGATCACTGCTATAATGGCCACCAGCAGGATCAGGTAAATGAATTGTCTTTTTGTGATTTTCATGAATCGGTTTTTTAATGTGATTGATAAAAGTAATATACTGCCGGCATTATAACAAAATTCAATCCAATCCGGCCAAGTTGTTCTACAATATAAATCTTGACA
>LJUP01000248.1 GCA_001303955.1 Bacteroides sp. SM23_62 | reverse complement strand
AGGATTTATTGTTGACCAGGTAATAAGGATCCTGGGTGCCCGAAATGAAGAATGTTTTTTCTGGTCAACACATGCCGGCGCAGAACTGGATTTATTAGTTATAAGAGGTGATCATCGAATTGGATTCGAGATAAAAAGAACTACGTCGCCTGCCATAACACCTTCTATGCGTATATCACTCTCTGATTTAAACCTTAAGTCCATAGATGTCATACATGCCGGTGACAAAACGTTTCAGTTATCTGAAAAGATCAGGGCAGTTGCTCTTCCAAATTTACTTACAGATCTAAAAAAATTACCGAAATTTTAAGAATTTGAATTACCAATTCTATTTCAAGTATAGTAATTTCCTCGTTTCCGAAAATCCGGTATCGGTTGTCAACCGGTAAAAATATACGCCCCCCGCAAAACCAGAAGCATCCCATTCCACTTTATATTCCCCCGCCGGTTGTTTTTTATTAATCAGCGTAGCTACCTTTTGGCCAAGAAGGTTATAGATTGACAGTTCCACATCACTGGCCATTGGTAATTGATAATTGATCATTGTATTCGGATTAAAGGGATTGGGGTAATTTTGTGAGAGTTCAAATTTGGATGGATATACTTTATTGTTGCTCTCACCTACCCAGGTTGAACCATCCGTTGTTAAAATAAGACCGTTATCTCCCACAGCCCAGCCGTAACCATCTTTGAAATGGATGGCTTTAAGTGGAGCGGATAAATTTTCAACAACAGGTATCCAGTTTTCACCACCATCAAAGGTTTCAAGCATAAAACCGCTGTTATGTCTTAAATATGACTGTGTTGTGTCTTCACCAACTGCCCAACCATGAAGACTGTCTGCAAAATACATGTCATGGATTATTTCTTTATCAAATTGAATTTCTTTCCAGGAGTTACCACCATCAATAGTTTTTAAAAGTATTGACGAGAATTCTTCCACAGACCACCAATAACCAGCAATCCAGCCATGCTGTTCATCACTGAAAATAACTTTATATAATGTTAAATCGTTAACACTTGTTTGCTGTTGCCATTGATTCTGTGGTGTATATTTTACAATCAATCCTTCATTACCCACAGCCCAGGCAGTTGTATCACAGGTGTATATCGAATTAAGTAAATATCTATTCCAGTCAGTAATTCCATTATCCCAAACTCGATACCAGTTTTCACCACCATCGGAGGTTTCAATAATACAAGCACCATTTGTATCCCAGGGAGAAGACCAATATTCTCCTACTGCCCAACCTAAATTGTGATTCATAAAATCCAAATCATATCCAACAAACCAATAATCAAAGGAATCCGGATTACTTGAATAAACATCAACCCAGTTTTTACCTGAATCTATTGATTTAGATATTGTACTTAAATTTCCTGCAACTCCGGAAAAAAAACCAAGACCTGAAGCAAGCAAATATCCTATCTCATCGTCTGTTAAAAAACAGGATTCAATAAAACCTGTTTCAAACATTTTATCCCATGACATACCGCCATCATTTGTAGTAAAAATACCGCCTGTTAAACTACGGACACCTGACCAGGCATAGGATAAGAATCCTTTTTGCTTGTCCGTAAAACACACATCATTAAACGGGTATGAAAAAATCAGTAATTGCCAGTTTCCCCCATAATCAGTACTTTTCCAAAGGTTGGAAGTCGGTATACCAGCCCAACCGCTGCCAGCCTGACTTGTAACAAATAAATCTTTTGATGAATTAATACTTATTTCTTCCGGAGTGCCAACCTCAGGGATTTCGTGTGTTTGCCATGTTAAACCGGCATCTGTACTGTATAATATTCCGCCACGGTTAACAGCGAAAATTGTGTTTTCATCCAATAAAACATATGAAGAAATATTAGTGGTATCAAAATCAAAGGTAGTCCATGTTTTAAAAGTATCGCTTGATGTAATAAAATATCTCCCATGATCCGCTAATACGTATGCCTGAGAGCCATTAAAAAATTTCAATTGATCCAGTTGTCCAAAACCGGGCATTATAATTTCAGTCCAGTTACTACCTCCGTCAGACGTTTTCAGGATAGCAGTGTTTTCTGAATTACTAGTACAGGCTACGTACCCGGTATCGGGAGCTGTAAACCAAACAGAGTTAAGAGACAAACCGCTAACGTGTAGCGTAATATCGATCCAGCTTGTACCCCCATCTGTTGTTCTTGTGATGAAATTTTGAGTTTGATACCCCGCACATACAATCACAATCGAATCTGACAATACTTGCATAAAACGTAAACGATTGGATGTCTCTTTCTTAACTTGCCAGGTATGGCCGCCATCAGTGGTATTTAGGATTTGATGCCATTCATAGTGGGGTTCAGATAAAGCCCAACCATTATCTTCACTTGTGAAATCAATATAAAATGCCCCCCAATCTGAAACCAATGTATCCCCATCTGAAATCTGTGATACAAAATCCCAGGTATCTCCGCCATCCATTGTTTTTAATAAATTACTATTAGCCAGCATATAGCCTACATCATCACTTACAAAATCTATATTACCAAAATAGCCTTTACCTTCATTTAGGATCTCCCAGTTACCTGAATTCTGAGCATAACTTTTAAGAAAAAAGGTAAAAATAAAAATACATGTTAATATAGTTTTCATTTTGTGTCCCTCTTATTTTAAAAGGACGAGTTTTTTTGTAAACACTTCATTTTGCTTTGGACCTTTGACCTTTAGCTGATAGATGTAAAGGCCTGATGCAAATTCACTGGCATCCCATTGCACTTCATAGCTCCCCGCCGGTTGTTTTTTGTTTACCAGCGTTGCTATCTTTTGGCCGAGGAGGTTGTAGATGGATAGGTTGACCTGTTGGGGCGTATGGCCATACGCCCTTACAGTATATTCGATCGTTGTAACAGGATTAAAGGGATTGGGATAATTTTGTAATAAGGAAAAGTCACCCGGAATGTTCATATCTTTTTCATCAATAATACGGGTTACTTCGCATGGTTCAAGGACTGGATTATCGGGGTGTTTTTCCCAGGTGATACCGTCTGCTGAGGTGGCATAACAAATTTTCCAGGCAAATATACCCCCACCGGAATACCACATTTGGTAGGTACTATCAATGAAAATCACGTGCGGATCCTGATTACGTGGAATTTCCCAGCCGAAAGGAGTCAGTAGAGGATTAGAATTATTTCTCTGCCAGGAGATTCCATCAGCTGAGGTTGCATAGCCTATGTGATACAATGGGGATGCTGCAGCGGCGCCCGTATACCACATATGGAACATATCATTGTGGAAAAGAACTGTTGGTCCGCTGATCTCGTAATCATCCCATTTTCCGGTAGTATTGACCTTAAAGACAGGATTAGAAGAATGTTTTGTCCACGATTTGCCATCGCTGGAACTGGCATAGCCAATCTCTTCTTTCCAGGGTATATAATCCGACGGATCTCCCGTGCTACCGGAGTACCACATGTGAAAAGTTGATTCATTGTAAATCACACAGGGCATATAAACCCAGGTCTCTTCCCAGCTGCCTGCATTGCCCAACTGGATTACAGGATTATTTTCATATTTTTTCCAGTTAATCCCGTCAGTTGAAGTGGCATAACCGATTTGCACAGCGATCTGATCGGAAGCACCTGCATACCACATATGGCAGGTATCGTTGACAATAATCACCGTTGGAAAACCGATGGCATGATGATCCCAGCTGTCTTCCGGGCCTGTATCAAGAACAGGATTGTTTTCGTACTTCTGCCAGTTAATGCCGTCTATTGAGGTAGCATAACCGATATGTCCCAGCAGAGTTCCCTGTCCACCGGTATACCACATTCTGAAAACAGAGTCTGTACTGTCGTATACAACAGAACAGCCACCCACATACGCATCGTCCCAACAACCTGATTGAGCATGTGTTACGTCTGAAGCAATGAGAAAAAGTAAAGAAATAAGGGTAGTAAAAAGAATTTTCATCTTTACCTCCTGTGATAATAATGTTAATATGATTTTATTCTCTTTTGTAGCAGCATAAGTATTCTTTCTGCAAACTCATCTTCAAACAAATAGGAAAGGATTTGTGTTAGTTTTTTCGGTGCATTATTACGGCTTAACTGCTCCAGCCAGTTACTCAATACAATACGCCGTGGATAAGAATCCATTTTTAAAATGTTTACAACCTTCTTATTTATCACCGGATCGTAGCGCATGGCTTTCAAGAGCCTTTCAATTGACACAAAATCGGATTCATAATTAGTTGTTTTTTTTGTTTTCAAATTGACATTCCTTTTAGTATGTAGAGCTGATAAAAATATTTTAGTAAAATATATAAACTTGATAATGCGGATGTCTAACACTAAGGGGACATTATTTAATGCTGAGGAGCCTTTTTGAGGCAATTAGGATAGAAATTAAGAATGAAACGTAATTATTGGTTTGGAAAGTGTGTAATTATTCTTTTGTAAATTCACTGGGCAGTTTACCAAAATGCTCACGAAAAGTCTTTGAAAAATGTGAAAGATTATTAAATCCTACTTTATATGCAATTTCGGAAATCGTCCCGGAAGCATTTTTTAGCATCCCGGCAGCCCGTTGCAGACGTAATATGCGAATGAAATCACTGGTTGATAAATTTGTGATTGCCTTGATTTTCCTGTACAAATGCCTGCGGCTCATACCAATTTCGCGGGCTAATTGTTCAATACTGAACTCCGGTTCTTCCATATGTTCTTCAAATACATCCAGCAAACGCTGCAGTAGTTGTTCATCCATGGAAGAGGCGGCGATATCCGCCGGATTAAGATCTATCAATGCCGAAAATTTCTCGCGCAGTTTTTTTCTCTGTTCTATCAGGTTTTTAGCACGAATCTGCAGCTCGCGGGCCTCAAAGGGTTTGGTCACATAGTCGTCAGCGCCGAGCTCCAGCCCTTCAATCTTGCTATCCATATCCGCTTTGGCGGTAAGCAGGATTACGGGGACATGGCTAGTGCGTTCATCGGTCTTAATTTTTTGACACAATTCAAATCCATCCATATCCGGCATCATCACATCGCTGATGATCAAATCGGGGTATTTATCCAAAGCCTTTTTAAAGCCTTCTTTCCCATTTTCGGCTGTAATAATGCGATAATCGTCTTCCATAAAGCTGGAAATGTAGCTGGTTACATCAGGGTTGTCTTCAACTATGAGAAGTAACGGAGACCGGAGGCAGGAGACGGGAGACTGAATATCGGAGATAGGAGACTGGAGGCTGGCATCCTGAGTTCGAACTGATGTTTCCGATTGTACTTCGGAATCTAGGGTTGTGTATCTTATATCCTCGGTTTGGCTGATTAAGGGTGAAATTTGTTTTCCAGTCTCCACTTCTTCTATGATTTCTTTTGGATTAAAATGCTCCTTCTCGATGGGCAGACAGACTGTGAAAGTAGTGCCCTTGTTCACCTCACTTTCCACTTTAATTTTTCCATGATGAACTTCCACCAGTTCTTTAGTCAGTGCCAGACCGATGCCTGTGCCTTCACCATCTTTTTTATAGATGGTATCTGCTTGGTAGAAGCGGTCGAATATTTTAACCAATTGTTCCGCTGGAATGCCGGGACCGGTGTTGGAGATGGAGAGCAGTAGGAATCTGTCATTGCGAGTCTGCCAACCGGCAGACGTGGCAATCTCTTCGCCCTCGAAAGAAGAAGATTGCTTCGTCGATCTGGCCGTTGCCAGATCTCCTCGCAATGACAATGCAACCTCAATATTACCCCCTTCCGGGGTAAACTTAAATGCATTAGAAAGCAGGTTACTTACTATTTTCTCCAATTTGTCATGGTCAATGTAGCCAATTAACGAATTTTCGGTGCATGAAAATTTTAAAATAATTTTTTTGCTCTCGGCTAAAGGTGAAAAAGAGAGTACTATACCTTTAATAAATTTGATTATGTCTGTTTCAACAACTTTTAATTTCATTTCCCCGGATTCCAGTTTAGAAAGATCAAGAATCTGGTTAATCAGGTTGAGCAAACGATCACTGTAGCGAAGGATCATGCCAGAGGTCTCTTTGAGATTTCCGCTGAATTCTCCTGAAGACATTTGTTTGACTGGTCCCTGAATGAGTGTGAGCGGGGTACGAAACTCATGTGAGATATTGGCAAAAAAGCGCGATTTCAGATGATCCACTTCCCGTAATTTTTCAGCTTCGAAGTGTTCCATTTCCAATTGATGTTTCATTTTTAATCGGTTTGTCTGAAAACGCCAAACACCAAATATTGACAACAGAGATAAAAACACATAAGAAGTATAAGCCCAGCCAGTTCTCCACCAGGGTGGGGTGATAATTATTTTAATTGACGTTCCCTTTTCGTTCCAGAGCCCGTCGTTATTAGAACCTTTTACTGTGAAAATATACTCCCCAGGATCGAGATTTGTGTAGGTAGCGAAACGGCTGGAGGCATCTGTGAAAACCCAATCTGGATCAACGCCTTCCATCTTATATGCATACTTATTTTTCTGCGGGCTGTGGTAATCCAGAGCGGCAAATTCAAATGAAAAAACTGATTGCTTGTTAGTCAGGATAATTTCCTTTGTTTCTGAAATGCTCTTTTTTAAAGGAGAATCGTTACCGGGTAGAATTGTCTTATTATAGATCTGAAAATCGGTCAGTACAACCTTCGGTATATGATTATTATACTTTATACTATCAGGATGAAAAGCGGTAAAACCGTTTATTCCGCCAAAATACATCCAACCCTGTTTGTCTTTATAATAACTAAAAATATTGAATTCCATACTATGAAGACCATCATCCGTATCAAAGGATTTAACCTCACCTGATTCTGGTGAAAATCTGAATATCCCTTTTACGCTGCTCAACCAGAGATTACCGTCTCTATCGTCTAATATTGCATAAATATCATCCTCAGGCAGTCCAAAATCGCTGGTATATTGTATAAATTTACCTGTTTCCAGATTAAATTTATTTAATCCTCTTTTGCTGGCAAGCCAGAGAAATCCCATACTGTCTTCATAGATCATAAAAATCCAATTACTATAAGGACTGTCAGGATCAATAAGATATCGAATAAATTCTTCTCTCTCCGGATCAAATTTATAAAATCCGGAAGTATAGGTTCCTATCCACATTTGGCCAGTTTTACTCTCGATAATACAGGTAACGGATTTTCTTCCCAACCTCTTGGAATTATCCGGATCACTTACATAATCAAAGAGTGATTCGGTCTTACGATCAAATTTATAGAGTCCTTGCTCGGTTCCTATCCAAATGTTTTTAGCTTTATCTTCATAGATACATTGAATAGTATGATACTTAAGTGTTTTAAGAGACTCAGGGATATTATCTCGGAATGATATATCATTTTTCCGTTTTTTGAAATTTTGGGGATTTATGCCACGATAAATAATTTTATTCAATCCAAGGCCTGTACCAATCCAGAGTGCCTGTTCATGGTCTTCAGTTATGCATATGACAGAATTATTACTTATACTTTGAGGAGAATTCGGATCGTATCTATAGTTTATCCATTTGGGTGATGAATCATCCACCTGGTTTGGCTCAAGTTTATAGATACCTCCACCCCCTGTACCTACCCATAAATTCCCATCACTATCTTCGCAAATTCCCCAGATAAAATTATGAGTTAAACCATGGGGATCTTCCGAATTGCTTGCAAATTGTAAAAACTTTGTTTTATATGGATCATATTTAAATATGTCCCCAGTATAAGTTCCAATCCATAAAGTACCTCTGCGATCCATATAAAGCTTTTTTATAGAATGAGTTTTCAGATCTTGATTTTTATCAGGATTATTAGGGATATCTATGATTATTCCTGTTTCATGATCAAATTTGAAAAATCCCTCACCTGAGGCAATCCAGAGTAAATCTTCGTCTGCCGGACATAACGCCCGTATCTCGTTCTGCGCTCCTATTTTTGAGTATACCGATTGGTAAAAAAAGCGGATAAAATTATTTTTTTGACGATCAAATTTATTTAAACCATTCCTGGTTCCGAAAAAGAGATTACCTGAATTATCTTCTGTAATTGATTCTATGCTATTATTACTGAGGCTATTTTCTACTCGTGGATCATGTTTGTAGTGGGTAAATGATTGATTGTTCGGATCGAACCTGAAAAGACCATCATCTGCTGTTCCAATCCAAATCATATCTTCCTGGTCCTGATACAGTATCCGAATCCGTGCATGAACAAGCTTTGCAGGGTCTGATGGTTTAGGGACATATCTTCTGAAGACCTTATTAGACCGATCAAAATAACAAAGTCCAATATCTGTCCCAATCCACAATTTTCCGGATTGATCCTCTAAAATTGAGGTGAAACGGATAATCCTGTTAGTAGGAAGATTATTCCCAACAACCCGATAATGAGTAAATTGTTCTATTGATCTGTCAAAACGGCTAATCCCCCCATATAAAGTAGCGATCCAGAGGGATCCGGATTTATCCTCAATTATTGCTTTGACGATATCATTACTTAGACTGGTTAGATTTCCTGGAACATTTTGATAAACTTTAAACTTATAACCGTCAAATCTCTTCAGCCCCAGGACTGATCCAAACCACATAAAACCGTGCTTATCCTGAAGAATGCAGGTTACCTCACTTTTTGATAGATCTTGTTTAGCCGATATTCGTTCAAATCTGATATCCTGGGATTGGGTATGGGAAAGCGTAGGAAGGAATATGATGAGGATAAATACTCGGGAAAAATTGGCCATGGGATCTAAATCCCAATATTTTGTTCTATTTGTACTGAACAAAGAAATTTTCCGGCCAGTCCTGATGGAAGAATAGGAACTCAAGTTGTTCTTTAG
>LJUP01000247.1 GCA_001303955.1 Bacteroides sp. SM23_62 | reverse complement strand
CTATACCAGAAGGGAAGGGAGAGGTATGATGAACTTCTCTGGAACGGTTCATGGTATACCCAGAAGGTTGAGGTGATCGATGGACTGACCATCCCGGCCCGCCTGAAAACGGCAGAAGGCAGCATCAAATACCAGTATGGCAGCGGATGCCTTGCCGACCAGCTGTTGGGGCAGTACCTGGCTTTTAATGCCGGTATGGGATACCTGCTGGATTCGGTGAAAGTGCAAAAGAGCCTCCAATCCATATTCGATCATAACTTCATCCCTTCATTTGCTGATTTCCAGAACGTTCAGAGAGTATATGCGCTGAATAACGAAGGTGGACTGGTAATCTGTACCTGGCCGGATGGAAACAGGGAGCAAATCCCATTTCCCTATGCCGAGGAAACCTGGACAGGTGTGGAATACCAGGTGGCTGCCACCATGATCAGGGCGGGACTGGTAGACGAGGGACTAAAAGTAACCAGGGCGGTGCGGGGACGGTATGCCGGGCATAACCGCAATCCATATGCAGAGATCGAATCCGGATTTTATTATGCCAGGGCCCTGTCCAGCTGGGCTGTGTTACTGGCACTATCTGGATTTGAATATGACGGTGTAAGCAAAAGCATCGGCTTTAATCCGGTATTCAGCCAGGAAGACTTCAGCAGCTTCTGGTCCACCGGATCCGGCTGGGGAAATTACTTGCAGACAACACAGGAGATTGAACTCGAGGTGGATTACGGCAAGCTAATAATCAAACGCCTAGGCTATGGCCAGATGCATCCAGGCAGCATTCCCAGGGTTTATGTCGATGGACAATCGGTAGAATGTAATCCAGGGCATGGCAGCAGCATTGTTTTTACCCGGGCCCTGGAGCTATATGAGGGTGATGTGCTCCGACTGGTATGGGATGATTGAAAAATACTGCATTATATTAGCCAATGCTATGAAACACAGGATTCAATTCATGGTGCTCTTATGCATCGTGCTCTGCATTTTCCATGCGTGCAACCAAGATTTAACACAGGTCCCTGTCCTTTCAGGCGAACCGGTTAAAATCTGTGAACTTCCGGACCTGGATTCACTGAACGGCCCTGATCTGAAGAGGCAGCATGTGGTTGACCACGGGTTCATCCGCGCCGGGGATGGTAGCTGGCAACTCTGGGCCTGTATGCGTGGTACAGCCGTTGGACGGTTATTGTATGGCTGGCAGGGTAAAAGCCTTACTGAAGCTGGCTGGCTGCCACATGGTGTGGTAGCCAGGGCTGATGCCTCCTGGGACGAGGTTACCGTTCCGGAAGAAAAGATCCAGGCTCCCTATTTCATCAGGCAAGATTCAGCCTGGTTATGTTTTTACAATTCCAACGGTTTTCGTGTAATGCGGTCTGATGATGGTATCAATTACCGTAGATTTCATTTCAGGGACGGCACCAACCTGGTATTTGATAAAGCAGGAAGGGATGTGATGATCATGGAGGACGAGGGACTTTATTATGCCTATTCGACAATTTCCACAGTAAGCAGGGATAACTGGAGAAGCGGTTTCATTGTAGTGAGGACCTCGAAAAATATACTTGACTGGTCAGACTACACCATTGTTTCACAGGGAGGTATAGGAGGGAACGGACCGGTTAGTGCCGAGAGTCCTTTCGTGTTAAAAAAGGGCGGGATGTATTACCTGTTCCGTTCATCTTCCTGGACCGGAAAATGCTATGTATACGCCTCCGATGATCCCTATAACTTCGGCGTCAACAATGATTCCAAACTGATTACCATGCTGCCGGTAAAGGCACCTGAACTGATCCAACTGGACGGACAATGGTACATCAGTGATATCGCAGATTTCACCGGTATCCGAATTTACCGACTCGAATGGATATTAAAAAGGTAATTCGTTTTTATACTGATCCCAGCGACACTTTAACGTGACCATCTATGCCCTCCAGGGCCTTTTCCTGTCAGTCACTTTGTCAAGTGCATCCAGGGCGATGTTCACATCATCGATGATCTGGAAGTCATACATGCCACAACAAATAAAATCGGCACCCTGGTTAAAGCAATAGGGGAAGGCCTCATCAGGTCTGATGGCACCTGCTGCCAGGGTTTTAAAGGCGATCCATGGCTTTTCAAGGCCTTCCATATAGCGGATGGTCTCCTCGGGATCGTAACAATACATGTTATCATGCCAGGTAGGATGCTTTGCCGACCAGTAGTCGTGGTTATGCAGTGTTTTCATCCAGAAATCGTGTTCGAGTCCGAGTTCAACACATTTCTTGATGGTCTGGATCTTATGTGCGCCGATCCCCATCGGTAAGCCATTTCCCTTTACCAGGTCGATTACTTTTACCAGCACATCAACCTGGTTGTTCTCGATATAATAATCCGCTGTCTCTCCCTGGATATAACCGGCATTGGCTCCCATGTCGATGGCATACTTCACCAGGTCCATATATTTTTCGAATTCCATCGGTTTAACACCATCGGAATAATCCAGTCCAGCGCAATCAGAGATGAACTGGATCTCCCCGTATCCGTCCTTCCAGTATTCTTCCATGATGGGCATGACAATGGGGTGGGAAAGTATGGTATTCACGCCTGATTGCTCGGCCAGCATCAGGGTCCTGAAGATCCTGTCTTTCTGATGGTAGTTCAAAACAAGTGAGGAAACGTAGATCAGGTCGCGGGCATGCACATATCCACTGAGCAGGTTACCACCAAGGATCAGTTTGGAAGAACTCATGGATCCCAGCATCCCCTGGGGAAGGGTTCCGTTGAGCAGATCCGTCTCTTCGGTAAATTTTTTACCCATCAGGTCCCTGAGGGACAGCCTGTCAGATCCTGCCATGATTTTCTGGACATATTGCTGCGTTGGTCCTGATCCAGCATCCACCAGGTTCTGTTCCTCCAGGCTGCTCATACGTGTCTTGGCCAGGGCCCCGTATAAAACTGCACCCAGAAAGGGAACGGTAGCCAGGTGTTTAAGTACTTCCCTCCGGCGTATTCCTTTCACATCGGCCTTTGTCTCTTCCGCATCGGGTTGACCATGATCCATCTTGTGCATGGACAGGCCGAAAGGATGCTGACGCAAGCCATCAATGCCCAGGAATTTACCTGTCGGGAAAAACATCAGCATCAGCAGGGCAATCATCTCCAGCAAATCCTTGCTGATAATGAAATAGGCACCTTCCCTGGCAAATCCGGGATCTGTGAATATCGGCGGGTGTGAGATATAATAGGTAAACAACAGGATGATCCCTGCCAGCTGGGCAATCCGCGTGAAAAGTCCCAGGAAAAGCCCCAGTCCGATCAGGATCAGTCCCCAGGTATTCACCACATTGACGATGGAGAGTATCCCTTCACTGCTTCCCATGGCCTGGAACATTCCGGCCAGGGGACCCGTGGCGCTCAGCAGGTACCCGGCAGCGGTCCACGTAGGATCAAAAAGTTTCGTGAGTCCCTCGTAAAGAAAATGCCAGCCAATGGCGATCCTTAGTATGGACAGAAAGGTGTAGGCGGTTTTTTGCCGTTTGCTGGAAAGGTCCGCTGCTTTCATCATATCCAATGATTTTTTTCTGAATTACATGAACCGGATCTGGTACCGGAGTAATTTCCGAAATTTAAACCATACATCCGAATAATCAAATCATTGGGGCAAATTGATGAAAATACAGGACCTTTTTGTGAAGGAGAGTTACTAAATTTGGTTTTACTTAAACCTTAAACAATACCTTGCTATGAAACAGCTATCACTTTCCCTTCTGATTATGATTCTGGTTTTTTCCTGTGGGCCCCCCGAACCGGAAACCAGAAGCCTGTTTAACTGGGTTGATCTGACCGGCTGGCATATTGATATCCCTGCCAGGGATATCAACCCGGATACGGCAGATGCATTCATCGTCCGTGATTCAATGCTGGTAAGCCTGGGTGTTCCAGGAGGTCATCTAATCACTGATTCTGTCTTTATGAATTATCACCTGGAAGTGGAATACCGGTTCGCCGGGGAGCCCGGGAATTGCGGTGTGCTGGTACATGCTTCTACGCCAAGGGCCTTGTACGAAATGTTCCCTCAATCGCTGGAAGTGCAGATGATGCATGAAAATGCAGGTGATTTCTGGTGTATTGTTGAGGATATATCCGTTCCCAATATGGAAGATCGGCGTGGACCACAGGAAGAATGGGGCATTACCGAAGGCAAAAAGCGCAGGATCAAGAATCTGACTGATGGATCTGAAAATCCGGTAGGTGAATGGAATACCATGGTCATTGAGTGTGTTGCAAATGAAATAAAGATCTGGGTAAACGGTGATCTGGTGAATCACGGAACTGATTGTACTGCCAGCAAAGGACAGATAGCCCTGCAAGCCGAAGGTTCCGAAGTTGAATTCAGGAAAATAGAACTTACTCCCATAACGGCTCTCACGGAAACACTTGAATGATCAAGGTAAAATTACCTGCGGACTGGGAACTGGGTTTTCAGAAGGAGAAGGATCTTCAGCCACAGGAATGGCATCCTGCCAGTGTGCCGGGAGCCGTTCAGCTGGACATGATGCATACACTGGAGGAGCGGGACTGGACGCGGGGGGATGGTTACAGGCAGTTCCGGTGGATGGAAGATGTATGGTGGACCTATAGAACCCGTTTTGACAAACCCTCCCTGTCAGGTTCCGACAGGCTTTACTTTCATAGCAAGGGAATCGACTATGCGTTCGAAATATCCCTGAACGGAAAGGCACTCCTTCAGCAGGAGGGCATGTTCAGGCGTGTTGACCTGGATCTCACCGATCACCTCGAAGTAAAAAATGACCTGAGGATACAGATCGCCCCGGTTCCGAAATCACATCATGAAAGAGACGATCGTACCCAGGCAAACCGTGCTTTTAAACCTGCTGTGAGTTATGGGTGGGACTGGCATCCGAGGCTGGTGCCGTTGGGGATATGGGACGAGACATCCCTTGAGATCAGGAGGGACTTTCTCCATGATATTCGTACCCGCTACAGCCTGGATGATTCACTTGAAAATGCTGACCTGGCCATTACAGCCAATGTGGCAGCCGGTGTTGAATCCGTTTCAGTAAGCGTTGAATGCAAGGGTGACACGGTGCATAAGCAGGAATTTAGACAGGGAGAGGGTGAATTCAGCGGGTCCATTAAACTGGAAAAGATAAGACTCTGGTGGCCCGCCGGACATGGTGAACCTGATCTTTATGAGCTGATTGTATCTGCCTTCGACAGGAACCATAAGCTGATGGATGAACACCGTACCACAATTGGCTTCCGGAAGGTCCGCCTGGTAAGAAATACAGGTACGGAAAGGGAAGATCCCGGATTTCCCAAATCCCGGCTGCTGCCCCCGGTCACCCTGGAGATCAACAACAGGAGAATATTTGCCCAGGGGACCAACTGGGTGAACCCCGAAATCTTTCCCGGTGTAATCGGCGAGGACCGTTACCGGGACCTGATCGTACTGGCCGCCGGTATCGGTTTCAATATCTTCCGGGTATGGGGCGGGGGCATAGTAAACAAGGATTTTTTCCATGAATGCTGTGACCGCACCGGTATGATGGTCTGGCAGGAATTTCCCCTGGCCTGCAACGATTACCCGGATGATGAATCCTATCTATCGGTGCTCAGACCAGAAGCCCGTGCCATCATAGAAAGAGTGGGACAGCATCCCAGCACTGTACTCTGGTCCGGGGGCAACGAACTTTATAACAGCTGGTCAGGAATGGATGACCAGTCCCTCGCCCTCCGGTGGATTAACAGCCTCTGCCTGGAACTGACCCCGGAAATCCCCTTTATCCCGACTTCCCCCTTGCAGGGAATGGGACACGGGCATTACCTTTTTTATGATCCCAGTTCCGATGAGGATATCTGCCAGCTCATGGCAAGAATGAATAATACCGCCCTCACGGAATACGGGGTTCCGTCCCCTTCCGATGCGGAGATTATCAGGAAGATCATCCCGCTCGAAGAGATCTTTCCCCCTTCGCCGGATTCCGCGGCCTGGATAGTCCATCATGCCTTCAAAAGCTGGCAGGATGATACATGGCTATGCCCGGAGGTAATTGAAAAGTATTACGGATCCTCGGAAAACCTGGAGGAAATGGTGGAAAGGGGACAAAAACTCCAGGCTGCTGGTTACCGTTTTATTTATGAAGCGGCCAGGCAAAAATGGCCATACTGTTCCATGGCGATCAACTGGTGCTATAATGAACCCTGGCCCACTGCAGCCAATAATTCCATAGTCCAGCATCCTGCGCTGCCCAAACCTGCCTGTGAATCCATAAGAGAGGCCTGCAGGCCGGTCATGGCCTCCGCCTCCTTTCCGAAATATCAATGGCACCCGGGAGAAATGCTGGAATTCGATCTGTTCATGCTGAACCATTCTGCCAGGGATATACCAGCAGGTAAAATGACCATCGCCGTAAACGGAGGGGATATAAAGACCTGGCAATTCGGAGAGGTTCAGGAAAATACAGTGCTGAAAGGTCCCCGGCTAATGATCCGGGTCCCCGCCCGGGTCAGGGATCAGGGAATGACCGGTATGGAGATCGCCCTGAAGGTCCTGGGCCACCCGGAATGGGATTCTGTTTACAAATTGCCGGTTAAAGCCTGAGATCAGTCCCGTGCAGATTCCAGGTCCCCCTAGATCAGCATTCAAAGCCATTTGAATTTATTCTGTAAATTTATTTAGGGTTTCCACCCTGAGCCCGGCATCCATAAAAACTGCATTGATAGCATTGGTAATCCTAACCTCGACCTCATCAAGTCTTTCTTTCTCCCTAGATACTGTAGTATTTGATACTGTCATATTTCTCTATTGCATGCTGCGGCATTCAATCACTCAATTTATAAGATAAACCTTATCGGTTCCCCAATATCATACCGGACCATAGCAAAGAACAGGATATATAAACTCGGATTGATGCCAACTGGCTATACAGGCGTCGATCTTTAATTTCCACAGATCTTATCAAACAAGATATGACCTTTCCGCATTCAGTTTATTCATATTAAGGTGTATCAGAGTATCTTCAGATATCATTGTCAAATGAGAATTCCGAAGATATTTTTAACTGGTGTTTTAATAAATTGTGATGATCAAATAGAATTTTCGTTATATAGACCTTAAATATCAACCAATGAAAGCAAATCGAATTACACGTCGAAATTTTATCAGCAGAACTGCTTTGGCCACGGGAGTAGCATCAGTTATACCCTTGGGAGTTAGTAGTAATTGTTCTTCAGTTAAATTAAATGACACACATGAAGTATGGATTGCCGGTCTTTCTCAAATGGGGTCTGAATGCTGAGACCCCGGAATTGATGATTGAAAAAATTCATGGACTACTAAAGGATGTTCTTATTTATACAATTTGTCCAGTATTCACATCCTCCGAAGGACGAATCTACAATTCGGCTGTTGTTTTTAACAGAAATGGTAAAAAAAAAGTTGGTCAGTACAATAAAATTCATGAAACAGTAGAATGGGTAAGGGATGGTATTTCATGTGGCAATTTATTCCAACCTGCCATTCAAACTGAATGTGGCCCCATCGGGATTCAGATATGTTATGATATAAACTGGGAAGATAGTTGGAAAATGCTGAGAGATCAGGGAGTAAAAATCATCTTCTGGTGTTCCGCATTTGATGGTGGTAAACAGTTGAATATGAAAGCAATACTGAACAAGTGCATCGTGGTTTCAAGTACCAATAAAAACGTCTTAAAAGTCTGTGATATGAATGGTGAAACCATCGCCCAAACGGGAATATGGCAACCCAATATTTACTGTTGTCCGGTGAATTTGGAAAAAGTATTTTTGCCTGCATGATTATTTAACGGAATGCGAAGATATCAGGAAAAAATATGGTCGAAAGGTTAAAATAACTGTTTATCATGAAGAAGAGTGGATCATCGTTGAATGTGTTTCACGGGATCTGCTTATCAAAGATATAATAACTGAATTTGATTTGAAATCCCATGTTGAAGGGCTCCGGGAGGCTGAAATAATACAAAGCAAGTTACGTAAGTAAAATTCACCATACCCGTTCATTGGATATTAGATATTGAAGTAATATATAAACTATAATTTTAAAGGAGTTATGCCATGAAAAGAAGAAGTTTTCTGAAAACCGCGGGATATACTGCAGCAGCATATATCACACCTAAATTAAGTGAAAAACAAACCAGTGTACATGAAGCAGATTTGAACTCCGTATCACCGGAGAAACACGCTTCCGTTGTTGTGCAGGACAATAAAGTATATATTAAAACCCATACCTTAACTGCAGTTATTGAGAAGGGGGTGTTAACGTCTTTAATGAGTATAATTAATGGAGAAGAATTTATTGAGAATCCGGACGTCAACAGCTTTCGGGCATTACAACTACTGTATTCTAATAATGAAATAATCAATGTCAATGAAGAGAAATTCGGCAGTACTGAAACTCGTCAAATCTCGGACCGAAGTGCTGAAATAGTATTTCACAGTTGGGAAGGGGACGGTGTTCTTTTTATATCGGTGGATGTTGAAACGGGAGACCTTCTCATCGAGCCATCTGCTTACTCATCCCGTCCAGGTGTTCGGGCATGCCGCTGGAGTATAACAGGATTAAAACCAAATCTTGAGCTGGTTGCTCCCTTTTTTCAGGGTATTAAATTAAAATTAGACGACCCTTTAATTAAAAATATGAGATGGGATTGGCCGCATTCATGGGAAGCCGGTCTCGCTATCTTTCAGTCCCAGGAAGGGGGATTCTGGGTTCATACACAGGATAATCGTTACAGATACAAAGCGATACAGACCGGTCTTGAATCAGACCCGTTTGTTATCGG
>LJUP01000246.1 GCA_001303955.1 Bacteroides sp. SM23_62 | reverse complement strand
GCTGTCCTGGGGAAAGAATTTCATGTTCCTTTCCGGTTTATTTATAGATTATTTCCCGGGATACAGTAAATTCCGAACCGTTACCATGATCCTTGTGATCGCAGAATTTGCCATACCACTGCTTGCTTTTCTTGCACTTGAAAGCCTGATGAAGAAGGAGCCTGAAAAAAAGGATTTTATGAAGGGACTGAAGCTAAGCCTCTATATTGTGGGTGGACTTTCACTCTTCTTCCTGCTGTTTGCAGGTATGTTCAGTTTCACCGGTCCGGGTGATGAAAGATACCTCAGCCAGGGTGCCAATCCATTCATGGATGCCTTGATGGCAGACAGGGAGACCCTTTTCCGGAAGGATGCCCTGCGGTCCCTGGTATTTGTCATACTGACCGCAGGATTGATCTATATGTTCTACCTTAAAAAGATCAAGGCCAATGTTTTTTTCGTTGGACTGGCCCTGCTGGTGCTCGCTGACATGTGGCCGGTAAACAAACGTTACCTGAACAATGATAATTTCGGTCCCAAAAGGACCCACCAGGAAGGATTCCAGCCCATGTCGGCCGACCTCCAGATACTGCAGGATCCGGATCCCTATTACCGGGTATTTGATGTTTCGGGAGATCCCTTCAACAGTGCCAGGGCAGCTTATTTCCACAAATCACTGGGAGGTTATCATGGTGCCAAAATGCAGCGATACCAGGAAATCATAAGCCACCACATCGCCAGGAATAATATGGAAGTATTAAATATGCTCAATGCGAAATATTTTATTGTCCCACAACCCGAAGGCGAGCCCGGAGTACGGTTGAATCCGGGGGCCCTGGGAAATGCGTGGATGGTTAATTCCTACCGTATCGTAGAAAATGCCAATGAAGAGATTGCGGCCCTGAATGATTTCAATCCTGCTTCAGAGGCCATTATCGATAAACGTTTTGAATCATATGTCTCCGGAAAAACCTTTTCCGGGGATTCTGCAGCAAGTATCTCACTTGCGAGCTACCATCCCAACCGGTTATCTTATGATTATCAGGCAAATACCGAGCAGCTTGTCGTTTTCTCCGATATCTACTATGAAAAGGGGTGGAAATCATTTGTTGACGGTAAGGAAGTTCCTCATTTCAGGGTCAATTATATTTTGAGGGCAATGGTCCTGCCGGCAGGTGAACATATCATTGAATTCAGTTTTGAGCCGAGAGCTTATTTTGCCGGGAATAAAATAGCAACAGCAAGTTCATACCTTTTATTTATGCTGATACTCGGCGCGATTGGATGGGAAGTCCGGAGCCGGACCAGATCCGAAAAAGATCAATAACGTTGTAACCAGCGGTATCTCCTGGCATTATCTCCCAGTTTCAGTGCCAGTACAATTTCATGTGATCCGTAACTGTACCTCCGGATGTTTGATGTTGAATAATCGTATGCATAGCCAAAATAGAACTGCTTATAACGGATCCCGGCAAGAAAGATGATGTCTCCACTCGTACGGTACATGATGCCTGCCCAGTAATCTTCGAGTAAATATAACCTGGCGCCGATATCCAGCTGGAAAGCCTTTTTCTCAGTTGCCTTAAACATACCCGAAGGTTCAATGTCAAGATCGGAACCCAGGTCAAATCTGTATCCACCCAATACATAATAATGACGGATCATCCTGTACTCTTCCAGTGTCCTGTTACCCACCTTCAGGTATGACTGGAACAGCTGGTTTACAGAAATGCCTGCAAAATATCGTCCATTCAGCATATAAAAACCAAGATTGGCGTCCGGCACATATATCACCTTATTCAGGGAGCCCGCTATCGGGTCCCCTTCATCTATGAATGACAATTGATCCTCCCGGACCCTGAACTGGAAGATCCCCGCTGACAGGCCAAACGAGAGCTGGGTTTCCCTGACAAATATATGATATGCATAAGCAAATTGCAGTCCGGTCCGGTCCACTGCTCCGTTCCGGTCATTGTAAATAAACCCTCCCAGTCCGACCCTTCCCTTGCTGCTGGGTTTAAGAGTCCTGTTATTGATCAAGCTTTTTTTGATCACATAACTTTTCCTGAGGATCCGGGTCTGTGCGCTGAAAGATTGACTTGATGGTGCATCCTTGAATCCTACCCATTGCTGTCTGGCAGTCAGATTGAAAGAAGTATATCCGTCACTGCCGGCGATGGCTGGATTGAGCATAAAGGCATTCATGACATACTGGCTGTAAAGGGGCATCTGCTGTGCCCGGACTGCCAGCGGGAGGAACATGAACAATATGACCCAGATCGTGGACTTTGACATCTTTTGAGCGGTAAGGTCTTCTACGCAGTTATGATTTAAAAGGTTATTTCAATATGGTTACGTTTCCTGTTATCGGGGGACTCCCATTCTGCAGTTCAATGATAAAATGATATGAATCAACCGGTAATTTTATTCCCCTGTAGGTACCATCAAAGGGTTGATCCAGGTAATTTTCCGTATAGAAGATCTGCTCTCCCCAACGGTTAAAGATCTGTACCCTGGCATCAGGATAGTATTCTATCCCTACGATCTCCCACCAATCATTGTATCCATCGGCATTCGGGGTAAATGCTGTTGGGATATTCAGGCATGTCATTGCGTCTGAGATTAAAATGGCTGTATCTATTACCTCGCAGTAATTGGCATCCTGGATCAATACCCTGTAAACACCCGGACCGAGCAGGTCAAGGTTGGGACTTGTATTGCCATTTGCGTTGCCCGGGCCAGCCCATAATACTGAATAATCTTCGGTACCGCCTTCCGGAATTACCTGTGCCCAGCCATCGAATTCATCGGGACAACTGGGATTTACGAAGGTCAGGTTGGCCTTGAGTGAATCTGGCTGGGGAACGAATATAGTAGTATCATAGGTACAGTAATTAACATCCTGTGATACCAAATAGTATTCTCCTGATTTGAGGGTTGATATCTCTGGCACAGTATCTCCATTGGTCCACCAGTACCTGTATCCCGGTGTTCCTCCGGCCATATGCAGATCAATCCGGCCGGTGCTGTCCCCATAACACTTCACTGCGTCAACGAATGATTGTGAGGTCAGCGGATCTGGTTGTGTTACCAGAATCTCAGTGGTATCCACACAATCATTGACATCCCTCATAATTACCCTGTGTCTACCGGTCGGACGGTTATATACCACACTGTCAGTACTGAACATACTCCAGGCTTCATCATAGTAGGACCACTGGAAGTTATAGGGCCTGGTTCCTCCATTCATGATGGATCCGAGAATGGCATTTTCATCACCGTAGCATTTGATCATCCGGCCATTGTACATGTCAGTTGAAATGGTGTCGATGGTCACCACAAGTTGCTCAGGTTCACCGATTGTTGTATCCCTGTTTGCCATACATCCGTTGAGATCGGTTAAAAGTACAGTGTAATAACCCTGCGTCAACCCTGAATATATGCGTTCGGTATGGCCACCGGGTGTCCACATGTATGTATAAGGTTCGGTACCGCCTGTGATATCATCAATCCATACAGAGCCGTTTGAAGCTCCGCTACAGCTTGGCCTGGTTGTGAAGATACTGCCAATGATCAGGGAATCGGGTTGGGTGATATCATCTTCGAAGCTTTCCAGGCATCCGTTCGCATCAGTGACAAGCAATACGTAGTGATCGGCGACCAGTCCCGATGGCTCCTGTTCAATACTGTTCCATCCCGGATTTTCATAGCGCGTCCAGTAATATGTGTAAGGCAGGCTTTCTATACCACCGGTCACTGTTGTTGATGCTACCTCGCCATCGCTGAAGTTGAAGCATGACACGTTTACCCCATTGCGGTCCAGCGGTGTCCAATTAACTTCCAGGGGTGACGGCTCATTCAGGGTGAAAGTCCAGTTCCTTGAGCAATTCAGTGAGTCTGTTATTCGTACCTGGTACTGTCCCGCTGAAAGATCAGTCGCCGAATCAGTATCTTCTGCGAGCGGGATATCGGGCAGGCGTGTCCACTCATAAACATATGGAGCTGCCGGATGGTAATACCCTCCTGTTACATCCACCTTGATCCATCCGGAGGAACTATCCGCACAGGTTATTTCAAATCCATTATAATCTGATAGTGTTTCCGTCAGGTTTATCTGAGGTGGTTGTATCAGGGTAAAGCTATCTTCGAGTGTACAATACCATCCGGGACCGACATCGCTGATCACTACCGTGTAGGTCCCCGCAGCCAGGCCGGTCTGGTTTTGATCGTTGGGACTGGCAGTCGGACCACCGGGGCCTGTCCATGAATATTCATGATCCCTGCCCAACCGGTCTGCATCATTGTCTTCAATCGTGATTGAGCCATTGCTAGTGCCGAAGCAGCTGATATTGTAAATCTGTGAACCTCCGTATTCGCTGATGGTCTCTGACAATATCTCAATGGCAGGCGGTTCATAAAGTGTTGTAGGCACAGTATCCGTACAACCTACCATGTCAACCACAACAAGGACATAATCCCCAGCACTCAGGTTTGAGAGGGTATCCTGATACCCCGTGATTACTGTCGTGTCCTGATAGGTCCATTCAAACGTGTAATCATCCGGATCACCATTTCCATACAGTACATACTCAACCCAGATCCAGCCTGTGTTGTCATTGTTACATTTCAGGTTATAGGCTAGCCCCGGGGAACCAAATTCTGATTCTACTGTACTGGTCAGCATGCCACTGGCAATGGGTATAAATACGGTGGTATCATGTATACAGTAATTGGTATCATATGCTTCTAATTCCCATGGACCCCCGGGCAGGTTATAAATATTCTGTTGATGCCTGGTCATGCCGAAGGGCCCTTCCCAGTTGTACTCATACCCGGCAATTCCACCTAGAGGAGTAGATTCGATAGCACCTTTGTTTCCGCCCTCACAAGGATCCTCGACGATGCTGTCAATCCTGATACGGAATAATTCAGGTTCCGTAAGAATGATGGTATCCCTGACAATACAGCCCACATCGTCACTTACAGCCACCGGATAAGTATTTGCCCCCAGTCCGGCCTGGTTACGCTGGCCTGCTACAATGCCAGGCCTGGCCTCCCAGTTATACTGATAGCCTGTGCCGAGGAAGGATCCGAATCCACCCCAGCGATCGAGGGTGATGGAGGCATCTGTTTCTCCAAAACACCTGAGGTCATGTCCGCCGATGTATGCCCCCAGTGAATCACTTGTCAGCTGATCCTGCAGGGTTGCGGCAACATACACAGTAATGCTCGTATCAATGCCATCAATACAATCAAAGATGTCAGATGCCACGTTGACAAACCGCGGCGTAATGGTATAGGTAACCTTCTGTACAATGCTGTCATGGGCATTGTTCAAGTTGTCAGTGAATCCGGTTCCGTCATTGTCAAATCCCAGGCCCTGAGTCACCCCGCTTATATCCGGATCGATAACAGCTGTGATATCGTATACTTTGTCTCCTATGATAAATCCATTCTCCGTATCCACAGAGAAATCGACATCACTGCCATTACAGAACAGGGTATCATAGGGTTTTACCGGCAGTGAAAGAGTTATTACGGGTGTTGGATTGATCCAGATGATGGCAGTATCTATTTTACCTGGGCATTTTTCAATGTCATTATTATCCCATGTATATGGTGTAATTATAAAGAGAACCTGTTGTGCATTCAGGGTGGTATTGGAAATACTGTCTACGATCATTGTACCCCTGTCTAGATCATAATCCGGAACAGGATCCACATATACACCTGGCGGGGCTTCAACCGTAAATTTATATTTGACATCATTGGTCGATACGGTCGGAATATTAACCAGGATAATGGCAAACTGTTCATTGCATAATGTATCAGCATCCGGTGTGAGAATTACCCTGGCAGTTGGTTCTACCCAAATGTAGGCCGTATCGGCAATACCGGTACACTTCTCATCATCATTGTGGGCTTTTCGTGTATAGGGTGTTACAATGAACAATACGAGCTGTGCGTTGTCAGTGGTATTGGTGACCTGGTCCGTTATCATAAAGTTCGGAGGCAGGTTCACATCAGGCCCGTTTATCACGGTGACCCCCGGAGGAGCTTCATAGGTATACCTGAACCTGATCTCTCTGGTAGGTGAACTTGGACTGGTAAGGGTGATGCCTGTATAGTCTCCATCGCAAATCGTGTCACCTGGAGGAGTCAGTATTACCATGGTTGTGGGTTCGACCCAGACAATTGCTGTATCCCTCACACCGGAACATTTCTCACCTTCATCTCCTGCATTCCTTGTATAGGGCGTTACAATAAACCGTACCTCTTGTGCTGAGTTGGTTGTATTGACAATCTGGTCAATGATGGTGAAGTTCGGCGGCAGATCATTCCCTGAACCCGGAGTTACTGTTACCCCGGGAGGTGCCTCTGTCATATACCTGAACCTGACAGTCCTGGTAGGTGTCGACGGACTGGTCAGCCTGATACTTACATTACCCTCATTGCAAATCGTATCATTCACTGGTGTAAGAAATACCCTGGCCGTGGGTTCGACCCATATGAAGGCAGTATCACTAATTCCCGGACATTTCTCCGCATTACCTGTTGCATGCCTGGTATATGGCGTTACGATGAAATGTACCAGCTGGGCAGCATTGGTTGTGTTGATGATCTGGTCGGTGATCGTGAAATTCGGAGCCAGGTCATTACCCGAACCGGGAATTACTGTTACCCCGGGAGGTGCCTCTGTCGTATACCTGAACCTTACCTCCCTGGTCGGGATCGAGGGACTGGTAAGCGTGATGCTTACACTGTCCCCGTCACAGATCGTATCACTGATTGGCGTTAATATGACCCTGGCCGTAGGTTCTACCCAGATAAAGGCTGTATCAATGACTCCGGAACACTTTTCACCATCATCCCCAGGATTCCTGTTATAAGGTGTAACAATAAATAGCACCTCCTGAGCAGCGTTGGTTGTGTTTATAATCTGGTCAGTGATTGTATGGTTTGGCGGCAGATTAGCATCTGATCCCGGGATAACTGTTACCCCGGGAGGTGCCTCTGTCGTATACCTGAATCTTACCTCCCTGCTCGGTATCGAGGGACTTGTCAGGGTGATGCTTACATTATCTCCGTCACAAATTGTATCTTGTTTAGGTGTAAGGGTTACCCTCGCTGTAGGCTCTACCCAGATAAAAGCTGTATCACTAATTCCAGTACACTTCTCACCGTTATCACCTGAATTCCTGGTATAAGGCGTTACGATAAACCGTACCAGCTGGGCTGCATCTGTATTATTTACAATCAGGTCAGTGATTGTATAGTCCGGCGGCAGGTCAAGGTCAGTCCCCGGTGTAACTATCACCCCCGGAGGAGCTTCATGCGTGTACCTGAACCTTACTTCTCTAGTGGGGACCGTGGGACTGGTCAGCGTTATGGATACGTTATCACCGTCACAGACAGTGTCGATCTTCGGGGATACATTCATTCTAGGCGTAGGCTCAACCCAAACATAGGCCGTATCAGGTACACCCGGGCACCTTACGCTCTCGTCCTCTCCATCCTTGTGATACGGGGTTACAATAAACCATACCAGCTGAGCCGAATCTGTAGCATTATCGATTTGATCTGTAATCTCATAACCGTGCGGCAGTCCGATCTGCGGCCCACTGGTTACAGCTACACCAGCCGGGGCTTCAACATCATAACGGAACCTGGTATTACTTGTCGGCACAGACTTCGTTGACAGGATAATACTTGCATTATCTCCATTACATATTGTATCGTATTTGGGTGTGACTTTCACAACCGCAGTTGGTTCAACCCAGATATATGCAGTATCATTAATTCCGGTACATTTCTCTCCATCATCACCAGCATTCCTTGTATATGGGGTAACAATGAACCGTACAAGTTTTGCTGTGTCAGATGTATTTTCAATATAATCTGTAATCTCATGACCCGGAGGCAGATTATTGTCCCCCGTACCCGGTATTACCGTTACAGAGTCCGGGATATCAACTGTATAACGGAACCTTATCTCACGGGTCGGATTTGAAGGACTGGTCAGGAAGATACTTACATTATTCCCGTTACAGATAGTATCATATTTGGGTGTCAGCGTCACCCTGGCCGTGGGTTCTACCCAGATAAAGGCAGTATCGTTTACGCCTGTACACTTCTCCCCGTCATCTCCCGGGTTCCTGGTATAGGGCGTGACAATGAACTGTACCAGCTGCGCCGCATCTGTTGCATTGTCTATCTGGTCGGTGATCGTATAGTTCGGCGGCAGGTTATTATCTGCTCCCGGGGTTACCATCACTCCCGGAGGTGCCTCTGTCGTATACCTGAACCTTACCTCCCTGGTCGGGATAGAGGGACTGGTCAGGGTGATGCTCACATTATCCCCGTTACAGACTGTATCATTCCTGGGTGTCAGGGTTACCAGAACCGTAGGCTCTACCCAGATAAAGGCCGTATCGTTCACACCAGTACACTTCTCTCCATCATCCCCTGCATTCCTGCTGTAAGGCGTTACAATGAAACTTACAACTTGAGCTGCATTCGTAGTGTTGACAATCTGATCGGTGATCGTATAGTCCGGCGGCAGATTATTATCTGCTCCCGGGGCTACTGTCACTCCCGGAGGAGTTTCAGTCGTGTATCTGAACCTTACCTCCCTGGTCGATACTGTCGGACTTGTCAATAGGATAGCTACATTGTCACCATCACAGACTGTGTCATTCTTCGGTGACACATTTACCTGGGCTGTAGGCTCTACCCATACATAGGCCGTATCATTAACGCCCGTACACTTCTCTCCGTCATCTCCCGGGTTACGTGTATAGGGAGTAATGATAAACCTGACCAGCTGGGCACTGTCAGTCGGGT
>LJUP01000026.1 GCA_001303955.1 Bacteroides sp. SM23_62 | reverse complement strand
GGAAAGGAACATGAAATTCTTTCCCCAGGACAGCATGATGGCAAGAACCGTCAGTGTCAAAAGCCACCACCTGAGCCTCGAACGGATCATGATGAATCCGAAAACAAAAAGGAACAATACAACGGCACCAACATAGACTGGCCCGGCTGTGCTTGTCTGGGTGCCCCAGTATAAGGGCATGTATTTGATCACCTGCCTGGCATACTGGTTTCCCTGGGCCTGGCTGAAATACTTGAATGTCTCAGAATCTTCAGAAAGGGATCCGGCAGAAGATCCCCCCTTGAAATTCGGGATCAGCAGGGTAAATGTCTCATCCACTCCATAACTCCAGCCTGTGATATAGCTTTTATCCAGGCCGCTGGTCTGATCGTTTGCATCAATTTCTAGTTCTGATCCTCCACGCGTTGAATATTTCCCGTATTCATAGGTTGTCCAGAGTACCGTGGCATTTGATGCAATGGCCAGGATTACAGCTACCAGCAGGGCACCAATGGATAGGAAATAAGGCCTGAGCCTTTTCTCCTGGTAGGCCGATACAAACTCAAATATGCCGAGCGTGAGAATGATCAGGAGCGTATAGTATGTAATTTGCAGGTGATTGTTAAGGATCTGCAATGCAAGGAACAAGCCTGTAATGATCGTTCCCACCAGGACTTTTCCCCTCAGGGCCAGGTATACCCCCCCAATAACTGCAGGCATATATCCTATCGTAATGGCTTTGGTAGCATGGCCAGCAGGAATGATGACGAAAAAATAACTGCTGAATGCAAATGCAATTGCCCCGATAATACTTAATTGTGGACGGACCCCGAATGCATTGAGTAAAATGTAAAAACCGATTAAATAAAGCAGCAGGAAACTCAATGGTCTTGCTTTACCGCGCAAGACAAAGATGCTGTTGATGATTTGAAGGCCCCTGGGTGGCTGAGGAGAACCGATCAGGTATGTCGGCATTCCCCCGAACATCGTGTTTGTCCATAAAATGGCTTCATCCGATTGTTTCTCGTATGCGGTCTTTTCACTTACCATTCCCTGAAATTGCCTTGTGTCGCCAGGTGTGATCATTTTTTTGCCATTCAGCATGGGACTGAAATAAGCTAATGAAATGGTAAGGAATACAGCAAGCGATATGGCATGGTAGGCAATTGGGGATGGATTGTTTTTCATGTTCGTGATATTATGATTGCAAAGTAAATTCATATTTGCAGAAAGACAAAATTTTAAAGTTTGCTTGCGTTGTAAAACGCAGCCTCACTGATGCCCATCTTGCGGCAAACCTTAAAAAGTTTAACTCCTGTCTCAGCCTATCGAAGTGCGAAAATGATTTGTAATTCCTTGAACTTTGATCGTTTCATTGCAATTTCCTTTCATAGTTATTATTAAGAAAATTGCCCGGGAATCTCTAATTTAGATGTGTCCGATTTTGTGGGGTAAGGTTCGACGGAGCAAAACTGGTAAATATCTATTCAATTTTTAAATTTGAAATATGACTCATGATACAAATAGTCTATAGAATTGTCTACAACAGCACAATTAATAAAATTCTTCGTAATATTAACCTGGCATTAAAGGTTATCCTGCCTGACAAGATGGAGCTTCCTCCCTCCGGCACCATAAGGATTAGCATTGGTGACGGTAAAACATTAAAACTAAAAACCAATCAAACCAATTATATTACAAGATTGCTTTTCTATAGAGGGTATTTAAATTTTGAGTACACTAATATTTTTATTTCTCTGATACGGAAAATAAATAGCTTTTATGATATAGGTGCAAACATTGGTTTCTATTCATTGATGGGAGCTAAAATCAATGAAACATTGAAAGTGACTGGTTTTGAACCAGCAACGGGCCCTTCGTTTTACTTTAATGAGAATGTGAGGCTAAACAATTTAAATAATATCATTACAGAAAAGCTGGCTTTATCTCACAAAGAAGGAGAAATTGAATTTTATGAAGTTAAAAATCCGAAATACAAATATTTACAATTCAACCTGGCTGGGGAAGGCAATACTGGCAGCAAAACCAGTACCAAAATATTTGAAATCAAGAAGGTAAAAACTACCACACTTGATAAATATGTTCAAGATAATGAGGCAGATAGCATCGGTTTAATTAAAATTGATACGGAGGGTAATGAACATTTAATTCTTGAAAACGCAGTAAATGTTTTATCTAACATGAAACCCATTATTATATGTGAAACACTTTTCAATACGATTGAACAAAACCTCGAAAAGCTGATGGGTTCATATGGGTATGAGTTCTATAATCACATTGATTCAGGATTAAAAAAGGTTAAAACCATTGTCAGGAAAAGGGATGATGGAGTTAGAAATTGTTTTTTTGTTCATCCCGATAAATTCCATCTCATTGAGGAATATGTCCATTAGTTTTCTGGTAGAAGCTTACAAGAATAGATTAAATTAGCGGTTGAATTTTGCGTTTTCAATAAACCATTCATTGATGTTAAAGAATAAATCTATATTAATTACAGGGGGTACCGGTTCTTTTGGGAAAAAATGTACTGAAACAATCCTCAGCAGATATCCTGACATAAAGCGTTTGGTTATCTTCTCAAGAGATGAACTTAAGCAATTTGAGATGTCGCAGATATATAGCAAGGCAAAATATGATGGTATCCGTTACTTTTTGGGTGATGTCCGTGATAAAGCGCGATTTGCAAGAGCCTGCGAAAGAATTGATATCATCATCCATGCTGCCGCACTGAAACAGGTCCCAGCTGCAGAATATAATCCCGAGGAATTTATCAAAACCAACATAGGTGGTGCACAAAATGTAATCGATGCCTCATTAGACAAAAATGTCAAAGTAGTTATCGCATTATCTACTGATAAGGCCGCAGCACCCATAAACTTGTATGGAGCCACGAAATTAGTATCTGACAAACTCTTTATAGCTGCGAACAATATCAAAGGAAAAAGAGATTTACGATTCTCTGTTGTCCGGTATGGTAATGTAATGGGATCACGTGGATCAGTCATTCCCTTATTTCTTCAAAAAGCAAAGGAGGATAATGAATTGCCGATTACACACAGGGAGATGACACGTTTTAATATTTCTCTTGAAGAGGGTGTTGAGATGGTCCTCTGGGCCGTTGAAAATGCCATGGGAGGTGAGATATTTGTACCCAAGATACCTTCGTATAAAATTGAAACTTTGGCCAAAGCAATTGCACCTAAGGCAATTTTAAAGGAAGTTGGAATTAGACCAGGCGAAAAACTTCATGAGGAAATGATTACTGAAAGCGATTCTTATCATACCATTGAGTTTGATAAGTATTATGCCATATTGGCTTCAGATGCAAATAAACAGAAGTACCTGGATTACTATAATGCATTAGAAGTCCCAAAAGGTTTTAAATATAATTCAGGGACGAACGATCAGTGGATCACCATTGAAGAAATGCGTAACCTGATCAAAACCTTTGTTGATAAAAATTTCAAACCTATTGAATAATGGAACGCATTCCCTATGGCAGACAGCATATTACAGATGAGGATATACAAGAAGTTGTTAAAGTCCTTAAAGCAGACTATTTGACCCAGGGACCCAAGATTGCTGAATTTGAAAAGGCTTTTGCAGATTATATAGGCGTTAACTATGCGGTTGCTGTGGCAAACGGAACAGCTGCTTTGCATCTTTCAGCATTGACCCTGGGTATTAACCGTAATAGCAGGGTAATAACAACCCCCATAACTTTTATTGCGAGTGCTAATTGTGTTATCTATTGCGGTGGACAAATAGATTTTGTTGATATAGATGAACACACATTTCTTCTTGACTTAGATAAATTGGAAGAAAAACTGGCATTAAAACCACCAGGCTACTATCAAGGAGTCATACCCGTCGATTTTGCAGGGTTACCCCTTAACACTGAATATCTGTATAACCTGGCAAAAAAATACAACTTTTGGATTTTGGAGGATTCTTGCCATGCACCCGGTGGCTATTTTAATAATAGTAACTCGGAGAAAGTATTTTGTGGGAATGGTAAATATGCCGATTTATCAATATTCTCATTTCATCCGGTTAAGCATATCGCTACCGGTGAAGGGGGAATGATAACCACGAATAATGAAAAGTTCTACAACAAATTACAGTTATACAGAATTCATGGAGTTACCAAACAACCTGAATTAATGGAAGAAAATCATGGTGGTTGGTATTATGAAATGCAGGAATTAGGCTTCAATTACCGATTAACCGAAATTTCCGGCGCATTGGGAATATCACAACTGAAAAATGCGGACAAAAGATTGGAGAGAAGAATACAGATTGCTGAAAAATATGATAGGGCATTTAAGGATACATCCATAATCACCCAGCATTCCCCGAAGCATTTTGCAAATGCCTACCATCTTTATATTATTTTGGTAAACAACAGATTAGAATTATACAACGAGCTTCGTAAATACAATATTCATACGCAGGTACATTATATACCCGTGCACCTGCAGCCATTTTATAAAAAATTGGGTTGGAAAGCGGGCGATTTCCCGGTAGCTGAAAGCTACTACAACAGATGTTTAAGCCTTCCTATGTATCCTTCCTTATCTGATGAAGAACAACAATACGTTATTGATAAGACGCTTCAGATTGTGAAATGAAAAACATTGCGATTATCCCGGCACGCGGCGGAAGTAAAAGAATTCAAAAAAAGAACATTAAACATTTTCTTGACAGGCCAATTATTGCCTATTCAATTGAGGCAGCCATTGGCTCAGGTTTGTTTGAGGAGGTAATGGTTTCTACGGATGATGAGGAAATAGCAAAAGTTTCCATTTCCTTTGGGGCGAAAATTCCCTTTATGAGGTCAAAGATAAATGCTGATGATTATGCGACTCTTTCGGATGTCATGCTGGAAGTCTTATCTGAATACTTAAAGAAAAAAATAAAATTTGATAATGTATGTTGTATTTTACCGACAGCACCTTTATTATCAGTAAAAAGACTCACCGAAGCCTATGAAAGATTATTGAGCGATCAATATACAAGTGTAACCCCGGTAGTTAAATATTCCTATCCGATATATCGTGCATTAATCATTGATGATAATAACTACTTAAGCATGAATTGGCCAGAATATTTAAAAGCCAGGAGTCAGGATCTGCCTGCCACATATCACGACAGCGGCTCTTTTTACTGGGTGAAATCAAATGTTTTTCAAATGGAAAAAACACTGTTTACCAGGGATGGAACCGGAATTGTCCTGGAAGAAATTGAAGCGCAGGATCTGGATAGTGAAATGGATTGGGAAATAGCGGAAATAAAATACAAAATGTTACATGGTTAAGGCGAACATTATATTAAGGGCAGATGGCGGTGAAACAATTGGTATGGGACATTTTATTCGTACCCTGGCTTTGGCTGAAATGCTTAAACATGAATATCACTGTATTTATGCCACAAAAAAGCCATCAGAATATCAAAAAGAAGAAATTGACAGAATTTGCCATGATATAATTGAACTGCCAGATAACGAAGATCATTATCAGGCATTTTTGGGATATTTGAATGGGGACGAAATTGTTATACTTGATAATTACTACTTTGATACTGATTATCAAATAAAAATTAAAAAGAAGGGATGTAAATTGGTTTGTATCGATGATTTGCATGATAAGCATTATGTAGCGGATTTAGTGATCAATCATACACCTTTGAATCCCTCGTTGTTTTCATGCGAGATCTATACCCGGTTAAGATTAGGATTTGATTATGTTTTGTTAAGGAAGCATTTCCTGACCCATGGACAAAGCAAAAGAGAGACTGATCTTAAGCATGTTTTGTTGGGTTTTGGAGGTGCTGATTTTAATAACTTAACCAATAGAATTTTGGTTGATCTGTTACAAATTGATCATATTGAATCTGTTGATATTCTGATTGGTAATGCATATAAGAACCTTGATGAACTTCATAAAAATATAACCAATTCTTCCGGCACAAAGAAAATATCCGTCCATAAAGACCTTGATTCAAAATCATTGGTTGAAATTATTCATAATATTGATTTTGCCATTGTTCCTTCAAGTACCCTGTTGTTAGAAATAATTTCACAGGATGTTCCTGTGATTACCGGATATTACGTTAATAATCAAATGGAACTTGCGAGCAGCCTCAGGGAAAAGTATTCCAGGGTGCTTGTAGTTGATAATCTGAACGAAGTATTGATTGATCAGGTGAAAATAGAATCATTAAAGGCCATGATTTCAGCCACCAACCATGGAAGAAAAGCAAGAATGATTGATGGAGAATCCCCCAGACGAATTGTAAAAGAATTTAATGTTCTATCAAAAGAATTTCAAATTCAATCGAGAAAGGCTTCACAAGATGATGTCAAAGTATATTTTGATTGGGCAAACGAAAAAGCAGTAAGGAACTTTTCCATAAATAAAGCTGAAATTGCATTTGAAGATCATTCTTCATGGTTCAAAAATAAACTCCTGAGTGAAGATACAGTAATGTACATCTTTGAAGAATCGAATAATGCAATTGGTCAGGTTAGATTTGATAAAAAAGGTAAGAACATTTATATCGCTTATTCAATAGACAAGAAATACAGGGGAAGGGGATATGGTAAAATAATTCTAAAACTTGCCCTGGAAAAGATATTACATGAAAATATCATTAAAAATTCCTCATGTATCATAGGGGAAGTCCATCTGAAGAATGAAGCATCAACCAAGGTTTTTACAGACCTGAACTTCACTCAAGCTAACTTTGAAATTCATAATGGAGATAAGTATTATGTATTTAAAAAGGATATATAATACAGATCATGGAAGTCAATTTACCAGCCCCAACATCTTTACGAACATTTTCATCGGTTAAAAATAAGCTCAAATTTAACAATACCCGCAGACCGCATCAATCTCTGGATTATGAAAAACCTGAGAAAATATATGCATGTACAGCATAATCAAACTTAACTTTGAAAAAGGTTGTCCAAACAAGGGGAGTATTTTCCATGACCCCGGTTTTCAGTAGCTTTAAAACCGCTGGACGAAAGGTATGGTTATGGTAGGATGAGACTTTCGAGAAATATTTGAAAATGTAAGGTCAAAAAATAAAATAATTTATAATGGCTCTAACAAATCTTAATAGAACATTCATAGTTGCCGAATTATCTGCAAATCACGCTCAAAAAAAAGAAATAGCCGTTGAAAGCATTAAAGCTGCAAAAAATGCAGGTGCAGATGCTATTAAATTACAGACTTATAAACCCAATACCATGACACTTGAGTGTGATAATCAGTATTTTCAAATAACTGAGGGACTTTGGAAGGGGCAAAATCTTTATCAGTTATACAAAGAGGCATACACTCCCTGGGAATGGCATGAGGACCTGTTTAATACTGCTAGAGAAGAAGGTTTAATCTGTTTCTCTACTCCTTTCGATAGAACTGCGGTTGATTTCCTTGAACAGTTTAATCCCCCGGCTTATAAAATCGCGTCTTTTGAATTAGTTGATATTCCATTGATTAGATATACAGCTTCAAAGAACCGTACCATGATAATGTCCACGGGTATGGCAAAATTTCATGAAATTGAAGAGGCAGTAGATGCTTGCAGAGAGGTTGGGAACAATGATATATTCTTGCTGAAGTGCACATCTTCTTATCCCGCCCCGCTCTCCGAACTTAATTTAGCTACGATTCCGGATCTTAAAAAACAGTTTAATGTTGAGGTAGGACTTTCCGATCATACAAAAGGAATTATTGCACCCATTGTTGCTGCAGCTTTAGGAGCAAGAATTATAGAAAAGCATTTCATAATGAACAAAGAAATTGGCGGACCCGACGCTGCATTTTCTTTGGATGAAAAAGAATTTGCTGAGATGGTTGATGCTGTTCGTAAAACAGAATCGGTTTATGGTAAGGTAACATATGAATTGACCGAAAAGGTTAAATTGAACAGGATTTTTTCGCGATCTCTGTTTATTGTGGAGGATGTAAAAGCAGGTGAGGTTTTTACAGAGGAAAATATAAAATCCATCCGGCCCAATTATGGTGTAGAACCCAAATTTATCAGCGACATCATCGGGAAAAAAGCAAAAAAAGATATTACCAAAGGAACTCCATTTACCTGGGATCTAATTTAATAGCTCAAATGGACCATAAGATAGATGTTTTAAATGTTGAAATAACATCCAATGCTTCGAGGGATAGGATAATGGTCTCACTGGTTTGTAATTACTTGAGATTTTGTGGTTATAAAGTAGTCGAGGGGCACATACTTAGTGGCAGGAGACTGCTGAATAAGTACAAACCTAAAGTTTTATTTATCTCCAGTTCGATCGGAGCCATGCAAAAACTCAACATAGTCAAATATGCAAAATCGAAAGATATTAAAGTAGTTAGTCTTACGTCAGAAGGAAATTTTAAAGATGATTCAAAATCAATTGAACAGTTTGTATGGGGGTGGAATAAAGACAAGACCATGCATGAGGATTGCACTATTTACTGGACAGAAAGAACCAGGAATTTAGCACTGGGGAAATATCCTTTCCTTAGTGATAAAATCAAAGTATCGGGTGCTACCGGCTTTGACATATATAAGATCAAACCACCTGTCAATAAGCGGACTTTCTTAAAAAAATATAACAAAGATTATTCGAAAGTTATAGGTGTTGGTTGCTGGGATTTTAATGTAGTCTACGAATACGATCACAGATTTACAGCATTTACCAAAAATCTTACCCGACAGCAAATTGACAGATTCAGAAAGGATGGTGCCGATTTTAATTCCATCCTAATTGAGGTTATAAAAGCATTTCCAGATGTATTGTTCTTGCTCAAAGAACATCCTTTGAATGTTTATGGTGGTTTGGGTTCAGCGATTCAGAATACCGATAAGTTTGATAATGTTTTAATTCTCAAAGATGAGGAAGCAATTTACGATTGTATTTCAGTATCCGATTTTTGGCTAACATATGAATCTACAACAGCCGTTGAAGCCTGGTTGATGGATAAAAAAACCGCATTGTTGAATCCCAGCGGAACGGATTTCCCCCGGGCAAATGTATATACCGGTTCTCCTAATTATCAAAATAAAGAACAATTGATTAACGCCATCAGTATATTTTATACTGATCGGGATTTACCAGGTTATCATAAACTTGAACATGAAAGAAAAAGAATTATAGTAGATACAATCCAATGGGATGATGGGCATAATCATGTTAGGGCAGGAAACATCATAATCGATATCCTCGGGAATGCTGGCGATTTTGATATAAAAAAAGATTCTTTGGGGGTTTTATATAAAAGGTTAAAACTTGCAATTCTAAAGAAAATTGCCCCAACTTTAAGATTCATTCCCTTCTTTGAAAATTACACAAAAATGATCCGTAGATTTGATTATAAAGAATTGTATAAAGTCACAAAAGAACTGGAAAAAATCCAGTTTGAGTATTATTCAAAGAATCATTTAACAAAAGAAAAGTTAGGATCATATCGAGGTACATGATAATTTATATGATTAATTATTGGCATAATCCTCAATGAATAAATCACAGGGTTCTTTATGTTAAATGATTTAAAAGTAACATCGAAACACACCTTTGTGTATGCTTTGGGCAATATTGCCGCAAAAGCAATAGGCATTATCCTCATTCCCCTGTATACTGATCCTAAATTTATATCTCAAACCGATTTTGGTGAATTAGCTATCCTTGAGGCTACTGCACAAATATTAACCGGCATATTGGCCATGGCAATGACCAGCAGTATTCAGAGGTGGTACTGGGACAATGCATTGATAAAAGAACAAAAGAGTATTTTCTTTTCATCTCTGGCTTTTCTTGTTACACTCAATATTCCTGTATTATTATTATTAACGCTAAATGCTGGCTGGTTTTCGCAGTTGATATTTCATACTCCTGACTATTCTTACCTGCTAAAACTTACGTTCGCAACTGCGGGAATCAGAATGCTTAACAACCAGATAAAGATCGTAATCAAATTGCGCAGCAAGCCAGTACTGTTTTCGTCGGTTGAAATTGTGAAGCTGACCTCAACATTATTATTGACAATTTTTTTTGTAGTTCAAAGAGGAAAAGGTTTGGATGGAATATGGGAAGCAACCTTAATAGGTGAGCTTATTGCCCTTGTTCTAATGTTGCGTTTCACTATTCATAACATCATCCTAAGAATTAATACCCAAATTCTTAAGGAAATGCTAACATATGGTTACCCTTTAATGCTTTCGGCAGCATCAGCAGTTATACTTTCTACTACCGATAGATATATGATCCATTTTTTAGTAGGCCCACAGGAAACCGCAATATATTCCCTGGGATTTAGATTTGCAAACGCACTTCAGTTGGTACTTTCAATCTCAATAATGTCAGCGCTTACACCGCTCAGGATGAAAAAAATAAATGACCCCGACAACCATAGATTTTATGCCAAGACCCTGACTTATGTATCGTTTGCATTTGTCTTCTGTTTACTAATACTTTCCCTGTTCTCACTTGAAGCATTAAAAATTGTCACAAAATCAACCAATTATTGGGCAGCTAATGGAATTATCCCGATACTTTCATATGCTTTTATGTTTACACTGATGAGGCAAAATCTAAATATTGGATTGGTGATAAGAAAGAAGACCAAAAAAGTTGCATTATTGGTTTTTACTACAACCATTTTGAACTTTGGATTAAATGCCTTATTTGTTCCCCTTTGGGATAGTTATGGAGCTTCTCTTGCAACACTGCTTTCCCAGATGATTTTCTGTGTGCTGATGTATTGGCAATCGCAAAAAGTATATCCGATAAAATATGAGTTAAACAAACTTTTCATAATGGTAATCGTTTCAGCAGCTATTGTTGTTTCAGCAATGGCATTAGCCCCTTTGAATGTTTGGATGAGACTACCAATCAAACTTGGATTATTGGTTTTATTTCCATTTATCCTTTATTTGTTCAATTTCTATGAACCAAGAGAAATAGAAATCATAAAACGAATAATGAAAACGTGGTATAATCCGATGAAATTAAAGGAAAACTTCAGAAGATTTCTCAATTCAGCATGAATGTTAGTAAAATCCAGGAAATTCCGGAGCTCGGACTATATTATACTCTCGATCATTGGCTCCATTGGTTCTTGCAACCCTGTTAAAGGCATATCCTGGCCAAATACCATTCCTTTTTTAATCCGTGATTGTTTCATGAAGACCTATCTAATCGATAAATTACTGTAAATCTCTTTCAGTACCGATGAATCATGGTTCCAATTGAACCTTTGCTGTACCCATCTGGCCCCGTTATACCCGAACCTGTTTCTTTCTTTCTCATTGACATTTTGGAAAATTTTTGCCAGATCATCGGAATTGCGTGAAGGGTAAATATAACCAGCATTAGTTTCCCTGATTATTCTCGCGACAGGCACACAGTCTGAGGAAATCACCGGTTTCTTTGCATACATATATTGGAACAGCTTGTGTGGAATTGTGGAATCCGTATGATCCGATTTAAGATGCGGTATGAGTGCATAATCTGCCTGGATTAACATTTCAATCATTTTTTCATAAGGTATCCAGCCATGGAAAATCACACGGTCTTCCAAGCCCAATTGAGCGCAGATTTCCTGCAATTTAACCTTATAGCTCCCTTCCCCCAGAATCCAACATTTCAGATCAGGATTGGTATCTTTTACAATGGCAAGTGCTTTCAAAACCACCTGTATTCCACGGTGGTAAGTCAACCCCCCGGCATAAAACAGGATAACATCTGAATGGGTGGCCGGCGTCTCTGATATTGAAAAGTGTTTCAGGTTCAGGGTATTTGAAACCACATGGATGGTGGAAGGATCCAAACCAAGTTGAATAAGTCTCTCTCTGGCTTCATCAACCACCACAATGATGTTATCAGCCATATGTAAAACTTGCCTTTCGTATTTTATCCATTTCCTGTTTGGTGAAAGAAATCTGCCCATGAGAGACTTTGTGTGCCGGGAGATTCTCAGGTATGCCGGCCAGTTCTCATGCAGGTCAACTGTCAGGGGGATATTGTTTTTCCTGCAAATACCGGCTGCAACTTCAGCAAGCGGCAGATCGTGGACATGAATGGCATCGAAACGAAATTGCCGGACAAGACGGGTAATGAATCTTCTCCAGAATGTAAAATACATCGGAAAGGTCAGGGCAGCCACACTGCTTTTATAAACCAGTCCCGAGATAGCTCTACGGTGAATGTGGCAGGTTTCTCCTTTTTCGTATTCTGGACGGTGCTGACGGGGAAAGCAGGCGAGATGAATTTCATGTCCGGCTTCAGACAGGGTCTCCATTTCGTTTTCGACACGGATGTCGGGAGGAAACTCATGGTCAAGGATCATTAAGATTCTCATAGGGTCTGCCGGTTAATTCGATTTATCAATGATATCTACTATTCTCTCAGCAGTTTGCCCGTCCCATTTTTCAGGGATCTGCCCTTCCTTGATATTGCCATCAAGCACTTCAATGGCGGCTTTTTCCACAGCATCCAGTTCGGTCCCGATAAGCTGGTTGGTGCCGATGGTGACCGTTACCGGTCTTTCCGTATTATTGCGGACCGTAATACACTGTACGCCGAGAAAGGTTGTTTCCTCCTGGATACCTCCACTGTCGGTAATCAACAGATTTGCTGACCTTGTAAGTGCGAGGAAATCGATGTAGCCAATGGGGTCAAGGGTCAGTATTTCTTCGCTCAATTTGCTCATCAGATCGAAATCGTCGAAATTCTTGCGTGTCCTGGGGTGGACCGGGAATACCAGTTTGGTTTTGCGGGTAAGGCGGTTCAGCATCTCCACAAGCCGGGTGAGTGAAGACCTGGTATCTACATTGCTTGGCCGGTGAAATGTCATCAGGGTATACTGTCCGGCCGTCAGATTCAATTTAGCCAGGATGTCTGAGCGTTCAATGGTAGGCAGAAAATGTACAAGGCTGTCAATCATAATATTACCGACGAAGTGAAGTTTATCTTCCGGAAGTCCCTCCTGCCTCAGGTTGGTAAGCCCTGCCTCCTCGCTGATAAATAGGTAATCCGACAGTACATCGGTGACTATGCGGTTTATTTCTTCCGGCATGCCACGGTCAAAACTTCTGAGCCCGGCTTCCACATGCCCGATCTTTATCCCCAGTTTTGAAGCCACCACACTGCAGGCCAGTGTGGAATTTACGTCTCCCGGTACCAGGATCAGATCCGGTTTATGCAGGTTTATTATTTTCTCAAACTCGATCATGATCCGCGCTGTCTGGTCTGCATGGGTCCCTCCCCCGACACCCAGGTTAAAATCCGGCTCGGGCATCTCCAGTTGCTCAAAGAAAATCTTTGACATGTTCCTGTCAAAATGCTGACCGGTATGGCATATCAGATGTTCGAACCTGTCTTTTCTTCTGGCAAAGGCCCTGTAAAGGGGAGCTATTTTGATAAAGTTAGGCCTGGCGCCTGCAACGGTTATGATTTTCATTTTGTTTGTAAAATTTCGTTGAAAAGATCTGTCATCTCACCGGTGAGGTTCTTTCTTGAGTACCTCTCGATATTATGCGGGGTAACTGTCAATTTGTCTTCCCGGTAAAGGTTGTAATATTCCATTATTTGCCTTTTCATGGACACATGGTCATCAAAATCGACAATATGTCCTGTACGGGTTTCATCCAGTGCATGGGCAACTGCACCGTCGGTGGGACCCACGGCGAAGATGGGCCGGCCGGTTTTCATGTATTCGAATAATTTCCCAGTCAGGATCGCCCCGGCATCCGGAGTGTTTATAATCAATAACAGCAGCAAGCGGGACCGCCTCATTAATCGGATGGCTTCCTGGTAGGGTACATTACCCGTTCTGTTAACCCAGTTCCCGAGGTTTGTCTCGTCTATTGATTTTGACACGGCATAATCCATTGCCCCGACCAGGTTTATTTTAAGGTCTTTTGCCAGGTCTTTATTTTCACGCACAAGTTCCGAGAGGACCTTCCAGAGTTTCACAGGATTCCGCAAAGGGAAAAGTGTGCCAATGTGGGTAATACTGAAATGCTGATCCGGGACCATGGATGTTTGATCCTCGGCAGGATCAGTAAAATCCTCATGGTCAAATCCATTCGGGATAACCCGGACGTCCGGGGTGCCCATTTCTTCAAACTGGCGTTTCATCTCCTGGCTAACGACAGTAACCGCATTGGCATTCTGAAGCACACGCTGTTCCAGTTTTTGATGTTTTCGGCTGGCAAGCCTGCCAATCATCAGGGATTGCTGATAATATATTTTTGTCCATGGATCCCTGAAATCAGCCACCCAGGGAATCCTGAGTTTATTTGAGATTTTGAGTGCAATCAGGTGGAGGCTGTGCGGAGTACCTGTACTTACGATCAGATCCACCGGATTTTCGGAAATATAGCGGGAAAGGTATCTAACAGAAGGCTGGATCCAGTATTTACGGGCATCAGGAATGAACAGATTCCCCCGGATCCAGACAGCCAATTTTTCGGTAAGGCCCTGTTTCTTTTGCTCGTTCAGGAAAGCAATATTGATCTTATGTCCCTTTTTCTGAAAGGTGAACCATTTATATAATTTATAAGGTTCCCAGACCCGGGTTTTCAGGACAGTAAGGTTGTCGGGCACATCCTTCAGAAGCGATTCATCGATCGAGGGGTATTCCGGGTTCTCCGCGGTGTAAATAACCGGTTCGTAGTTGAATTCACGCATGTATTTGGTAAACTTCAACCAGCGCTGAACCCCGGCACCACCACCTGGGGGCCAGTAATAAGTGAGAATAAGCACTTTTTTACACCCGGGTTCTGACATGATAGCTTTGTTTGAGGATAAACCTGGACTATTATCCCAGCATGCTTAATTGTTTCTTGGGACTGACCTTTTCCTGGACAATGTCGCGGACTTGTGTAACCGGTATCCGTTCCTGGGCCATGGTGTCACGGTACCGGATGGTAACGGTATCGTCTTTGGAAGTCTGGTGATCAATGGTGATACAATAAGGGGTACCAATGGCATCCTGTCTCCTGTAACGCCGCCCGATGGAGTCCTTTTCCTCGTACTGGCAGTTGAAATCCAGTTTTAACTCATCCATGATCTTCCTTGCGACATCAGGCAGTCCATCTTTCTTTACCAGGGGAAGAACTGCCACCTTTACAGGGGCAAGAAATGCAGGGATCCTCATGACAACCCTTTCATCATCTGCTCCTTCTTTATCCAATTTTTCATCCTCATAGGATCCTGCCAGCACCGTCAGGAACATCCTGTCTAGTCCGATGGATGTCTCGATGACATAAGGCACATAACTCTCATTGAGGTCATTGTCAAAATACTGCATCTTTTTACCTGAAAACTTCTGATGCTGTGAAAGATCAAAATCGGTACGCGAATGTATCCCTTCCACTTCTTTGAAACCTATGGGGAATTCAAACTCGATATCGGTGGCTGCATTGGCATAATGTGCAAGCTTGTCATGATCATGGAAACGGTACTTCTCTTCACCCAGTCCCAGTGAAAGATGCCACTTCATACGCTTGTCCTTCCAGAATTCAAACCATGCTAATTCTTCACCGGGCCGGACAAAGAATTGCATCTCCATCTGCTCGAATTCCCTCATTCTCATGATGAACTGGCGGGCAACAATCTCATTACGAAAAGCCTTCCCGGTTTGGGCGATGCCGAATGGAATCTTCATTCGTCCCGATTTCTGGACGTTCAGGAAATTCACAAAAATTCCCTGGGCAGTTTCCGGGCGGAGGTAAATTTTACTGGCAGATTCATTGACCGAACCCAGCCTGGTATCAAACATCAGGTTGAACTGCCTGACTTCAGTCCAGTTCCTGGAACCGGATTCCGGATCGGCGATCTCACAATCAATAATGATCTGACGGAGCTCTTCCAGGTCGTCCTTCTCCAGCGCTTTGACAAAACGGCTGTGGATCTTGTCTATCTTTTCCCGGTTGGCAAGTACCCTTGGATTGGTGCCAAGAAACTTCTCCCTGTCAAATGATTCACCAAATTTGTTGGCAGCTTTTTCTGTTTCCTTGTTGATCTTCCCCTGCAGTTTCTCCAGGTAATCCTCAATCAGCTGGTCGGCCCGGTATCTTTTCTTTGAGTCCTTGTTGTCGATCAGGGGATCGTTGAATGCGTCAACATGACCCGATGCTTTCCAGATCTCAGGATGCATGAAAATGGCCGAATCGATTCCGACAACGTTTTCATTCAGGTTTACCATGGCATCCCACCAGTAATTCCGGATATTGTTCTTCAATTCCGCACCATTCTGGCCGTAATCATAAACGGCGCTCAAGCCATCATAAATCTCACTCGAAGGGAATACAAACCCGTATTCCTTGGCATGCGCAATGATCTTTTTGAAGAGGTCTTCCTGGACCATATTCTTTCTGTGGGATTTCGTTAAAATTAATGGACAAAAGTAAAGAAAATAATTGCTTCAGGAAATGCCTAATTGTTAAGGCCTTTGAAAAAAGGCTGTTATATTTGTATAATTTTTAATCATATGAAAAAAGAAGTTGATTTTCTGGTTATCGGATCCGGACTTGCAGGCACAAGTTTTGCGTTAAAAGTGGCAGATCATGGCAAAGTATGCCTGATCTCCAAAACCAACATAGAAGAGACCAATACACAATATGCCCAGGGGGGGATTGCAGCCGTGACCTATGAACCTGATTCCTATGAGAAACATATCCAGGATACCCTTATTGCCGGAGATGGACTCTGTGATGAGCAAGTAGTCAGGAATGTTGTCCGCGATGCACCTGCCCAGATAGAGGAACTGATACGCTGGGGTGCCAGGTTCGATAAGAAATCAAATGGTGAATTTGACCTGGCCCGGGAAGGCGGGCATTCTGAAAAACGCATCCTGCATCATAAAGACAATACCGGATTTGAAATACAGAAAAAGCTCAGTGAGCAGGCCAGGAAACACAAAAATATTGAGATTCTGGAAGATCATTTTGCTGTTGACCTGATCACACAGCATCACCTGGGAATCCTGGTGAAAAGATATAACCAGAACATCCGATGTTTCGGGGCATATGTACTGGACCTGAAAACAGACCAGGTGATCACCCTGCTGGCAAAAACCACCCTGATCGCCGCCGGGGGTGTAGGGAACCTGTACCATACAACCACCAATCCATCCATTGCCACAGGTGATGGAATTGCCATGGTCTACAGGGCGAAAGGGATCATAGAGAACATGGAATTTGTTCAGTTCCATCCCACCTCTTTATACCATCCTGGCGAACGGCCATCCTTCCTGGTATCAGAGGCGCTCAGGGGATTTGGAGCGGTCCTTAAGACACAGGACAGCAAGGAATTTATGGATAAGTATGATAAGCGCAAGAGTTTGGCACCCAGGGATATCGTTGCCCGGGCCATCGATAACGAGATGAAATCCAGGGGTGATGATTATGTTTTTCTGGATGCGTCCCACCTGGACCCTGAGGAGCTGGTCTCCCATTTTCCAAATATTCATGAAAAATGCCTGAGCATCGGCATTGATATCAGGAAGGATATGATCCCCGTGGTCCCTGCCGCGCACTATATGTGCGGAGGAATCAAGGTGGATGAGCACGGGGCAACCTGGATCAAGCAGCTGTATGCAGCGGGTGAGACATCAAGTACCGGGCTGCATGGGGCCAACCGTCTCGCCTCGAATTCCCTGATCGAAGCCATTGTCTATGCAGACAGGTCCGCGCAGTCGGCAATCAGTGAGGCAAGCAAAGCAAGTATCCAGAAAAATGTACCTGACTGGGATTATTCAGGCACTTCCCATCCAGAGGAAATGATCCTGATCACCCAGAACTTCAAGGAGATGCAGCAGATCATGAGTAATTATGTGGGCATTGTCCGTACTGATCTCAGGCTGAACCGTGCGCTTGTACGCCTGGAGATCATTTACCGTGAGACCGAAGCCCTGTACCGGAAATCTACCTTATCCAAATCCCTTTGCGAGCTTCGTAACCTGATCACGGCCGGCTATTTGACCATCACGATGGCGCAGGACCGGAAAGAGAGCAGGGGACTCCATTATAATCTGGACTATCCCCAGAAAAAGGCCCTGCATGACATCTTCTAATCAAAAATCGTATTTTTCTTCAATCCGGTCGAGGATATCATTGATATCATCAACATCCAGTGAAGTGACCAGCTTCAGTCTGATCTCCTTGAAATCAGGCAGGCCTTTGAAGTAATTACTGAAATGTCTGCGCATTTCAAAGATACCCCTGGGTTCGCCCTTCCATTCCAGGGATTTCTGAAAATGCATCCTGGCCAGTGAGACTTTCTCCCGGAGATCAGGGGGAGGCAGTTTTTCCCCGGTTTCAAGGTAATGTTTGATCTCTCGGAAGATCCATGGTTTTCCCACTGTGGCACGTCCGATCATGATGGCATCCACATTGTATTGCGCGAATCTTTCGGCGGCAATCTCGGGTCCCGTTATATCACCGTTCCCGATAATCGGGATCTCTATATCCGGGTGATTTTTCACCTCCCCGATCAGGCTCCAGTCCGCCTGTCCTCTGTAAAGCTGGGTGCCTGTCCGGCCATGGATGGACAGGGCCTTGATCCCGGCATCCTGGAGCCTCAACGCCACCTCGAGGATATTTTTATTTTGATCATCCCACCCCAGCCTGGTCTTCACGGTAACAGGGAGCCTGGTCTGTTGTACTATGGCCTCCGTCATCTTAACCATCAGGGGGATATTGCGCAACATCCCGGCACCGGCACCACGCCTGGCAATTTTTTTAACAGGGCAGCCGAAATTGATATCGATCAAATCAGGCCGGGCCTTCTCAGCCATACGGGTGGCTTCCACCATGGGCTCGACCAGGTGTCCATATAGCTGGATCCCTATGGGTCGCTCATAGTCGAATATTTCAAGCTTTCTGACACTTTTTGCCCCATGACGGATCAGGCCGTCCGATGAAATAAATTCCGTATACATAAGGTCTGCTCCATACTTTTTGCAGACATAACGAAAAGGAGGATCAGAAAGATCCTCCATGGGGGCAAGCAGGAGAGGATGCTTTTCTATTTCAACTTTACCGATCCTGAGCAAAACAGAAAATTATTAATACTTTTATGCCGCAAAAATACCAATTTCAGCAGAATGACACAGGGATTCTTCTACGATGCCCGTCCTTTTACCAAGCTTCTCCTGGTTTCATTCCTGATGGTTTGTTGTTACCTGATCTTCTTTGGCATGGGGATACTGCTTGCCATGCCTTTGTTTAAAGTCCCCCCGGGGGAAGTGATACGCATCCTTGAGCAAAATGAAGTTGAAACAAACATCGGACTGTTAAAATTCCTGCAGGTGCTGTATTCTGTCGGCTTGTTCCTTGTTCCGGCCATTCTTTCCGGGTTTCTGATCCAGCGTAATACATGGAAGTATCTCCAGGCTGACAGGATTTCCAATCACTGGATCATCATTCTGGTGATCACATTAATGGTTATCTCCATCCCCTGGATCAATTTTACCTCTTTCCTGAATGAGAAACTATCACTTCCCGAACGTTGGGGGGATCTCATGGATAGAATACGCGAGAGCGATGAAAATTCATGGGACCTGATGAGGGCATACCTTCAGACGGATAATGTCGGTGGATTGTTGATCAACATATGCATGGTAGCCCTGATCCCGGCCCTTGGCGAGGAATTTCTTTTCAGGGGAACGCTACAACGCATCCTTACTGAATGGTTCCGGAACGAACATCTGGCCGTCTGGATTGCAGCCCTGCTCTTCAGCCTGATGCATTACCAGTTCCTTGGTTTGATCCCAAGGGTCATGCTGGGTGCACTGTTTGGTTATCTGTTTGTCTGGACCGGCTCTATATGGACGGCTGTCCTGGCACATTTCATCAATAACGGACTGGCAGTGATCTATTATTATATTTTTTACCAGGGTACCCTTGAAATAGAACCGGATCATATCGGGATGGAAGAAAATGCGGTGTTGATGATCATCGCAAGCATTGTGCTGACCATTCTGTTACTCGCTGTAATACAACGACAGAGGAGGGAATCAGTTCAATCGGGGATGGGTGGACTTGAACAGTGATTGCTCTGCCAGTTCACTTTTCCTGTATACATAAACCAGCCCGTATTCCGAGGCTTTTTCCCGCCTCAGGTCATCCGGCAGATCCTTGAAAGATTCTTCCACCTCGTTCCAGATATTGACAATGATCTCGTCTGCAACAGGCCTTGCTTCGGCAAGTTCTTTCAGGGTGCGGCAGTTGGCCTGTCTTAAATTCTTCTGGTTGTGGTACGATTCATAGAATTTTTCATACCTCACCTTGACAACCGCAATGGTAGGATTGGTAACCGGACTCATGCCCTTCTTTATGCGATCGGTTTCCCCATCAATGATGCATTTACCCCATTTAATGATATCTTCTTCAGTGTTGAGGGGGGGAAGTTTCATAGCATGTCCATTCAGCTGATAATAGTCCAGAATGGCTGGTGTAAGTTCTCCCCTCAGTATGGCCATGTAAACTACCTGTACAAAATGCGAGATGTAAAGTTTTGCCTTTCTCATCAGGCTTTGATGCTCCTTATTCCGCTCAATCTGTCTGGCAATCGCAGATTTTTGATGCAGTATCTTCTTCTCAAAACCCGGCAGGAAGGATACAATCTGCTGGTAAGTACTCTGTGAAAATGCCAGTTTAAATGGAGGGATTTCCTTTCCCTTATGATAAGCTTTTAGAAGCGCTTTCTGCCGGGCCCTGTCAGTGTTGGGCAGTCTTCTGTAGGGCATTCGTTGAAAAGTTGTTAATACAGTGTTAATAATTTGGGCACCAAGTGCGAATATACTTAAATAATGATATTGCAAAAGGGTATTCGTACTTTATTGATAAAAGGTTACAAAATCATCAAAAAATAATTAATTCCTTATAAATTCGGGAAGTTATTATTCAAACGAATGGATCATGTTTAAAGCAGAAGTTTATTCCAACAGAAGGGACCAATTACGCAGGCAGGTATCCGGTGGAGTGGCCCTTTTCCCGGCCAACAATGACAGTCCGATGAATTACCCGGATAACACATATCATTACCGGCAGGACAGTTCTTTTTTGTATTTTTTCGGACTCGACCAGCCCGGACTGGCAGGGGTGATAGATTTTGAGTCTGGTGAGGATTACCTCTTCGGAGATGATCTCAGCCTGGATGATATCATCTGGATGGGATCTTTGCCATCCATGAAATCACTCGGAGAAAAGGCAGGCATCAGCCGCGTCCTGCCCTATCACAAACTGTCAGCATACCTTGAAGATTTCCTGCAGAAGGGAAGGTTCATACATTACCTTCCTCCTTACCGGGATGAAACCCTGCTGGAGATAGCCAGGCTGACAAATATGCCTTGGGAGAATGTAAAATCAGGCGCATCTCTTGCATTGATCAAGGGTGTGATAGGTTTACGATCCGTCAAGGAGGCCGTAGAGGTGGAAGATATTATCAGGGCGGTCGATACCAGTTACGAGATGCATACTACTGTCATGAAGATGGCCAGGCCCGGCATTTACGAAAGGGAGATTGCAGGCCGTATCGAAGGAATAGCGCTGAGTCATGGCACCATGGCAGCTTTTCCAATCATTCTCAGCATGGATGGACAAACATTGCATAACCATTATCATGGAAATATCCTGGAGGAAGGCAGGTTAATAGTCACAGATGCAGGAGCGGAAACAGTGAATCATTATGCTGGTGATATTACCCGGACCGTACCGGTTGATGGAAAGTTCAGCCAGCGACAGAAAGAGATTTATGAAATCGTGCTAAAGGCCGAAGTTTTCTCCATTGATCAGATCAGGCCGGGAACTCCGTACCGGGACATTCACAGGGATGCTGCAAGGATCATTGCAGCTGGATTAAGGGACCTTGGACTCATGAAAGGCGATGTGGAGGAGGCAGTAAATGCAGGGGCGCATGCCATGTTCTTTCCACATGGACTCGGGCACATGCTGGGGCTCGATGTTCATGATATGGAAGGCCTTGGAGAGAATCTTGTAGGTTACAGTGAGGAAATCAGAAGAAGCGATCAGTTTGGGACCGCCTATCTGAGGCTGGGTAAGGAACTGGAGTCGGGTTATGTAATAACTGTGGAACCGGGCATATATTTTATCCCTGCACTGATAGACAGGTGGAGGTCGGAGGGTAAATTCACGGCCTTTATAGATTATGAGAAAGTGGAATCATATAAGGATTTTGGCGGAATCAGGATAGAAGACGATATCCTCGTTACGGATAAAGGCAGCCAAGTCCTCGGCAAACCCATCCCGAAAACAGTACAGGAAGTCGAGGATATGATGAGATCTTAAAGAACCTTTGCGGTAAAATATTCCCGGTTAAGCCTGGCAATATTTGTCAGTTTGATCTCTTTCGGGCATTCTGCTTCGCATGCTCCGGTATTGGTGCAATTCCCGAATCCGAGCCGGTCCATTTCCATGACCATGTTTTTCACCCTTTCCCTGGCTTCCGGCCGTCCCTGCGGCAACAGGGCCAGGTGGGATACCTTGGCTGCCACAAACAGCATGGCGGATGCATTCTTGCAGGCTGCCACACAGGCTCCGCAACCTATACAGACCGATGAATCAAAAGCAAGATCAGAATTTTCTTTGGGAACCTGTATTGAGTTGGCATCAGGTGCACTGCCTGTATTGACGGAAATATAACCCCCGGCATGAAGTATTTTATCAAAGGCAGAACGGTCAACAATAAGATCCTTGATCACGGGAAAAGGTTTTGCCCTCCAGGGTTCAACATAGATAGTATCACCATCTTTGAAGGGCCGCATCGATAATTGGCAGGTTGAAATACCTTTTCCGGGACCATTGGGTCTTCCGTTGATATATAGTCCGCATGAACCGCATATACCTTCTCTGCAATCGCTATCAAAAGCGATGGGGGAGTCACCTTTTTTGATCAGTTTCTGATTCAGGGCATCCAGCATTTCAAGAAAGGACATTTCCGGTGAAACTTCATCAAAATCATAAGTAACGAAAGCACCTTTTGCTTTTGCATTTTCCTGGCGCCATATTTTTAATCTGACTTTCATTTTATCTTGTTTATTTATAGATTCTGACTTTCACCTCAACTTCCTCGAATTTGAGTTTTTCTTTATGAAGTTGATGAGGTCTTTCTTCACCCTTGAATTCCCACGCTGCGACATATAAATATTCATCATCGTTCCGCTGTGCTTCACCATCAGGAGTCTGGCTTTCTTCCCTGAAATGAGCACCGCATGATTCTTTTCTGTTCAGAGCATCGGTGATCAGGAGACCTGCAAGATCGAAGAAATCTGCTATCCTGCCTGCTTTTTCAATTTCCTGGTTAAGTTCATTTAAATTACCGGGAACTTTAAGATCGGTCCAGAATTCATGTTTCAGCTCCTTTACAAGTTCCGCTGCTTTTTTTAAACCTTCCTCGTTTCTGGCCATTCCGCAATAGTCCCACATTATTTTCCCCAGCCTTTTATGGAAAGACGTTGGGGTTTGGGTTCCGTTGATCGAAATAAGCTTTTCGAGCCTTTTCCGGACATTCTCTTCTGCTTCATCAAATTCTTTAAGGTTGACAGGTATTCTCGGTGTTTTGATCTGGTCTGCCATGTAGTCACTGATGGTGAAAGGAAGGATGAAATAACCATCCCCTGAACATTGCATGAGTGATGCAGCACCAAGCCGGTTGGCACCATGATCAGCAAAATTTGCTTCTCCGATGGCATACAGGCCGGGAATGGTTGTCATCAGGTTGTAATCAACCCAGAGTCCACCCATTGTATAATGGGCTGATGGGTAGATTTGCATGGGTTCTTTATAGGGATTGATGCCTGTAATTGTGTTATACAATTCAAGGAGGTTGCCATACTTGGCTTCAATGGTTTTATCGCCCTGTTTTTTGATGGCATCCCTGAAATCCATATAGACCGCTAGTCCTGTTGGCCCAACACCATAACCGGCATCACAGCGTTCTTTTGCCGCCCTGGAACCAACATCTCTGGGGACGAGATTGCCGTATGCCGGATATCTTCTTTCAAGATAATAATCCCGCTCCTCTTCAGGGATATCATTGGGATGTCTTTTGTCGTTCTTTTCTTTTGGGACCCATATCCGGCCATCATTTCTCAGGGATTCAGACATTAATGTCAGTTTCGACTGGTATTCATTTAACTGGGGAATAGAAGTCGGATGTATCTGAACGAAACTGGGATTTGCAAATAATGCTCCTTTAAGGTGCGCTTTCCATGCAGCCGTGCCATTGGATTGAATGGCAAGCGTGGAAAGGTAATAGATGGTACCATATCCGCCTGTGGCAAGCACCACGGCATGAGCTGAGTGACGCTCAAGCTCACCGGTTACAAGGTTCCTTGTAATGATTCCCCTGGCTTTTCCGTCCACCAGGACAAGGTCGAGCATTTCCCTGCGGCTGAACATGGCGACCGTTCCTTTACTGATCTGCCTGTTGAGTGAAGAATATGCTGCCAGCATACATTGCTGTCCCGTCTGGCCTTTTGCATAAAAAGTTCTTGAAACCTGAACCCCGCCGAATGAGCGATTGGTTAAGGAACCGCCATAGTCTCTTGCAAAAGGAACACCCAGTGCAGTATAGTGATCTATGACCTGGTTGCTTACTTCTGCTGCCCTGTAAACATTGGCTTCCCTCGCACGGAAATCACCTCCCTTGATCATGTCATGAAAAAGCCTGTATACACTGTCTCCGTCATTCTGATAATTTTTTGTGGCATTGATGCCGCCCTGGGAGGCAATGGCATGTGCCCTGCGTGGTGAATCCTGATAACAAAAAACTTTTACATTATACCCCAGTTCGCCAAGGGCAGATGCCGCACTTGAACCGGCAGCTCCCGTGCCAACCACAATGATGTCAAGTTTCTTTTTATTGGCAGGATTTACCAGTTTAACAGAATTTTTGTAATTGGTCCATTTCTCTGCCAATGAACCTTCAGGAATTTTTGCATCTAGTATGGCCATGATATATTGTGCTTTATTATGCTATTGGGTGAAATGTATAACAATTGGAATGATCGTAAAACCGGATACTACCACGATCGTGTAAACCCTTCCAAGCGTCTTAATGACAGGAGTATAAACTTTATGGTTTAAACCGAGTGTCTGAAAGGCCGATTGAAAGCCATGCCATAAGTGAAATCCGAGAATCAGGAAACAGGCAATATAGAAGATCACAATCCCGGGTATTTGGAATTTCTGAATTACCAGTGAACTTAAATCGGTGTAATACTTCATATTATCATAAGTGATCTCTTCAATATGCCCGAATTTGCTTTTGAAATAAAAATCCGTAAGATGTATAACGAGAAAGATTAAAATGATACCCCCTAACCAGATCATGAATTTAGAAAAGAAAGAAATCTGGGAATAATTGGGAATTTTGTAGCGTTTGGGACGGGCAATCCAATTCTGAATCTGCAGAATCAGGACATAAATGATATGCAGCAGGAAAGCTGTGAACAAAATTACCTCAAAAACCTTGATAATGATGTTAGTGCCCATAAAATGGGCTGCCACATTGAATGGTTTTGACGATTCAGTTAAAATCAGGGTTAGATTAATCCCCAAGTGGACCAGCAGAAAAAGGATCAGGAAACAGCCTGCCAGTGCCACCATGAGTTTCTTTCCGATGGAGGAATTAAAGATGTTGCTCATATGTTGGTGATTTTCGGATACAGGTTAGCATGAAACAGGAATAAAGTTAAGTATCTTTATCTTTATAAATGAAAGCAAGGAATATTCCTGGAAGATGTTCTGCAACATAAACCATGAGATATTCACGGATACCAAGAGATCTGTTCATCAGAAACAGGCGGAAACTGGCAGGAAGACTGGAGAAAAATTCTGTTGCCATTGTTCATTCCAATGATCAGATGTTGCGAAACGGGGACCAGTTTTTCCCATACCGCCAGAATTCTGATCTTTTCTACCTGACAGGCATTGAACAGGAGATGACGATCCTGCTGCTATGTCCGGATCATCCCAGTGAAGACAGACAGGTAATGTTGTTTATCCGGGAACCGGATCCAAAGCTGGAGAGCTGGGAAGGGAAAAAGCTTGATAAAAAAAAGGCTGAAGAAATATCAGGGATCGCGAATATTCATTGGTTGGAAAAATTTGGCTCCATTGCACGAGAAGTGATCCTGGAATCTGAAAATATCTATTGTACCAGTCATGAACTGGTAAAATTCAGACCTGACTATCTATCCCGGGATGAACGTTATCTTGCCGAATTGAAAAAGGAATTTCCCCTGCACGGAATGAAAAGGCTTTCACCTATCCTGACGGAACTGCGCCTGCAGAAAGAACCTGAGGAACTTGCCCTGATCATGAAAGCGGTTGAAATAACAAAAGGTGGTTTTGACAGGATCCTTTCCACTGTTAAACCGGGACAAAAAGAATATGAGGTTGAAGCTGAACTGACCTGTGAATTCACCCGTCAGGGCGCTGCCGGTCATGCCTACGCACCGATTATTGCTTCCGGGGCAAATGCCTGTATCCTGCATTATATTAACAACGACCAGGTATGTCAGGATGGGGAGCTTCTCCTGAGTGATTTTGGTGCAGAATATGCAAATTACGCGGCGGATTGCACAAGGACCATTCCCGTTAACGGCAGGTTTTCGGACAGGCAGAAGGATATTTATGATGCCTGTCACAGGGTATTCAAGAAAGCGAAGGCCTTGATAATACCCGGAACGACCATCGATAAAATCAATGAGGAAGTTGGCAAAATATGGGAGGAGGAACATGTCAGGCTTGGATTATATAGCACAAGGGACATCCAGAAACAATCCAAGGAGCAACCGTTATATATGAGATATTGTTTGCATGGTGTTTCACATTTTCTGGGACTCGACGTTCATGATGTGGGCAGCAAACAGGAAATACTCAAGCCTGGAATGGTATTGACTTGTGAACCGGGGATCTATATTCCTGCTGAAAAGACGGGCATAAGGCTGGAAAATGATATCCTGGTTACAGAGCATGGCAACCTTGATCTGATGGAAGATGTAGCCATTGATTATGAGGAAATTGAAGAATTGATGCAGAGGTGAATCAATTTTTTTTTATCTTCAACTATCCATTCAGGAAAAAGAAACTGAAAATTTATGATAAGTTACATCAGCTATCATGATGCCAACCTGAGATACAGCGATCTGGGCAAAGGAGAACCGGTGATATTGATCCATGGTTACCTGGAATCTCTCGAGATCTGGAATGGATTTGCGGAAAAACTTGCTGAGCATTACAGGGTGATCAGCGTTGATCTTCCAGGACATGGCCAGTCAGGAATGTACAGTTCCATGAATACAATGGCCGTAATGGCAGATT
>LJUP01000245.1 GCA_001303955.1 Bacteroides sp. SM23_62 | reverse complement strand
CCGGCAGGAGCCCTGGCAGATGTGTCAATGGTGCAGACCACCTTCCCTACCGGTACGGTTTCTCCAGCCTCTGCTGTGATCTTTATCTTCCCGGCCTCTTCTGCGATGAGTGGCAGGGTGGCCTTGTCTGATTCCACTTCGGCCACCTCCTGGTCCCTCTCCACATAATCTCCATCCTGGACCAGCCAGGAGGCAATTTCGACCTCCGAGATGGACTCACCCGGACTGGGAACCTTTATTTCGACAATCATGTTAGAAGTGCTTTGGGAACGAAATGTAATAAATTGTAACGGAATTTCTTAATTCTTCTGGAAATATTGATGTGCCTTGAGGATTTCCTTCCTTGATTTTCCGACGACGCACTGGAGCCCGCAATATACATTTTTAAGCTCACAGTCACAACGCCTGAAGACCTTCTGGATGATCTCTTCCTGTCCCATCAGGTGTACCTGGTGCAGGCCTGTAGCGGGACTCCCGCTGGACTGGCGGGTTACAGGTTCCGGTCTGATGGTGCTCATGGCCTGTTGTATATGACGCCAGGGGCCCATGTTTTCCGGTTCTTCCTGTACCCAGAGTGAAAGTAAATTGTTTTTGTACTTCCTGCAGATCTTATTGACCTGTTCCATGGGGAAGGGATGCAATTGTTCTATCCTTACCAAGGCCACATCCCTGGCCTTGAACTCTTCCTTGCGGGCGAGCAGGTCATAATAAACCTTGCCAGAGCAGTAAACCACCCGCCTGACTTCATTCACATCCACGTCAGGATCATCGATGACTTCATGGAACGTATCATTCTCAAAATCCTCCAGGGTAGAAACACACCTGGGATGCCTCAGCAGGCTTTTGGGGGTGAAGATGACCAGCGGGGTCCGGAAATTGGCATAGAGGTGTTTGCGCAGGGTATGGAACAGGTTGGCCGGTGTGGTACAATTGACCAGATGCATATTGTTCCTGGCAGCCATGGACAGGAAACGCTCGATCCGGGCGCTCGAATGTTCAGGCCCCTGTCCTTCAAAGCCATGCGGCAGGTACATCACGAGCCCGTTCAGCAGTCCCCATTTCTCTTCTGCAGAACTGATGTACTGGTCAATGATCACCTGGGCAACATTATGGAAGTCCCCGAACTGGGCCTCCCATATGGTCAGTCCATTGGGAACGGCCAGCGCATATCCGTATTCAAATCCGAGCACCCCGTATTCTGACAGGGGTGAGTTGTATATTTCAAAGGATGCATTGGCTTCTTTCAGATGCTTCAGGGGTACATACTGCTGGTCCGTATCTTCGATCACAAATCCGGCATGCCGGTGTGCGAAGGTGCCGCGGATGGAGTCCTGTCCCGATATGCGCACCGGGAATCCTTCCGTCAACAGGGTCCCGTAGGCCAGCAATTCCCCAAGCGCCCAGTCCAGCCGGTCTTCCGCCACAGCCTTTTTCCGGTCCTCGACCAGCCTGAGGATCTTATTGAAAAAGGGCTGGTCGGGGGGAAGGGTATTGATCTCTTCGGCCACCCGGAGCAGTTTTTCACGGGTTACCCCGGTATCCACATGTTTGCGGAAATCTGCCTGGGAAGCATATTTTAATCCTTTCCAGTCTTCTTTCAGAAAGCGTTGTATGTAAACCTTTTTGAGTCCCTTGGCAACCTTCAGTTTCCCCTCGAGGATCTCGTCATAATCCTGCTCAGCCTGTTGGATGTCCCCTTTTGCGTAGATCCCCTCTTCAATCAGGTGTTCAGCGTAAATATCCCGGGTATTGGGGTGTTTGGCGATGGCCTTGTACAGAAGGGGCTGGGTGAACCGAGGCTCATCCCCCTCGTTGTGCCCGTATTTGCGGTAGCTCAGGATGTCTATAAATACATCTGTATGGAAGCGCTGCCTGTACTCCATGGCAATGATCACGGTATGCAGGAGGGACTCCACCTCGTCCCCGTTGACATGGAAAATGGGTGCCTTGGTCACTTTGCCGATATCGGTACAATAGGTGCTGGAGCGTCCGTCGAGGTAATTGGTGGTGAACCCGACCTGGTTGTTGATCACCAGGTGGATGGTGCCACCGGTTTTATAGCCGGGGAGATCAACCATCTGGATCACCTCATAAACCACTCCCTGTGAAGCGATGGCTGCATCACCGTGGATGAGGATGGGGACCACCTTGTTGAAATCCCCCCCGTGTTTATGGTCGATCCGCGCCCTTGAGAGACCCTGGATAACAGGCGAAACAGCTTCCAGGTGGGAGGGGTTCGGGGCCATGTTAAGCCTGATCTTTTTCCCGGAAAGTGTCCTGACATCATTCACATAACCCAGGTGGTATTTCACATCCCCCAGGGAGATCCCTGCCTCATATTCCTCCCCTTCAAATTCCCTGAAAATATTCTCGTAGGGTTTCTGTAGGACATTGGCCAGCACATTCAACCGTCCCCTGTGCGCCATGCCGATCATAAACTCCTGCACATCGCTGGCTGCTCCCCGCTCAATCAAAGCTATCAAGGCCGGGATCAGAACCTCCGCCCCTTCCAGGGAAAACCTTTTCTGACCGGTGAAGCGTTTGTGGATAAAATTCTCAAAACCGATCGCATTCCTCAGGTGCATGAATATCTCCTTCTTCTGCTGTTCGTTGAATTCAGTGACATTCCGGCTGCTTTCCATGCGGGTGCTCAGCCATTTTATTTTTTCCGGACTGCGGATGAACATATACTCTGCGCCGACTGTACTGGCATAGGTCTGATGGAGATGATCCACAATATCACGAAGGGTGGCCGCCCCGATGCCAATCTCTTTCCCGGCATGGAAAACGGTATCCAGGTCATCTTCCGAAAGGCCGTAATTCTCCAGGTCCAGGGTCGGGAAATACTTGCGCCGTGTCCTGACCGGGTTGGTTTTCGTAAAAAGATGCCCTCGTTTGCGGTACCCGTCAATCAGGTTGATCACCTTGAATTCCTTGTCCAGGGTTTCAGATACCAGGTGATCCTTGAATTCCTGCCTGGCGAAATCAAATCCCTTGAAGAACTGCTGCCAGCTTTCATCCACTGATCCGGGATCTTTGCGGTAATCATGATAGAGGGTCTCAATGGTATCAATATCAATGTTTCCAAGAAAAGAAAAGTCATCCTGTTTCATAACAAATCAATAATGCTGGCAGTCGATACAAAAGTATAAATCTTTTTGATATGTAGATAATTAGATAGGATGCGGAAACATGCCCATTCGCCCCATCGGCCGTGTCATGGAGAGCATCAACAGAAAAGGTTGATCCTGGAATCAGTGTTCCTTCAATATATTATCATCATATTCTATTTCGAAGCGCAGTTTGTGCCGTGCTTCTTCCTGGGCAAGCATCAGCAGCACTTCCCGGGCAGCTGCATCATCCGTCCGGGCAGCCAGGTCAGAGTATAGTTTGAAGGCAGCCTTTTCTTCTTTCATGGCAATGATCAGGGCTTCCTGATAGCTTAAGTCATCGCGTGAGGTACTGACTTCCACCAGGTAATCACCGATCTTCAGATCCTGAACCTTGGTGTCGGAAACAACGATCTGGCCCCCTGTCCTGATTCTTTCGAGCTTCTTCTTATGGCCCAGTTCTTCCTGGGAGAACTGCAGGAAGGTCCTTCGCATCTCGTTACTCCGGCTTCTTTTGGCAAGATCTATATAGAGATTGGCGGCTCGCTGTTCATCTTTGATGGCGAATTCAAGGATCTCGTCGACGGACTGAAAATTTTGCATGGGCATTGGTTTCTTGTTATGTCACTAAAAATACAAAAATATTGCACATGGGATTTGATGATAAAAATCATTTGAAAACAATCCCCTGAAAGTAAATTTAAACTGTATTTTTGAGGATAGAAATTTACAGGTATCTGATGAATAAAATTGTTGGAAAGGAATATTTCTCCGACCAGGTCGTAAAACTTGTTATAGAAGCCCCATATATAGCCAAAAGCAGGAAAGCCGGACATTTTGTGATTGTCCGTTTGGGGGAGAGGGGGGAAAGGATCCCGCTTACCATCGCGGAGGCGGATATTGAGAAGGGGACCATCACCATCATCGTCCAGAAAGTCGGTGTCAGTTCCATCAAGCTTTACAATATGGAAGTGAATGACAGCATCAACGATGTTGTGGGTCCCCTTGGCCATCCCACCCATGTTGAAAAGGTCGGTACCGTGCTGGCCTCGGGCGGGGGTGTGGGGGTGGCACCGCTGCTGCCCATCGTCGAGGCCATGAAAAATGCAGGCAACAAGGTTATTTCCGTGCTCGCTGCCCGGCAGAAGAACCTCATCATCCTGGAAGAGCAGATCCGCCAGTATTCGGATGATGTGGTCATCATGACCGATGATGGTTCGTACGGGAAAAAGGGACTGGTAACCCATGGTATGGAAGCGGTAATCAAACGTGAGAAAGTGGACCAGGTGGTCACTGTGGGACCGGCCATTATGATGAAATTTGTGGCCATCCTCACCAAAAAGTACAATATTCCTACCCTGGCCAGCCTGAATACCATCATGGTTGATGGTACGGGCATGTGTGGCGCCTGCCGGGTTTCCGTGGGAGGCAAGACCAAATTCGTCTGTGTGGATGGTCCCGAATTCGATGCCCATGAGGTGGATTTTGATGAGATGCTGCTCAGATTGAATGCTTACAGGGATGAGGAAGTTGTTGCCTATGATAAATTTTTGAACAAATACAGAAAGGTCTAGCAAATGGAAGGTAGTGGATTACTGGAATACCTGAAAAAGGAGAGGAGCCAGGAATGGAGGGCTGAACTCAGGAGCAATTTCAAGACCAAGGAAAGAACGCAGCTGGAAAGGCTCGCCATGCCTGAGCAGGCGCCGGATAAAAGAAACAAGAACTTTACCGAGGTGAACCTTGGACTCACCGAGGAACAGGCCATCCATGAAGCCAGGCGGTGCATTGATTGTCCGAATCCCACCTGTATCACAGGTTGCCCGGTGGGTATCAACATTCCCAAATTCATCAAGAAGATAGAGGCCGGTGAATTCCTCGATGCCGCCAGGGTATTGAAAGAAACCAATGCACTGCCAGCGGTTTGCGGCAGGGTCTGCCCCCAGGAAACCCAGTGTGAGCAGGTTTGCTATTACCCGCAAAAATTGAAAAAACCCCCGGTGGCGATCGGTAACCTGGAACGTTTCGCCGCAGATTACGAGCGGAACAGCGGAAAGATTTCGGTCCCTGAGAAAACCGCCTACAACGGTATCAAGGTAGCTTCTGTTGGTTCGGGTCCCGCGGGACTCGCATTTGCCGGTGACATGGCCAAGATGGGATATGATGTGACCGTATTCGAGGCCCTGCATGAAATCGGGGGGGTATTGAAGTACGGGATCCCTGAATTCCGTCTGCCCAATGAAATCGTGGATGTCGAGATAGATATCCTGAAGAGAATGGGGGTCAAGTTCGTCACCAACTTCATTGTTGGTAAAACTGCCACCATTGCTGATCTCGCCAAGGAGGGATTCACGGCTTTTATGGTCGGAAGCGGAGCAGGATTGCCCAACTTCATGAATATCCCCGGCGAAAACCTCATTGGCATTTACTCCGCCAATGAGTACCTCACCAGGGTTAACCTGATGAAAGCAGCCAATCCGGATTACGATACGCCGGTAATCAGCGGCAAGCATGTGGCTGTCATCGGAGGGGGGAACACGGCCATGGATTCCGTGAGGACCGCCAAACGCCTGGGCGCGGAAAGGGCCATGATCATCTACCGCCGTTCCATTGAAGAGATGCCCGCAAGGGATGAAGAGATCAAGCATGCCAAGGAGGAAGGCATAGAATTCCTGAACCTGAACAATCCGATTGAATATTATCCGGACGACAACGGAAGGGTGAGGCAGATGAAGGTCCAGAAAATGGAACTCGGGGAGCCCGATGATTCCGGCCGGCGCCGGCCCGTTCCCATAGAGGGTTCTGAATACCTGATCGATGTGGATACCGTGGTTGTCAGCGTCGGCGTATCACCCAATCCGCTGATCCCGCAGAGTATCACTGAACTGGATGTGTCCTCCTGGGGCACTATCAATGTTGATAAGGAATCCATGCAATCTTCCATCCCCGATATTTTCGCAGGCGGGGATATCGTCAGGGGAGGAGCCACGGTCATACTCGCCATGGGTGACGGCCGGAGGGCGGCTGCAGCGATGGACCGGTACATCAAGCAGAAGGTCCGGAATATCATTTCCCTGATCAAGGAATTCAAAACGATAGGGGAAATTCTGGAGTTTGCGGGTTAATTTTCATAACTTACCCATGGACTTTCATGATACATTACTTCTAAAACCTGTTCTGCCATGGAAACAAATCTCAACCTGATCTCCCTGAGGGTTAAATGCCCGGTCTGCGGCCAGTCATTAATGGACGATTCCCGCCTGGTGGATAATTGCCCCAGTATCAAAATGAAAATTGCCATTGGAGAAAATGAAGGCCTCATCCATCTGAGTTCCGTGTATGAAAGTTATAATTATGTATGCAATATTGAGACTCCCGAAGGTGAGCAAGTCAGGCTGTTCTGCCAGCATTGCAATTCGGAGATAAAGACCACGGCCGAATGTGATATTTGCAAGTCCGGAATGATGTCACTGGATCTTGAGCTCGGTGGTTCGGTCAGCATCTGTTCACGCATCGGCTGCCAGAACCATTTTGTCAAATTTGTCGATTTCTCATTCGCTCTCAAGCAATTCTATATCGATGAAACCTACAAGGGCAGGCCTTTTGTGGAAGACATGAATACTGCCCTGGCAGAGAAGAAACCACTGGATGAGGAAGAGGAACAGGTGGAAATCATGAGAACGGGCACCTTCCTTCAAACCTACTGCCCGCACTGTAAGAAATCACTGATCGAAAACGGGTCCATCAAGCTCCACATCCACAGGGGGGAGGAAAGAGGACACCTTCTCCTAAGTCCTTACCTGAATGTATTCACCTCAAAAACAACCATCCGTATCCCGGAGGACGAATTTATCGGGGACCTGTATTGCACGCATTGCCATAAGCCTTTGCTTGTAGAGGGCGGAAAATGCGGGGAGTGCGGCAGTGAAATTGCCAAGCTCGTGGTAAGTGCAAGTAAACGGCTTGTAGATTTTCACATTTGTGCCAGGAAAGGTTGCCGCTGGCATGGCCTGAGCAAGGAGGACCTCAACGACATCCGGCTGGAAGATTCCCTCGAGTGGTGAACGCTTTCGCTTTTAGTGGGATAGAATCAACTTCTTTAACGATTTATTGAATGCTTACTGGAAACCGTATAAGAATCCACACTTACTGCTTCCTGACAATTGTGTTTTCCGGATGCTTGGCATTGTCCTGTTCCAGTGACAATAAGCCTGCTTTTACGGTCAAAGTGGAGACGGAAGAGATTGTTTACAAATATGAATCCCCGGACAATGGTTCAGGTCCCATGTGGTGCCATGGCAATACCTGCATCGTCCGGTACGGTGACAAGCTGGTGGCATCCGGGATGGAGACGCTTGAGAATCAGGTGCCACTGAATAATACCCGCTGGTTGTTGTTTGAACGGACGGACAAGGGTTGGGATTTGTTGATGAAGGATGAGACAGACCGTACAAGGGAACCTTCGCCCCTTGGCCTGTTGAATAATGCAGGCAAGGTAATACTCTCCGTTAACCCGGCATTAACCGGGCCTGGAATACGGAACGGACCGGCTGAACCGCGATTTCTTCAATTTGATGCAGTTAATTTACGGTCCGGATATGAGACCATCATACCGCGCTGGAATGGGAAGCCTGACTTCACGGAGCATTCGTACAGGAGTTTTGTGGTGGATGGCAAGGTGAACGAGTTCATCCTGTTCCAGAATACGGGCTATTCCCTGGCAGAATGGGTATTTTTTGATCGAAATGGGGACCAGCACAGCCGGGGCAAGCTGGTATGGCCCTGGGGGGCTGAATATGAGGAACCCCAGCCGGTGCGTATCTGCTACCCGGCGGTCCAGCTTGTGGAACGGGAGATCCATTTCCTGGGGGTCAGCGATATTGTCGAGCCGAAGAAGGCATGGAAGGATTACAAATTCCAGGTGACGGGCAGGGAATGGGATTATGACTTCAGGCGGTTGTTTTATACCTGGTCAAGAGATATTTCTACAGGGCAATTTGAAGAATGGATAGAAGTTGCCAGCTGTGAAAGTACTGCGGGACATATATTCCCCTGTGACCTCTGGAGGGCACCGGATCAGTTGGTGCACATACTGTGGACAGAGAAAGTCCTGGATGAAAGATTACACAAAGATTTCTTCCCACAGGAAAAGCAAAGCCATGCCTTGAACCATGCCATACTGAAAGAAGGAAAAGTCATTTACCGTCAGCCAATTATGTTCAGTAAAGCACAGGATACATTACTCCCGGGCCGGGGACGGTTCCAGGTCACGCCTGATAAACGGCTTTTTGTTTTTTATCATGTCTATGGTAAAATTGGAGGTTTCAGTGAGAACAGGGTGGTTGAGATCCTTAAGGACAACAGTATAAGTTCCGCCGCAACAGTTCCCTTAAACAGACCTTTAAGGAATTTTTTTACAGCCACCGTCCGGGGAGGTTCTGAACCTTCTGATGTGATCGATGTATTTGGAGAGGATGGCCAGCAGGAGATGCGTTATGCCCGCATCAGGATCATCACCGATTAATCCTGTTGCATTACATATTCATGGATGTTGCGTGCGGCGATTTTACCTGCCCCCATGGCCAGGATGACAGTGGCGGCACCGGTGGCTACATCGCCTCCGGCAAAGACACCGGGCTTTGAGGTTTTTCCGGTTTCCGGATCGGTTACGATATTCCCCCATTTGCCCATCTCAATATCGGGAGTGGTGTTGGGGATCAGGGGATTGGGACTGTTGCCGATGGCGATCACG
>LJUP01000244.1 GCA_001303955.1 Bacteroides sp. SM23_62 | reverse complement strand
GATACCCGGAAAGCCTTTTTGAATGTTCTTTTGTCAATTCCAGATGGCTGTCCATATGTTGCCTTGATTCCATGATGCCTTCATAGAATTGTTCAGCTTCCTTTCTGTTCAGGCTAAAAACAGTCTCACCACCCAGGGAAGTGGCAAGCTGCCCGGTATTTGTCACGTACAATTCTTCAGGTGTTAAAATTTCCACATCTTCATCTGATCCATCCCCAGGCAGGGAAAGGTATTTTTGGAAAAACTTGTAAACCGCCTCCCTGTTGCGTTTTGTTGAACCATGTGCGGCGTGGTCTTCGACCATTAAAAAATCCTCCTCCTTGCCGAATGCGATATATCCATTCAGAACCTGTTCGTAAACCTCCCGGGTTCCCTTAATACTGAAGATATCCCGTGTTGTGGTTACCAAAAGAGTTGGTTTTGGTATCCTCACTACCAGTAAATCTTCTATGGCCCCTCCATCTGATATCCAATGGTAGAAATTCTGTTCTGCATCCTGTGGGCCACGAGACTCCAGCAATCTTCGGTGACTTGTAATATAATTCTCAGGCGCTGAAGCAACGATTCTTTCATCAAAAGCCGCAATGAATGCAGATTGAGTACCACCTCCTGAACGACCGGTTATACCAATGCGGTCCGGATCCACTTCTTCCCTGATCTGAAGATAATCTATGGCACGTATGCCATCCCAGATGAAATATTTGTTGATGGATGTGCCTAAAAGGAAACATTGATTGCCCGCATGGGTGTGTTCCCTTGTGGGGCCGCCAATGATAGATTCGCCCTTTACCGGGTCATAATACTGCAGTCTTTCACCCTGTCCTATGGGATCAATGGCGAAAACGATAAATCCCTTTTTAACAAGATTAAATATTACCTTTTGATAAGCGGGATCCTTATAGGCCAGGTCTGCATGTCCGCTAACATAGAGAATTGCTGGTTGCTTACCAGTTATACCATCCGGGATAAACAGACACCCCGTGACATAGTAATTGGACAGAGATTCAAAAACTATTTTTTCTATTCGAAAACCACCTTTCTGCAATATCCCGGTGATCTTTGGATTCAGAGGGGTTTTTTCGGGAAAAGGTCCCATGTGCAACAATAATGATTCCCGTACCTTAGCTTGTCTGGTTTTCCAGTCTCCTCTTGACTCAAACATTTCTACTGTTTTATCCCTTTGATCCAGGTAGTAAAATGCCTGTTCATTCAGGTACTTTGTTAACATCCCGCTTCCATTGCTCCATTCAATCCAACTGTCGAATACATTGTAATTTTCAGTTTCTTCGTCCTGTGCAAATATGATATAAGGTACCGAGGATAGAATTGATGCAATCAATACAAGACGCTGCAGGTAAATGACGCTGTTTTTTCTCATATCATTAATTAACAAATTGTGATCACCATTGCAGGCAATCCTGGTCAATGATGATGCGATATATTGAACTTACACATTGGGATTAATTATTGAATTCCAGAAATTCTTTTACTGACTGGTGGAAGATTTCTTCCACCTGTATCATCCAGGTTAAATCCTCCCTTTGACTGGCATAGTGGTAGTACCTGTCGGGAACATAATTTTCAGAATAGGCATTGAATCTTGTTTTGCTGTAAACCTCCTGTAATTCTTCCCAGGCTTGGTCGAACTCCTGAAGTGCAGCCTTGACTTCATCGAATCCGGATTGCTGGGACGCATCATTGCCACCGGCATCGCATTTTTTCAAGGCAAGCAATAAGCGTGGTGCGGTTACCTGAAAATTGTTAAGGGCAATAAACACTTCCCAGTGATACCTGTTTCTTTTTGAATGATTGTATAATTCATTCAATACATTTGAATTATACTGGTATTCCTTTAAGATTGAATCAGCCTTTGTCAGCCGTTCGGCATACTTATGGCTCCATTTGCCGGGTTTCTGCAAATCCGGCAGTTCGATCAAAATGGAGGAAAAATCTATCTTCTCAACTTTGTCTGGTTTTTTCGGTGCCTGCTGGTGATGCAGTCCTGGTAGAGGGATCAATGCATTATCTGAATGCTCCCGGCTGCCTTGCCGGTTAAAGGCTTTTTCCCAAAATATTGCCGCATCCCTTAATTTCTTGTATAGTTTTACGTAGTCAGAGATTGAAAAAGCAAATTCCCTTTGCATCCAGGCAATGTCGAATGTTTCCAATGAATAGCTGTATGGTGACCAACTGTATGCTGCTGAAGCAATGAATCCACGCCAGTATGTTTCAAAATGAAGTGAGCGATTGTCCCAAGCTGTACATAACATTCCTTCAGTCTCTACCTGAGCTGCCAACTCGATAAAACTCTTAATGGCAGGTATGCCCCGCGAGGACATATCATCTCCCCTGTCGTCAAATGGGAACAATACCGCAGGGCCGGACTGAGCTGCAGTGGCAACCATGGCTTTTAATCCGTTATTTTTATACCAGTTCAACGCCTTAATATTTCCTAATTGCCTGGAAAGGGTATAGTTCCAGCGCATGTATATACAGTTTTTGGGGAATTGTGAAATCAACTGTTTTAGTTCATACGTGGCTGATTCCCAGAGATTTTCAACCCCAGAAGAATCCAGAGATTCATCACGTGTAGACCCGTAAACACCGACCTCTTTCAAAGGCATATCATCCCAGACTATCGGTATGCGACCGGCTTTTTCGGCAAATTCACAAACCCTGTTTAACCAGTAAAGATTCAGGCTGATCATCCCTTTCTTGTCAGCGGTTGGTTTGCATCTGGGGCAAAGACCTATGTTACCAATCTCATCGCCGCCAACATGGAGATACCTTGCACCGGGTGTTGCCTTGATAGCATCACTGTAAAGATCGAACAGCACACGATATGTCCCTTTCTCCATGGGACAAAAGGCCCAGCGATTGTAAGAGAGTTCCCTGAGATCGGCATATTGCGGATGCTTTAAAATATATGTGGCATGACCCAATCCCTGTACCAAAGGTGAAATCTCGATATGCCTGTCCCGGGCATACCGGGTCAGGGCCGCCATTTCATCTATACCTATGGCATGAGGGGCTCCAACCAGTGGTTGCTTCTGATAACGCAGCTTATCTTCAAACTCAAAAATGATTGCATTGATTTTGTATCGAGCCAGCCTGTCAATAGTGCTATAGTAATAGTGCATGTGATCGAGGTGGTGTTTCACATCAATATGTATGGCACGGTAAGGGAGGGAAGGGAAGTCGGTGATTTTACATGCAGGCACAGGGACATTAAAATCTCTTGCATCCTCCAGGACTTGCTCCAGTGTCTGGCAACCGTAAAATAAACCGGCTTCTCCCCCGGACAAAACTTCGGCATTTCCGTTGGCAATATTCAGTACATACCCTTCATCGGATGCTGGGATGCTCTCAGAATCATCCAATCTTAAGGTAAGAATGCCCTGTCCATGTAATTCCGATTCGGTTAACTGGGAAAGAATTGATCCCATTATCGGCCGGTCAAAGTTTCCAATTATTTTTAAATGTTCAAGCTGGCCAGCTTCAAGCCCTTTTCCCTTAAGTATTTCTATTTGTTTTGGCTGGGGAATCACAAGAAAAGGATGGGGTAACCTGCCAGTTTGCCTTCCTGTTCCACTATAAACTGGTGCTGTAATGACATTTATTAGGAAAAGAACAAGAATTAACTTTAAAACCTTATTTGTTTTAGCTTTAACCCTCGAGGCCTGAAGAGAAACCGCTTCTGTTCTCAAATATTGAACATGTATCTGTCTCATTATCTTTTTAATTTGAAACAGTATTATCATCATCGTAAACAGTATCCCCAATCCTGACCAGTACAATGGAATTGAAATACATCAGGTAATGATCCAGACTGTTTTCCGGATATAAACGGATGGTGGTCAAACCTGTCTCTTCGATTCTTAACTGCCCGGCACTTTCTGTTTTGTAATCATACCATCCTTCTGATGATCTGACAGTACCTTTTATTTTGCTATTACCCACTTCAAGAATGTAAGCGCAGTTATCCCATTCAGATATGGCTGAATATTTTATATATGCATTATAGAGCCCGGTAGTTTCGAAGTCCACAAACCATCCAATGATATCATCGGGATTCTGCATTTTGGAAATATGATAACGTTCAGCTTGTTCACCCTTCCGATTAAATCTTTTGACAGCTTTTCCGAAGGTATTTGCTGTCAGGTAATCAAGTAACACAGGGTCAAGACCTTCCTGTCTAATTACCAGTGGATCCACATCGGGTTCTCCTGATATCTCAAGAACCACGACAGAATTAATATTGTCAGTGGATGTTTCAGGCAAAAAGATCTGATGGTTATCATTACTGTCCCTATTTACGGTCAGACTTTTCACCTTATCTGTCATCATGTAGGCTTTGTGTATCTGGTTGTTCAGTCCCTCGAGTTCCAGGTAGCCATGCTGGGGCCAATCGAATATGTGCAGGTAAAGAAGTGCTCCTTTTACAGTACAATAACCCCAGGGGAGTTCGTATGGGAATGGAGATGCGCTTGTTCCGTAAATAGATTCAGCATTTCCCTTCATCCATTCACCCACAGCATTGAGAATATCCACGGAAGGCTGGGGAATGATACCTTCCCCTGTGGGACCTACATTCAGGAGATAGTTACCACCTTTGCTCACGATACTTACCAGCCTCCTTATTATTTCCCGGGGTTGCTTCCAATTATTGTCATACCTACAGTAACCCCATGTATCATTCAGGGTCTGGGGTGTTTCCCAGTATTCCTCTATGCCACCTGGTGGCATGCCGTTATCATTCAGATTCTGGTAATCACCCAACAGTTCCTTGTAATAATGGCCCACGCGTCCGTTTACCAGGCAATTGGGCTGAAGGGAATGAACAAGATCAGCGAACTCCTTTCCCTGTTCCTGGGTATACATTCCCCTGTCAAACCATATGATACTCAGCGGGCCATAGTTTGTAAGCAACTCCCTGAGCTGGGGGATTGATTTTTCATCAAGGTATTTACGGAAAAGATCCGGATGATTCATTGTATCCGGGTCTGTCTGGGATGAATCAAAATCCCACGTATTGCCATATGCATAGGGATGCTCCCAGTCCTCACGGTGAGAGTAATAAACACCAAATCTGATCCCAGCTTCCGCGCAGGCATCAGAGAGTTCCCTGATCACATCCCTTTTGAACGGCGTTTGGTCGACTATATTATATTGGCTTACCTCGGAATCATACATGGCAAACCCGTCATGATGCTTGGCAGTGATAATCATGTATTTCATACCGGTATTTTTGGCAAGGTTCACCCAATCCTGAGGGTTAAATTCTGTTGGATTGAATGTTGAAGCTATTGTTCTGTATTCTTCAACAGGTATCTTAAGCCTGTTCATGATCCATTCGGCTACTACCCCCTGTTCCGGCCTTTTGCCCTTCCATTCACCACCCAGTAACGAATATGGGCCCCAGTGTATGAACATTCCGAACTTTGCTTCATGCCACCATTCTATCCGCCGGGTCTGCTGCGATGTGTCCATTGATGAAGCAGCGTAATTAACGGGTGTAACTTTACCCCGGCATGAATTGGTAAGAATAATCACCGGCAATATGAAAAATAATAATAGGATTGATCTGAGGCTTTCTGTTTTCTTCATAAACAGTCACTTGTGAACAGATTGATAGAGATTCATTTGCTGCTTTATTTTGCTATTTTGGATATCAATCCCTTCCAGGTACAGATAAGCTTTTCGTGCGATAAAGCGATTTTCGTGCTGGAGTAAACCTGCCATGTTTTGCAATGCATTGGGTTCACTCACAGAATGTTTTGCAAATAATGCAAGAATGTCGGTTATTACAGGATCATTATATTCGTATATCCCGGAAGCGAGATTTTCTATTGTTTTACCATGAAGCGTTGAAGCATCCTGTAATTTATTCAGTATTAACCGCTTTAACTCATTATTGGCCGAATTGAAACAGTTCAATAATCTAAGCTGGATTGAAGCGGCACTTGATGCTTCCGGGGGAATCACCTCAATGGCTTTTTCTGCAAGGTAAATATTGTCATTTTGAATATTCTCGAAAATCAAATCATATAATTTATCCGTAGGTTTTACATATCCCCAGATATGATTCAGTCCCCATACCCTGTCCTCAACATCGGAACTCTTCAATATAATCTCCAGCAAGCCGATAGTCAGCTCCTGTTCGGTCATTTTGATGATTTTTCTCCGTGTATCACCATACACAAGATGCCACATGGTATAGGTTGTATATACTGCCCCTTCAACAGTAAAAGCCAATACATCGCTGATGGTGGCTGAGCTCACTGCGTCGGTTTCAACGTTTTTTTCCGGTGCCAGTTCATCCATCGAGAAATTTACCAGTAGGGAATAAGGATCCGAGAGTAGCGTATGCATTTTTTTGTACTCCTTATCGTTGAATTCAACATGTTCTGTTTTGCTCAGGAACTCGCCCACGGGAAGTTCGAATCCGAGGTATCGCCCGGTCATGGTCCAGTAAAGATTGATCCTCAGGATCCTGCATTCGTTATCAATGCATACGCCGGCAGTGATCTTTCTAAAACAGGAAAGAGGATAGCCTTCTTCTGACCTGTTTATGAATAATGTGTCCCCGGGTATGGTATCATTAAAGTCAACGATAATGGCCTCCAAATCTGCCGCTTCCAGATCAAATGGATTGGGATGAAACATTTTAATGCTTTGGTGAACGCGACTTTGAGGCATATTTGGCATCAATGTAACCAGAAAGCATATGGTGATAAAACACATCATTATTATATGTGTTACTGGTTATCTTATGCCTGTTTTTTCAGCCATGATAAGGGCAACCCATTGTCCTTGACCGGGAGAAGTTATTTTTACATGGTCTTTGCCCCTGATCTCCTCATTTTGTGACCAGATTGACTCATTGATATCCAACCATTGGATTGTGCCCATATTCTTTAATTGGCTAAGGTCTATATACACCTCCCCACCATTCGGGAAATAAAGTGCATATTGCTTGCCTTCCTCGGCGAGGCAATAAGCCTCGTTGGTTTCCCGCATGCTCAGTAAATGATTTGAAGGGATGCAACTGAAAATTTCAATGGAATCGATAAACATGCGTGCACTACGTATATTCATCTGGGCATCAGGGTGCAAGCCAAGCCCGTGATAGCTGAGGGCATAGTGATGTTCTGGTCCATCTTCCAAAGGGTACGGGCGGTGAAACCTGGCACTGGCACAGCCCCCGAATATAAGTCGCCAAAATCTTTGTGGCCCATTGATATGCGTTCCATCCTCCCGGCTATAGATTTTCACATTGTTCATTGGGCGAACACCCAGCTCTGCAAGTAATTTTCTTGCTTCCTGCATTCGATCCCAGTGCAACTGACCTGTCGGGATATTGTTGGAGTTGTTCTGAGAAATGTCTACAAATGTATATCGTTCAGGATGCTGATAGATGAATAAATGATCATCGGCCGTGATGTCATTGTTGCGCCGCATATCTGTCGTATGAATCACTACGTTTAATTCTTGTGCCCGTTTGTGAAGATGGTTTATCCAGTAATCACCCCACTCCAGATGAGCACCCGTCTCGTTGTTAATACAATATAATACGTTTGGGTAGGTAAGCGTAATGGAAAGAATTTTATCGATATACTTCTTTTGATAATCCAGTACCAGTTTGTTATCGTCAAGATCGGGCACAGTGCGGAAAAAGGCATGGGGAGTAGGAACAGGGACGGGACTATATTCGACCGAAGTGGGAAGTTGTGACTGGACCGCAGTATAGGTAATATTGTTCACAGGATTGAAAGGTTGAAATGACCAACCACCCCCCTTAAGATCCCTGAAATGATCGTGAGGATCCCAGAGTTCCACCTGCACAATAATGTCACGTTCATATGTTAAATTGAGCAGGTTCTCCAACCGTTGCCAATACTCTTCATTCCATTTATCCAGATCATACAATCCACTTTCGAGTTTGGCAAAAGCCCAAACATTGTCCACATTACGCGAGCTCATCGTATTACGGATGTAGTTGCCGCCCACTTCCACCAACTTATCAAGATGGTCCTCCAATCCCTCAGGATGATTGAAAAGATTATCCTGCCAGGTCCCACCCAGCAAAACCACCGGTTTTCCTTTATATTCCCAGTAAAATGGGTTTTCTGTATAGGGACGTATGTAATTGACGGTGGTCTGAGCGCTGACTGCCGGCAGGATAACGGTTGAACAAGCAATAATAAGCAAGCCAAGTGAAACAATAGTTGGATGAGATAATTGGTGTTTCTTAACGATTCTCATATTCCACTTTATTATATGGTGGAATCATGAAGACCCTTTATTCTGCCACCATTTCTCCCATGCCTGTGGATCCCTTCCCAGTTTTTCCCCGGTGATCCTTTCAAGCAGTTTTTGGGCATAATTGCGGACCTGTGATGGTTCGGCACCCAACAAATCTATGAGAATGGGCACACCGGATTGATCTCCCATCTGTGCAAGTGCCCATGCGGCATTTGTTGGTATTCCCCAGGCTGTTTCAAAGTCCTCGTTTTCATCCCTGATGCCAACCTGGTCAGATACGTTCAGAAAAGGTCGGATAGCATCTGCTGCCTTTGGGTCACCTATACGCCCCAGTGCTGTGATGATGAAAGAGGTCAGTGGAGGGGGGCATATTTCAGTACTTTCAAACATTAGATCGCCGTAACCGGATCGGCGGAACGTATCCAACACCTCTGGAGGGGGCGACATTGAGAGCAGGTCGAGCATGGCCGGGACAGCCTCTTTCTCCTGGAACCGGCCCAGAAGGATTACCGATGACCAGTACAGGGGTACGGAGGGCCTGCTGGAAGCCAGGGGAAGTTTATACTCGAACTGGCGTGTATTGCTCTCCTTGAGGAATTCCAAAAGTGC
>LJUP01000025.1 GCA_001303955.1 Bacteroides sp. SM23_62 | reverse complement strand
ACTGGCAGTATACTTCTTAAAGTCGATTTCGAGATTACCTATCCGGCACACTTCCGGGATCTCGGATCCTGATCTTACCCGCCGGAATATGGCTTTGATGCGGGCAAGAAGTTCTAGCACACTGAAGGGCTTTGTGATATAATCATCCGCTCCGAGCTCCAGTCCGGTCACGATCTCTGCTTCCTGGCTCTTTGCGGTAAGCATGATAATAGGCAGGTCAGGAACTTCTTCTTTTAACAGCTTACACACTTCGTAGCCGTTGCGTTTTGGCAGCATAAGGTCCAGGATCACCAGGTCTGGCTTTTCTGAGAGTGCCTTCTGATAACCTGCATCACCATCGTAGGCGGTGATAACAGTATAGTCCCGGGCTTCAAGGTTAAACTTCAAACCCGTAACCATGTCTTTTTCATCTTCAACAATAAGGATCTTTTTCATGTTTGCTCACCCTGAATATTTTGCCATAAATTATGGTTATATGATTCTTTGCAATGGAATCCTTAGCGTAAACTTACTGCCTTCACCGACCACGCTTTCGACTTCAATTGTTCCACCATGTGCTTCAACAATATGTTTCACCAGCGTCAATCCCAGTCCGCTGCCTCTCTTTTCCTCGCCTTTGGCAGCTGATACCCGGTAAAATTTTTCAAAGATTTTTTTCCGTTCTTCTTTGGGTATCCCCACACCATGATCCGCAACTGAAATCAAGGCTGTAGATGAATTCTTACTTACTTCTACCTTAATATATTTTCTATCTGTTGAATACTTTACCGCATTGCTGAGTAAATTCAGAAGCGCCTGGGAGATTGCATCCTTGTCAATCTTAAGCATCATTGCTTCATCAGGAAGTTCACTTTCGATTTCAAAACCATTTTCGCGAATATGGAATTTATATGCCTCCAGAGAACTTTTAACAACTTTAACAAGATCAGTTTCTTTAAAGTAATACTCTTTTACCCCCGTATCCATCCTGGAAAAATCCAGTACATTGTTTATGAGATGGGACAGGCGTTCACTTTCTTTCCTGATGATGCTGTAAAATTCCCTTCGTTTATTTTCATCAGTAACTATTCCTGCATCCAGTGTTTCGCCAAACATCCTTATGAGCGCCAGGGGGGTTTTTAGTTCATGGGATACATTTGAAACAAATTCGGATTTCATACGTGAGACCTCTGACTCATGGATGACAGCCCGGATCATGAAAACAATTCCAATAAGCATGATGAATATAATTCCTGTAAAAAGAACCAGGTAGAGTACTCTCTCATTTCGCGTGAGTTGTTCAATTGATTTTCCACTTCCGTCAAACAAGGCCACCTGCCAGCTGACAAACAGTTGATTGAAATTTTCTGCAACCAGGTAATTAGATATGGGAAGGTTCTGCTGGATAAACAACAAGCTGTCTTTTTCACCGAGAATGCCAACGAATACATCTTTACCGAGTTCCACAGAAGTCAGAATTTCAGGAAACAGATTCGACAGGATGTATTCATTTTCAAATTGATGACCCATTGCCAATAATTGATACTGCTGAAATGCCTGTGGAAGCTTGCTGAAACCAAGCTGTAGTGTGGAATCACCTTCTTCCAGGGAGATATTATGAGATGGTGAATCTGAGTGTGATCCGGTTCGGAGATCTGACTCTACCTGGGATAGAATATCTTGATGAATGAGTTTGATAAACCATATATGTTCGAACATCCTGTCTCCCCTGATCATCAGATCCTCAATGTTCCATTCGGAAGAATGAATATTAACACCTGAAGCTGCAAGGTTTTCTATTCTTGCACTTGCCGATTTCAAATAAAAGAGATATTCTCCTCCCGAAAGATCCCATGGATGGTCAAGCAATTGTTTATATAGATGGAGTACAACATTATTTTTTTTCTCATAAGCCTTCATTGCCTCATAGCATTCGGAAATCTGAGAAAGTGCTACGATTGAGGCGGGGACTTCCCCTATCATAACATCATTATTTCCCAGTTCCAGAATCTTCTTGTATTCCTTAGCCGCTTCATTATAATCTCCAAGTTTAAAATAACAGCGCCCGATCCGCGATAAAACCAGGATGCATTCGGGTGATGATTTTGCAGAGGACAGTGCTTCCCTGTAGAGTGTAATTGCTTCAATGAGGTTTTTCCTGATAAATTCGGCGTTTTCCGCCATTTTAATATCTGTGGCTGCTTGCTTATTCAGGAAAGGCCGGGATCCTAGCAATCTATGCCATCCGAGGGATACAGAAGACGAGATCAGACCTCCATCAGTATCAACGAGAAACAGATTTTTGAATGCTGGATTTTCTGATTCTATATTTCTGAGCCATGCTTTCAGTTCAACTACATTGTCAGATTCAGGGAATGATTCAATGACATGGTTCCGGAGATTCGCTTCAAGCCTGAAAATCTCACTCTCCAGCTTATCCCGGACCAGACGAACAGTACCACTGTACTTGATTTCAAGGTTCTCAGCTTTCTGGTTGATTGACTTTAAACTCAGATAGCTGATGATGGCACCAGGAATCAAAATTAAAATAAAGGCAAGGAAGAGGATTTTTGTTTTTTGGCGGATATGTTTAAGAAATCCAAACATATCCTAATATATTAATTTTCAGCGTAAAAACTTATTGATCAGTTGTAAAAAAATGTAAAATTATGCTGTGAGAAGTTGTGGGGATACAAATATTAAAAAGTTGTACGCCCGCCAGTATGCTTATTTTTTGGTTTGAGATTCAGGCAGGAAATCTTCCATCAGCCAAAGTTCGTGTTCTCCACCTTGGGTTGCTCCAAAAACAATCTTTTTTCCATCCCATGACCAGTCCATTTTCAGATGGGTCGCATCCAATCCAGTATGAATCTCCTGTGGATCTCCACCTTCAAGCGGAACAGTGTAAAGTTTTCCCTCTGATACATAGGCAATATTTTTACTGTCAGGTGACCAGGATAGCCCAAAATGATAATTACATTCTAATTTGTCTACAACAATACGTGATTCTCCGCTCTCAGCAGGAATAACCCTTATTTCCTCATCATGTGAATAATAGGCGATCCATTTGCCATCAGGAGACCAATCGATGGATGTACCATAGACCTTATCTGGTTGAGCAGAGGTTATTCTTTTTGGTGCACCGCCTTGCGAAGGAATTACGTAAATATTCCAAAAACTAACAGTCTCCTGATCTATTTGTTTTTGTTCGGCGCGTGTAAATGCGATGAGTTTACCATCAGGAGACCAGCAGGGATTCGTATCTCCATGAGGATTTTCCGTCAATTGTACCAATTTCCCTCCATTTACTGGTACCAGCATTATGTGGCTGCCTGGTGTCCTCTCAACGTTGATTGATCCTGGATAAAAGCCTGAGAAAACAATCATACTCCCATCCGGTGAAACAGAAATTCCACTGGTAGATCCAGAAGGCTGAACGTATTTATCTGATTGGATGGGTAATCTTTTTACCTCTCCACCCTGGGCAGGAATGAACTCTATGCCCGCCATGTCATCGGTATGCAAACCATCAAAATAAATATATTTTCCGTCTGGAGACCAGCATGGCATCCAGGCAGGTTTGGTTGTCAGTTGAACCGATTTGCCACCTGATGAAGGCACTGTATAAATTGCTGTAGTTCTGGGATTTGGAAGTAGCACGCCAATTTTATTATTGTCGCTCCAACCTGCCAGCATGTATGTCGTACCAACAGGAAGCCTAATCTTGGTAGGTGTTGAAGGGTGCTTTACATTTTTTGAGACAGGGACAACCCAAAGCTCATTACTATTGTTGGCATAACCTTTTTTGTATTTTCTCGACAAAAAAGCGATCATCTTTCCGTCTGGCGACCAGATAGGACTCTTTACGATTACATCCGCCTCGCTGCAAACAAGGGTCGGTTTTCCTCCCTTGGCTGAAATTACCCATATTTCTTCCCCCAGATGACGCATTGGATTTATTTTTACATAAGCTATTTGACTACCATCCGGTGAAAAAACTGGTTCTCTTGTGAAAGGTTCGGTCAAAGGGGTCGCGGTTTCACCATCGATTCCAACCGTATAGATGCGTAATCGATCCCAACCGTATACATGTGTACCTTCCTTCTTTTCTTCATCAAATGCAGCGAAAGCAAGATTCTTTCCATCAGAAGATAAGCTGATCCTGTAACCATATGAGCCAACAGTAATGTCCAGGTTTATATTCACTTTCTTTACCTCACCACCTGAGGCTGAAATAACATAAATTTCTTCTGCTGCATTCTTATTTTCTTGTGCTCTGGCAGCACGAAATGCTATCCACTTGCTGTTTGCAGACCACACCATTCCCATATTTGCCAGATCCCAGATCCCCATGGATTGAGTTAGTCTTACCGGCTCTCCAGAAATACTGGGATCACTTTCACCATGCACGGGAACAAGCCAGAGGCATCCTTCCGAAACAAAAGCAAGTTTATTTCCATCCGGTGACAATACTCCATTCCTAGGTTTTGTTGGAATCTGGATCTTCGTATATCTTGGTTCGGTGATGGGTTTTGAACTATTTTCAGATAATTGTCTATATTTTAACAACCTCTCTTTCGCGAGGGTCACTTCATCCTGCTGTTCTGCATATTTATCAATGATGTCCTGGTAGGTGTCATAAGCCTGCGGCATGCCGATTTTTTCATAACAGATTCCAAGGTGTAACAAGGCTTCTGCAGAGACTTTCCTGTTATCGGGGTATTGCTGTACGATCAAACGGTAGGTTTTGATGGCTTCATCCAGTTCACCGTTTACTTCCTCCTGGTAAATGGCTTTGCTTAACAGCTTCCCAGCCTGCTGTTCCTGCCCTGTTGCCATCATCAATGGTACAAGGCACAGTGTCCATATTAAAATGATCAGTTTCATTTGAGTATAGTTTAATTGCGGTCTTTTTGCATATTCAGATCAAAGTTATTAAACCGAAACTGCATATATATCAAGGAATCATTGAGTTATATTAAGATTTTGTGAAGGATTATTCTGAGAAAAACTTAACGCTGTAATTTTTCGACCACCTCTTCGAAATTTGCTTCCCAGAGGATACCTTCGGGACGTACTTTAACCGATTCATCAGTAAGATAAGAAATCCATTTTCCATCAGGTGACCAGCGGAGACCATATTTTGATGCATTGTCATCTGGAGCGAGTTCGGTTACTTTTCCGCCCATGGATGGTATCGTAAATATCCGATCCTCATTTCCTGTTTTATAACCAATGAATGCAATACATTCTCCATCAGGACTCCACTTAGGAGATGACGAATCATCAAGATCCAGATCCTCAAGGTTTATAATATGCTTTTTTTGGTAGCCATCCAGGCTTATTATTGAAATATTGTTCCCGGATAGAAAGGCTAATTCTTGACTATTAGATGACCAGCTGGCGGTTTTACAATCATCCAGCACCATTGTTGATTTACCTCCTGATGCAGGAACTACATTTAGGCTACGTTTTGTCTTTGCGTCAACATGATAAGATATCATTTTTCCATCTGGCGACCAGTTTATCCATCTTTCTTCTTCCGGAGTATCAGTGATCTGGGTTGGTTTGCCTCCTGATAATGGTACAACCCAGATTTCGTCTTCATGAACTAATGCCAGATTGTTCCCATCAGGTGACCATGAAAAAACCACATTATATGCGCCGGCGGACCATCTTTCAAAAACCAGTTCAGCCGGACCTGTTGTCCGGGCATCCTCTACAGAGATCGGAACAACATAAAGATCCTCATAACCGTCCTCATGGGATACTGTAAAAGCAAGTTTCATATTATCCTGTGAAACTTGAAATGGAAATGGTTTACCATCAATGCCTATATCTAATTTCAACATGAATGGTTCTCCTCCCGCAAATGGAACAATCCAGTAAGTGATATCTCCTTTCTCATTTTCTCCTTGTGCCAGAATTATCTTGCTATCAGGAGACCAACGGGCACCATAAACCTCAAGATCCCTTCCTGGTTCAAATGAGGGTCCACCGGAGACTGAAACAACCTTGAGTCCCCACTTGTAGTCATAAGATGGGCGATAGAAGAGCATTTTATTGTTACCTGGGGAAAATGCAATGAAATCACCAACTTCCCTGGGTATGTTTAGGTCAAATTTTTGATTATCGGACAGAAAGAAGTGTTGGTGTATATCCCAGTTTGAGTAATACAACCATTTACCGTCAGGTGACCACCAAGCGGATTGGTCGCCAAAATCAATAATCTTTCTGGATTCTCCGCCTTCAGCTGGGGAAAACCAGACACCCCCATTTTTCTCGTAGGCAATTGTTTTGCCATCCGGAGACCATAACGGGTGACGGTACTTACCAGGATCATCAGTAACCTGAGTAAGTGTGCCATCTGAAACAGAGATTGTCCAGATTTCCCATCTAAATTCTTCATCAAATCTTTGAAAAGCCAGGCTTTTTCCGTCAGGTGACCAGCTAACTGGAAACTGATACCTATACCGACCATCCAGAAGCTCAACTGGGGAGCCTTCAACATGCCCTGTTTCCGCAGAGACAGGTGCAACCCAGATGGCATCTTTTGCATAAAAGGCGACCTTTTTCATATCTGGAGAATATACACTCCGGTGGGCTTTCAAATCCACCAGTTTAAATGCATCACTACCATCTACCGGAACCACTGTATTTTCCAAGACCATAAACCTGCCATCAGGGGAGAGATTAAATCCTCCTGAAGTATATACTATCTGATCATTACTGCCGGCATAACTTTTTATTTTGGTGTATTTTATACTCGTTTTCGGATCAATGATATATCCTTTATCTGATGAATTACTTATTGATTTAATATTCTTGTCTTTTTCCTTTGCCAGGCGAACCCTTTCAAGCATTAGTTCTGTCACGGGAGTCATATTACTCCCGGGAAATTCATTTATTAGCTTTTCGAATGCAGCCAATGCAGCATCAAACTGACCTGCCTTGAACCAGGATTGCCCGATATAATAAAGCGCATTCTGGGCAAGGAGTGTGTTTGGCTTCAGCTCGATTACTTTTTCATATTCTTTGATCGCTGATTCATACTCCCAAATCCTGAATAGTTCATTTCCTTTTTTCAGGTGCTGTTCAGCCTTTTCGTTGATATCATCCGCATACGCTTTAAGATGGTCTATACGCTTTTTCGCCAGGGCCACTTCATTTTGCTGCTCTGCATATTTATCAATGATGTCCTGATATGTATCATAAGCCTGCGGCATTCCGATTTTTTCATAACAAATTCCAAGGTGCAATAAAGCTTCGGCTGATACTTTCCTGTTATCGGGGTATTGCTGTACGATCAACCGGTATGTTTTGATGGCTTCGTCCAGTTCACCGTTGACTTCTTCCTGGTAAATAGCTTTGCTTAAAAGCTTCCCGGCCTGCTGTTCCTGCCCAGTTGCCATGATCAATGGTCCAAGGCACAAGATCAATATTATACCAATTCGTTTCATTTTAATATCATTTAAGTTACAATTTTCATACTTATTCTTTACAAAATTATCGAACCGAACTTGCATATATGTCAATGAATCATTGAGTTATATTAAGATCGTATGAAGGATTAAACTAAGAAAATATTAATGATGCAGTTTTTCTACAAGCTCCTCAAAATCTGCTTCCCAAAGGGTACTTTCCGGACGTACTTTCTCCATCTCCATAAAACAATAACAGATCCACTTCCCATCAGGCGACCATGAAATATCATATTTAAAGCTTAAATCATCGGTAGCCAGTTCAGTTATTTCACAACCATCAAGATGGACCTTTAATAAATGATATTTTGTATCAGGTTCTGCATTTTCGCATCCGTCAATTACCAGGTATTTGCCATCCGGTGACCAGCAGTAGTTGCCAATATCATCCAGCCAGTGAGTATTTAAATCCAGGATTACACGGATTTCATCGGTAAATATGTTGCGGATAATTAATTTGTTATTTCGGAACAAAACCACAGATTTGTTGTCTGGTGACCATCCAAAAGGATAAACCATACAATTATTTAATGTTTTTATTGGCTTACCTTCTTCTGATAAAATTATCCTTGTTTCAACCTCAAAGTCTGGATTATCAACGAAAGCCCAATAACTTATCATCCGGCTATCGGGAGACCATGAAATCCACTTTTTCTTTTCCGGTGTTTTTGTTATTTGTTTCAGGTCTTTTGCATCAATGTCATAAATCCAGATATCCTCATTATGGATTAGGGCTAATTTTGTTCCATCATGTGACATTGACATTTTTGTATTATATGCTCCTCCACGGTTCCAATTTTCGATTATTCTGGTTGGAGGACTGGTCACCCTGGCTTCCTCGATTGAAACAGGAACCATATAAAGATCTTCGCTTTCATCTTCTTTTGTTGTTTTAAAAAGAATCCTTTTCTGATCTGTTGTAACGCAGTAGGCAAATGGCTCCCCCTTCACATCAACATCCATGTTCAGCAGAAATGATTCCCCTCCGGTAATTGGTACAATCCTCATGGCAGCATCGCCTTCTTCCATTTTATTATATTTCTCTCCCTGTATGATGATCATTTTACTGTTTTTTGACCACTGGGCTCCATAAACAGGTAGATGGGAAACAGGTTCATAGGACGGGCCTCCTGAAGCGGATGCCACTTTCATACCCCAGAAGAGTTGATGGGATGGCCGATAGAATAATACCTTGTTACCTTCTGGTGACATAGACAAATAACTTCCCGTTTTCACCGGAGGGGTAATCTTAAATTCCTTTTTGTCTGAGACTTTTATGAAATTTAATGATCTTCCCCAACCTTTTCTGGCCTCATCACTGAAAAGCCACTCTCCGTCATGGGTCCAATGAGGTTTGGTATGCTTGTTATCAATCAATTGTTTGGCAACACTACCCCCTTCAGAGCATAACCATAGGCTACTAAATGGACCATTAAATGCAATGGTATTACCATCAGGAGAACAAGCAGGATTGAACTGTGGAATATTCTCTGTTGTAAGGGATTTGATCGCTCCGTCTGAAATGGTTAAGGAAAAGATTTCAGGATAATCATTTTCCGGGTAATTAATCATGTGGAAGTATAGTTTTTTACTGTCGGGTGACCAGTTCACTCCAGAAAGACTGCATCTTCCTTCTCTTTTCAGTAAATTTTCTGGGGTTCCTGTGGCATGTCCTGTCTCCGAAGAAACTGGTACCATGTAAATGGAAGAATCGCCATTGGTGAAAGCAATGTTTTTTCCGTCGGGTGACCATGCTGGTGCACTAACCTGCATATCAACGAATTTAAATGGATCATTTCCGTCCATCGGGACAATGGTATTCCCTTTTAAAAGGAATTTCCAATTTGGTGATAACTTAGTTCCTGAAGCCCAATCAATCACATCATTTCTACCTGTGAAAGTCTTGATTTTCCTATAGGTAATCCCGGTTTCGGGATCAACAATCCTATCCTCATCTGAGTAATCATTATTCACACTGGAACTCGTATTGTTCAAAATTGCATTCTGAACCTGGACCACCATAAGTTCTGACACCGGAGTTATCGAGCTTTCCGGATTCTCTTCAATAATATTTTTTAAAGTTGTTAATGCTTCTTCATATCGCCCTGCTTTAAAATAGGATTGCCCAATATTATAAAGTGCATTCCGTGCAAGGAGTGTGTTTGGCCTCAGCTCAATTACTTTCTCATATTCTTTGATTGCTGATTCATACTCCCATTGCTTGAGTAATTCATTTCCATTTTCCAGGTGTTGTTCCGCTTTTCTGTGCCTATCATCAGCAAAAGCCTTCAGGTGGTTTATCCTCTTTTGTGCCAGGGCCACTTCATTCTGTTGTTCTGCATATTTATCAATGATGTCCTGGTAGGTATCATAAGCCTGAGGCATACCGATTTTTTCATAGCAGATTCCGAGGTGCAATAAGGCTTCCGCAGATACTTTCCTGTTATCGGGATATTGTTGTACGATCAACCGGTATGTTTTGATGGCCTCATCCAGTTCACCGTTTACTTCTTCCTGGTAAATGGCTTTGCTTAAAAGCTTTCCGGCCTGCTGTTCCTGTCCTGTTGCCATCATCAATGGTACAAGGCACATGATCAATATGATAGCAATTCGTTCCATTTTAATATCATTTAAGTTGCGGTTCTCATTTCATTTCTTGAACAAAATTATCAAACCGAACCTGCATATATGTCAAGGAATCATTGAGTTATATTAAGATTATGTCAAGGGTTATTCAGCGCGAAATTTATAACCGACCCCGCGGATACTGATGATCAACCGCGAGCTGTCATTGTCGTCTTCAATCTTCTTCCTGAGGTTTGCCATGTGGGTATCAACAGTGCGGAGTGAAACCACCACATCCTTTCCCCAGACTTCCTCCAGTAATTCATACCTGTCTATGGCCCGTCCCCTGTTCTGTATAAGGTATTTAAGGAGGCCAAATTCATGCGCTGTCAGACTGACCTTCTTGCCATTCTTAGAGCATTCGTACTGTTGGAAATCCACTTCCAGGTCACCGATCCGGAAGAGCTTTTCCCCGGTATCATCAGGTTCTTTTTCCATCCTTCGCAGGACTGCCTTGACCCTTGCCTGCAGTTCCCGGGGACTGAATGGTTTGGTCACGTAGTCATCGGCTCCTATCTCAAGTCCCAATACCCGGTCGATCTCCTGTCCCTTGGCGGTCAGCATGATGATCGGGGTCCGGATCCCCTGACTTCTCAGTTTTTTACAGATTTCATAGCCATTTATCCCCGGCAGCATGATATCCAGGATGATCAGATCTGTCTGGGGATCAGCTCCTTTGTCCAACCCTTCCAATCCATCCGATGCCACTTCGACTTCATAATGCTCGAGGCGGAAATCATCCTCCAGGGCCATGCGGATCGAGTCTTCATCCTCTATGATCAGGATCTTCTTCATGATATCTTATTTTTGACTGCCAGGCAATATAACGTTGAATATGCTTCCTTTACCCGGACTGCTTTCCACGGTGACTTCCCCATGGTGGGCCTCAACGATCTGTTTCACAATGGTAAGACCGATCCCGCTTCCCTTGACGGTCTGCGAAAGCTCTTCACCGGCCCGGTAGAAACGGCTGAAAATCTTATCCTGGTCCTCCTTCCTGATCCCGATACCATGATCCCTGACGCTGATCACAATCCTGCTCCCTTTTGGATATAAGTGAACATCAATAGTCCTTGACTCATCCGAATATTTACAGGCATTGTCGATCAGGTTATGGATCACCTGCTCCATTGCCTCGCGGTCGAATACCATATCCGGCAAAGGTTCGGAAATGTCAAGGCTGATCTGGAATCCCTCGTCGGCTGTGAGTTTTTGAAAAGATTCAACCATATCCTTGACAACCGCAGTAATTTTAGCTCTTTCAAAACGAAAGGTCTTTTGCCCTTCTTCCATCTTCGAAAAATCCAGGATATTGTCAATCAAATGGCTAAGCCTTTCACTCTGCTGCAATATTGTGGTATAATACTTTTGCTGTCTCTCCGGGGAAGGGACCCTGCCCCGGACCAGCATCTCGGCCATTTGCCTGATGGATGTCAAGGGACTTTTAAACTCGTGTGAGACAGTGGACATAAAGTAGGACTTCATCCTTGAAAGATGCAGTTCATGATTGACGGTCTGGAGGGTGAAAAACAGACCGGCGGCCAGTATGATCAATATGGCAACGAAAATATAAAAGAAAAGCCCTTCTCCCCGACGAAAAAGGGAAACAAACAATCCTGAATCTCCCGGGTATATTGTCAGTGTCCAGGAAGGCAGGTTCGCTGGAAACATTACATACACGGGAGGGGTATCTTCAGGTATAAATGCTGACTTTAAAAGCAGCTCACCATTTAGGCCTGTTACCTCCCAGCAAAAATTTGATTGTTCTGCGATATTGAGTATCAATGGACGAATAGTATCATTCAGGAGGTGGCCGGGATCCATGATCAAACCCCACTGTTCATATTCGTTTCCAGCTAAAATGGAAAAGAGATATGATCTACCGTTGATACTGGTTTTATACCTGCGACAATTATTTCGACCACCACCTGGCTCTATATCGTCCAGTATAACATCACTATTTCCCAGAAATGCCAGCAGGTACTCCGTATGCTTCTCAGACAACGATAAACTGTCTTTCGAAGACCAGATCCTCTGCAGCCAGCAAATTGTTTCCTCTTCTGTGGACCTTTCACATCGGAAGATAATTTCCTCTATATTAGATAGAAAGTTGGCATAATGGGAATAGCCCAGTTCCCACACGGGTATTTGCATTTGACTTATCAGTAAGTGGATGGTTTTTAATGCGGGGATGGTATCCTTTCTTTCCATATGCAGCAGGCTCTTTTCCACTAATGCAACCGCTCCCAATGGGATCTTGTTTTGAATAAATACATGCGGGTAGTCATTCCATATCAAATCATATGTTTCCAATGCTTCATCATCCAGTTTCAGTTTCTTCTGAATCCGGGCGATGGCATTTAAAATCTCTCCCCTTGATTGTGCTCCGGTGACATTTGGCAGGATGCCTTGATAATATTCGAGTGCTTTCTGGTAATCTTTTTTCCTGAACTCAAATTGCCAGCCTCTTTCCCAGGTAAAATGCCGGGATCGGGAAACTGCCCCATGCGAAACAGTTAAAAGATGATCAGGTATATATAGCAATCCGTTGTTTAAGAGGGAAGGTACACCGCCTCCAGATATAAAAAATATTCCTGCTACAGCCTGGTATTGTGCACTGAAGCGGCTTAAGAGGGAATTATTGAATATTATTTCCTGGGGAATCGTGGCTGTGTCAATTAAATCAGCCAGACTATTTTCAATGGATGAGAGATAAGTATCTGTTTCCTCTATGATTTGTTGGCCGGCTTCCAGCAAGTCTCTCCTTTGCTCACGTTCCACCAGGGCCTGGTCATTTTTAATTCCCCGGAATGCAAGAATGCCCAGGATCAGGCAGGGGAGAACAATGGCAAGGACATAATAGACAATGATCCTTCTTCTTTGAATCTCTCCTTTTTTCTTAATCACCAGTTATCAGAAAATCATTATGAATCAATTTAATAATCTTACAAGTTGGCAAATTTCCAGCATATTTTCTTAAAGAATTGATCTGGTTTTGTTAAGATTGTGTCAAGATCTTGCAGCTTATCATTCATTCATAGTTTAATGTACTGGCAGGACTTGTCAGTGCTGCTTTCACAGAATGGTAGCTGACCGAGGATATCACAATCATAAGGGCAATCACTATGGAATACAAAAATACAGCTACGCCAATGCTTGTTTGAAACGGGAATCCCAGGAGCCATTTATTCACAAAAATATACCCTAGTGGTCAGGCGATAAGGGTGGCAACTGTCACTAAGTTAAGGTATATTCTGGAAAGTATCCTTATAATATCTCCAGCAGAAGCCCCAATCGCTCTCCTGATACCTATCTCCTTTGTTCGCTGTTCTGCTGTCAGGGCTGCCAGTCCATATACACCCAGACAGGCGATGAAAATGGCAAGGATGGTGAAAAAAGTAAATACATGGTCCAATTTTTATCCCTTTCTGTGCATGTTTTCAAATACTTTGTCAAAAAAGTGGACTTACTCCCAAAACCTGGACGCTGAGTTAAGGTAGGGTTTAGTCAGGGAAATACCCGATTAAATATTAGGCTTATTCATTGACATTTTTATAATATGTCTATATCTCAATTTAAAATCCATTGCCGTTCTTCCATTTAAATCACCGAGCGCTGATCTTGAAAAACAATATCTGGCTGATGCTGTGATGGATGCAATTTTACTTCATTTATCACAAATAGGGAATATTACCCCGGATTGAGAAAAAACATGGAATGAAAAATATCATTACCTATCAGGAGAGACCTATGCACAAAAAAAGCATAAAATAAAATCGTAAACAACTGGTTTGCAATTAAATATTTTGTATATTATAGGTGGGAATCATGATTAAATATTAATAAATCTAAAAGCTATGAAAAAACAATTTTTAATAACCTTGGTTGTAATATTTACTTGCGGAATAATCAATAGCCAAAACTTAATAAGGGTGAACAACAACCCGGATATTGATGCAGATTATACCAATTTGCAGGATGCAAATGACAATGCAAGTAACGGTGATACCATTTATGTGGAGAGTTCGGTAACAGCATATCCCAGTGCCAATATAACCAACAGTGTTACCATTATTGGGCCAGGATTTTTTCTGGATGAAAACCCAAATACACAGGCAAATACGTTTGAAGCTGAGCTCAATAGTATTTCATTTGAAACAGGTTCGGATGGAAGCGTTATTATAGGATGTGAAATAAACAGTGTGTCTATAAATGTGGATAATATTACGGTTAAAAAATGCAACGCTTACAGTATATATTTGTACAATTCTATAAATAATATACTTATTATTCAAAACAACATACGTTCGAGTATTTCAACTACTGGTGGCGGATTAATTACAAATTCGGTAATTTCAAACAATATAGTTAAACAAAATATCAATTTATCCGCTGGGAGTGGTTCCGTGCAAATTAGCAATAATGTGTTAATTGGGACTGGTATTATTAATTATCTTATAAATTGTTATAATTCAACCATACAAAACAATATAATTGTCCATGAGAGTGGACAGATAGTAACAAATACAGGCAATTCCATCAACAATAATATTTTGGCCATAGACGGCACCAATGCCAATGGCAACCAATATAATATTGATATGTCCCTGGTATTTGAAGATTTTGATGGCTCCTTGGAATTCAGCACCGATGGGAGATGGCAATTAAAAGCAGGTTCACCTGCCATTGGTGCTGGCATTGGAGATGTTGACTGTGGTGCCTTTGGCGGTACAGCTCCCTATGTTTTATCCGGCCTACCAGATCTACCACATATTTATGAGGCTACCATTCCTGCAACAGCGGATTCAGAAGCAGGCTTATCGGTTACAATTAAAGTAAAGTCGGGAAATTAAGTTTCAAAATTTAAAATCATCCCCGGGGGCTCATTGCACGCCAACCGTGATGATTATTTTGTGAATATTACAGCCGACCACATAAAGAAACCAAAAGATAAGCAAATGAAAAAATACATATTTATCCTGTTTGTATTACTTAGCCCAGCGCTATGCATCGGACAGGAAATAACGAAAGCAGAATATTTTATAGGAAGCGATCCAGGTTTTGGATTGGCAACTCCAATTACAGTAACATCACCGGGAGATGACCTGACCTTGAACCTTACAGCAGATTTACAATCCTTAGCAAAGGGCTTTCATGTAATCAATATAAGGGCACGTGATGATTTAGGCAGGTGGAGCCATACTATTCAAAGAATTTTTTATGTTTCTGAACTACCCTCTGGTTCAGCTGAGGAAATAGACCGGCTCGAATACTTCATTGAAACTGATCCTGGTTTTGGATTAGCCTCACCGGTTACAGTTACTTCACCCGGTAATAACATAACAATAGACTTTGATGCAGCCATACAATCTCTATCAGAAGGATTTCATTTTATAAGTGTAAGGGCACGCGATGATTTAGGCAGGTGGAGCCACCCTACTCAAAGAATTTTTTATGTTTTTAAACTACCATCCGATTCAGCCAAGGAAATAAATAATATCGAATACTTTATTGACGCTGATCCTGGTTTTGGGAGTGGTACACCAGTTAGCCTGGCCACAACAGGCAATGATTTAACCGTGAATTTTGATGTAGATGTTTCTACTATAAGTAGTGGCGATCATGTATTATATATTCGTTGCAAAGATGATCTTGGTCGCTGGAGTGAAGTGTATTCCCAGGCTTTTTCATTTACCATAACCAGCATTGGCGAAAAAGAATTGGTGCCATTATTCAAACTTTATCCAAACCCCAGTAAAGGTAACTTTCGTTTGGAATTTTCAGAAAAACAAAATGGCCTCATAATGCTTGATATAAAAGACATGAATGGAAAAACTGTTTTTAAGAATGAATATGAAAGCCAAGTCAACTCCATTAATGTCAATTTACCTGCTGGGCTTTACTTGTTGAATATTGAAACGAGAGAAATAAGCTTTACACAAAAAATTATTATTGAATAGCCCAGAAAAACGAACGTCGATAAATAGCCCCCGGTGCAGTGCTGGGGGCGTTTTTGTGATCCAGCGGTCATCATCTATTAATATTATTATTATCGCTATTAGTTAAGAACATCGATCTGAGAATCACCGGACATTTTAGGCATCAGACAAAGCCAGTGTCTTCAAGATGATCCAAATCATAGCCAATTAGAAGATTAAATCCTATTACTTTACCCGATAATCGTTACCAGCCCAATTCATTGACTTCTTGATTCATTTTGAATAAATTTATATTGAATTTTCGTAGTTGTAAAGATGATCATGATGAAACATTTCGTAAAGATCTGTATCATCTCATCTTTCATTCTTCACCTCCTCCCGGGTGTGAACGGTAAAAGCATCTGGGCCCAGTCCTTTGATTATGAAGTATACACTATCCCTTTGAAAGGTGAATTAATAAACTTTCAGGGTTTATGTATTTTGCAGGATAGTGAAGGATTCATCTGGTTTGGTTCAGAGGACGGCCTATACCGTTACCATGGATCAGGTATGAAAATCTTCCGTAATGAACCTCAGAATCCCAATTCTCTCAAGGAGGACAGGGTGCTTGAAATCTTTGAAGACAGTGATGGCGATATTTGGGTAGGTACAGATGGCGGGCTCTACAGGTTTGATAGATTAACAGAGACTTTTAAAAATTACCTGAAAGCATCATACCAGGTAACTGATTTTGTTGAAGATAGAGAAGGGCAATTATGGTTTTCTTCTTTTTTTGGATTCAGCAGGCTTGATAAAAAGACCGGATCAACCAAAGAATATAAAATCAGCTGGGAGCAGTCGACCCCGTATGAAATACCCTACTTTGTCAATGATATCTATCTGGATAGAGAGAACTATCTATGGATATGCGGTAATAACGAATTACGGAGATTTGATATTGAATCAGAATCACTCGAAATAATTAAAAAGTGCTTTGAAACCACAGGATTCTGCGAGGATAGATCTGGGAGGACCTGGATTGCTAGTACCAGGGGATTATACTTGTTTGATCGAAAACAACAAACACTTAAACGATATTTAAATGAACCAGGAAATTCCAATAACCTGCACGATCAGAATATCTGCTCCATACTGGAAGATGAATCCGGAAATATCTGGATAAGAACATACGATGGAATATATTGTTACGACCAAGATCTGCAATTAAAATTTCATTGGGAACATACCCATGTATATACCTATACATTTCCTTTTCGATTTCTTTTAAGGCCATTGATGGAAGACAATATAGGTGCCATCTGGTTTTATTCCCAGGATGGCATTCATCAAATCACCAAAAAAACAAGGAATTTCAGGATATATGATTCAGATCCGAGTTTACAAAATCCTGTTATATGCATTCTTCCTGAGAATAAGAATATAATCTGGTTTGGGACCTGGTATGGTCTATTCTGTTTAGACCAGATGAACAATTCGGTTAAACAGCATTATGGGGACTTGTCAGATCAATCACTCCCATATTCCACGCCGAGAATATACCAGGACATCAAAGGAACCTTCTGGATAGGTACAAACTATAACGGATTATTAAGTATGTCAAGGTCAGAGGGTTCAGCTGTGCAATTTGAGAGACATTTACCCGATCCTGTTGATGGCACAGGACAGTATGAAATCAAATTAACCTACATAAACCATATTTTTGAAGACAGCCAGGGAAGGTTATGGATTGGAAGACTATACAGATCAATGTTTTACTATGACAGGAAAGAAAATATGTTCATACGGCTGGTTGATAATCCTTCCGCTGAAGATAAACTTCCTGGTGGAGGATTAATGATCAGACACGAAACTGCATCAAACATACTCTGGGCTATAGGCAGGGCGGGTGTTTATAAAATCATGCCGCCTTTTGCCAGGATAGATGAGGATGCCATTATGGCATCTCAGGTTATTCAATGCCAGCCTGTTAATAGTGAGGGAACAGTGATAAGTTTGCCCCAATCGTTGACCTCGTATATCGACAGTAAAGGTAACATCTGGCTGGGAACCTATTATCAAGGGCTCGTAAAATTAACTAAACGTTTAAAAACAGGGACGGAAGAGATTGAGTTTGTGATTGATTTTTTTACCACTGACCATGGTCTTCCTTCCAACAAGATACAAAGTATCATTGATGATGGAAGGGGAAATCTCTGGTTGAGCACTAAAAATGGATTGTCAAAATTTAACCTGCAATCAGAGACCTTCACTAATTATTTTGCAAGGCATGGTTCACCTCATAATTACTTTTGGCCTGAGGCTGCATGTATAAGCAATGATGGAGAAATATTTTTTGGGACAGGAAGGGGTATGATATCTTTTTACCCGGACAGTATTCAATTAAACCAATACATTGCACCCGTTAGGATTACAGACTTTAAAATTCACAATCGTACTGTTCTCCCTGGCGAGGAGTCAGTATTGAAGAAATCCATTACGTATACGGATCAAATGGAGCTTAAGCACAATCAAGATCATTTGTCTTTTGAATTCACCATATTAAATTACCTGGATCCTGAATTGAATCAATACAAATATATGCTGGAAGGATTGGATATGGATTGGATTTACTCCGGATCAAGGAATTTCGCTATTTATTCGAACCTGAAGCCCGGAGAATATACCTTCCGGGTTTCCGGAGCAAACAACGATGGTATCTGGAATCCTGTTGGGACCTCTCTGAATATCACCATAAACCCACCTCCCTGGCTTACCTGGTGGTCGTATTTGGTTTACGGATCCATTCTTATTGGAATCATCCTTTTATACAGGCGATACATTCTGAGCAGGGCAAAACTCCGGACAGCCGTTGAAATTGAAAGAATGGAGAAAGAGAAAGTCGAGGAACTCGATCATATGAGATCCCGTTTTTTTGCCAATATTTCACATGAGTTCCGTACTCCACTTACATTAATACTGGGACCTGTCGAGGAATTGAAAAAGAACTTAACGGAGTTATCAACGAAAAACAGGGGCTTACTGCAAACCATACAAAGAAATGCCCGGCGGCTCCAGAAACTAATCAACCAGCTTTTGGATATCTCCAAACTGGAAACGGGTAAAGCCAAATTGCAGGTTTCAGAAGGTAATCTCTCAGCATTTATCAGAGCAATTGTACTGTCTTTCCTCTCACTTGCAGAGAGTAAGGACATCAACTATGAATATGACCTGTCTGAGATCCCCTCTCTGGTTTACTTCGATCGGGACAAGCTGGAAAAGATCTTTACTAACCTTGTTTCCAATGCATTCAAATTTACCGATCCGGGAGGGGTAATCCAGGTAGTCCTCAAATATAATCTTTCTCCGGCGGATAAGGTTCCTGAGGAAATTGAAATTACTGTATCAGATTCGGGAATAGGAATACCTGAAGAAAAACTGGAAAATGTCTTTGACCGGTTTTACCAGGCGAGTGATTCTGATACCAGGGTAAAGGAAGGTACCGGAATCGGATTGGCACTGACCAAAGAACTGGTGGATCTTTACAGGGGTGAGATCCATGTCAGAAGCAAAGCCGGAGAGGGAAGTACATTTACGGTGAAACTTCCTGTATCAAAGGCATTGTTCAAGGAAGATGAGATTGTGACAGTTGGTTTGGATACAGATAAAGAACCGATTGACGTAATAATCGATCCAGTGAAACCAGTAAAGACTGAACTTCCTGAAGTACATACCGGGGTAAAAGACAAGGATGAATCGGTTATCCTTGTCGTTGAAGACAATACTGATCTCAGGGATTATATATCCCGGAACCTGGCCAGTGGGTATTTTATCCTGGAGGCTGAAAACGGCAGGGAAGGATTGACCAAAGCCACTGACATGATACCGGATTTGATAATCACCGATCTCATGATGCCGGAAATGGATGGAATAGAGATGTGTAAAAATATAAAAAACGATGGACGGACCAGCCATATTCCCGTCATTATGCTTACTGCCAGAGCTGACAGGGGCAGCAAGCTGGAGGGATTGAAAACAGGGGCCGATGACTACCTCATTAAGCCTTTTGATGCCGAAGAGCTACTGGTAAGAGTAAAAAACCTCATCGAGCAGAGGAGGATGCTAAGAGAAAAATTCCTGGAAGAATTCAGGATTATACCGTTTGAGGAGACTGTCCGGATTCCCGGGGATAAACTCCTGCGAAAGATCCTGGATATCCTCCGCCAGAAAATGGGCAATCCTGAATACAATGTTGACAACCTGTATGGGGAACTAAATATGAGCCGGGCCCAGATGTTTAAGAAGATTAGCGCTTTGACAGGTTGCGGTCCCGGCGAACTGCTCCGGATCATGCGGTTGAAAAAAGCTGCGGAGCTCATCCTCGCGGGCAAGCAAAACATAGCGCAAATTATGTATGAAGTAGGATTTCAAACCCCTTCCTACTTTGCACGGTCATTCAGGGAGTATTTCGGCGTGAATCCTTCCGCATATAAGAAATCGGTTGTAAACTGATTACTGCATTGCATTACCTGCCATTCTCATTATGAATAAGGATTTGGTTGGCAGATGATTAACTCAATCTATCTTTGAGACTTTTCTTGCCTGTTTTTAGACAAAAGTGTTAGCATTGGCACATTCCCCAATCGTATTTTTATGTATCCCGGTTACATCTTTTGAAATATTGGAACAAATCTCCATTCCATGTCAATGAATAACATCAAAATTTATTGTCATGAAAAAGATTTACCCGCTAACGCTTCTTTCAATCTTTTCAATGAATCTGGCTTGCCAGGTTCATTGGACTAAGCATCCATCTAAATATCAAGCTAACAACTTTAATTTGTTAATATAATAAAGGAGGAGAGAAATGTTATTTAAAAGAAAAATTACGAACATGGTTCTCATCTCTTTGTCAGTGCACGTTGGATTGTTGAGCATGACTTCAACTGGCCTGGCACAAGGTGATTCTTACTGGACAACGAAGGCGAGCATGCCGACTGCAAGATATTGGTTTTCATGTGGTGTTGTCGACGATAAGATTTATGCTGTTGGAGGGGTAGCAGTTGAAGGCCCAGCCCTCTCAATAATGGAAGTATATGATCCCGTTACGGACACCTGGGATACGACGAAGGCAGATATGCCAGCCCCTAGAGTTACTTCGACTTCATGTGTATATGGTGGAAAAATCTATGTCTTTGGAGGGGATAGTATCTTCAAAATTATGGAAGCGCACCCGACCCCGACTGTGCAAATATATGATCCAGCCACGGACACGTGGGATACAACGAAGAGGGATATGCCAACAGCAAGAATTGCGGCATCTGCCTGTGTCGTTAATGACACAATTTATGTTATTGGAGGTGGTGATACTGCCCTTACGATTCTAAATGTTGTGGAAGCATACGATCCAGTTACTGATACCTGGACAACAAAAAAGGATATGCCCACTGCAAGATATGCATTGTCTACATGCGTGGTGAATGGGAAGATCTATGCAATGGGAGGAAATAAACCACAGGGACTAAGGACTGTAGAAGAATACGATCCAAAGACTGATAGCTGGACAAAAAAGGCCGATATGCCTATCAAAAATGGATATTTCGGTGCATGTGTGGTTGACAGTATGATTTATACAGTTGGAGGTTCATCACCTGGATTGGGTAATTTCACAAATGTGTTTCGGTATAATCCAGCCACGGATACCTGGGATACATTGTGTGATATGCCAACAGCAAGATATGGCCTTGGTGCCTGCGCTGTTGACAGTATGATCTATGCCATGGGAGGTGCTGTGGATTGGCCGCCACTTGCGCTTTCCACTGTGGAAGAATATAACACCGCATATTCTCCGCTGATACTACCCGACCAGTGGTTCAATGTGTATGAGAACAGTGCTGTCGTTGGGAAAATATATCTGGATACCTCAAGATGGGAAAGTGACAGCGTAAGCTATTCGATTATTGAAGCCGATCCGGAAAATATTTTTGAAATAGATACCACAACACACGAGATCCTGGTCCCTGACAGTACGAAACTTGATTATGAGAAATCGACAAGCTGGAATTTACTAATTCAGGCCGAACACAATGTTATCTCAGGAACTACCTCTGACGATGGAAAGGTCCATATTGAGCTGATGAATATCAATGATAATCCCCCTATATTCAATGACACAATATTTAGTATTGATGAAAACAGTCCAGCATTAACTTTAGTTGGTATTGTTAGTGCCGAGGATCCGGATGGCGATGTAATATACTATGAAATATTAGATGGCAATATCAATAATACCTTTTCCCTTAGTATGTCGACTGGTTATATCAGGGTTGCTAATCCAGATTCCCTGGACTATGAAACTGAGAAATTTAGACTATTTATATTAACCATTGTTGCCAAAGAACTGAATGGGCCTCACACCGACACTGGAACCGTAACAATCAATGTGACTGATGTTTATGTTATTAATATAGCTTCCAGATCATTCAGTAGCAATATTAAAATTTATCCCAATCCTTCAAATGATCTGGTTACAATTCAGACTGGAGTGATCGGGACATACACTGTTGAAATCACATCATTGAACGGACAAAAATTATATTGGAGGAACTTCTCATCAAATACCTGCAAGGTCGACCTCTCAAAATTCCAGAAGGGAGTCTATTTCATTACAGTAAAGGCCAGGGATTATGTGAGGACGGAGAAAATCATAAAGCAATAACTCTAAAATGATTTAGCCTTGATCGGTAAGACCGGGATTACTCCCCCGATAAATTGAGATTTTAATCTCATATTCCCCAAGGACAACATTTAAGGTGTGTAGGATTTTTGGATTAATTCGGATGGCAGGTCCCTGATTTTCTTCCATATTCTCTGATTATCTATTGCCCTGACATAATCTTACCTTATATCTACCCCTGATTGTCTTATTGTCGGGGAATTTAGATATACAAGCTTATTCACGCAACCATAACCAGCTGAATTTCATCTTATTTAATTAGAGTAACCATTAAAACGCCAGATCATGAAAACCCTGATTGTATTCACTTTCCTGTTGATTGGTTTGATACTTTCCGGATGTGAAAAAAATTATTACGAAACGGATCCGCGATTATACAACGATGCATATCATGGCAACATTGTCGGGAAAGTTATTCAGACTGAAAGTGAGGCCATGGTTTATGTCAGCCAGGTCGATCCTGTTGATTCCACGGCCATAGATCCAACGGACGGGTCTTTTGAGATTGCAGACCTTGCCCTGGGCAATTATGATGTATCGATCGAGGCACCCAATTACCGTATCTATAAGAAATCCAATGTCCTGGTTACAGGAGCCGGTACTACCTATATCGGGGAAATTGATCTTTCTACCGTACCTGATCTGGTAGCCGATTATTATCCGAAAGATAATGACGAGATCGTATATAATAACCGGTTTTCGCGGCTGACCATATCCATGACCTTTACGCAACCCATGGACCGTGAAAGTGTTGAACAGGCATTTTCAACGAACCCGCCGACGGAGGGGATCTTTTACTGGGGACAGTATTCGCAGGCTCCGACATGGATCTATTATGAAGATGCATGGAACGCGGGAGGTTTTGATCCGGGCGCAACCATTACCACATTCAGTAAAATAACTTCCTTCAGTTACAGGGTTTCCCAGAAAGACAGCTATACCGATACGACTTACCGGGTGCATCTATCCACTGCAGCCAAAGATACGTCGGAGAATCACCTTAGGTTTCCCCTTGAATTCAGTTTCAGTACCGTACAATCATCGAGTACCCTTAACGGTATCCAGACCATGCCTTATCATGGTGACGTTGATGTCGAATTACTGCTGAGCAGTGGTATACGTATCACTTTCCCCCGCAATATGGATCATGAGTCAACAGAAAATGCCCTGTATATGACCCCGGCATCAGACATTATTTTCATCTGGCCACAGTTTAATGAATTGGTGATTTATACAGGCGGTGTGCTGAGGGCTGACACCAAATATACCATAACCATTGATTCTGTCGCCATGGATCGCGATGGAAATAAACTGGGCTATCCTTTCCAGTTCAGTTTTACAACGGCTGAAGTCGGACTGAGCAGTACGTATCCGAACAATGGTGAACTGTTCGTATCAACATCCCAGGATATCCGGCTTTATTTCAATACATATATGATCAAATCATCCGTTGAGGATGCATTGGAAATTTTACCTGCTGCAAGCGGCACACTTCAGTGGTACAGTAATTCAAAGACAAGGCTGGACTTCACGCTCAGCAGTTCCCTGAAATACAATACAAAATATACGGTAACTGTTGGTACGGAAGCCAGGGATATTTTCGGGACCCACCTGAAAGAACCTTATACATTCTCTTTCATTACCAGGCCTGAATAATATAGAGATAACACCATAGCATAAGCTTCGAAGTAGCTTATTTAATAAGCTCCACGCTCCGCTTCACGAACTTGACGAGTTCTTCCCCTTTCAGCATATTGTTGGACAGCAGGGCAAGATCGATCAGCTGTTTCACGATCTTGTTCTTGCGGCCATATTCAGTGAGTACGGTTTTTTTCTGCTCTTCCAGCTCCGTTATCTTCTTGCCGACCTTCTCGAGTTTGTCTTTTTGCGCCTGGGGTATTTCCTCCTCCTTTTTGCCTTCCTTTTCTTTTTCCAGGGAAGCTTTATCCTCTTCAAAAGGTTTGAGTTTCTCATCAAGGTCCGCGATCTTTTTGCCGGTGGACTTATCCTTGGCCTCTTTGACCCTGTTTACCAGCGGATGGCTGGCATTGACCACCAGGTTAAAGGAATCGGGCAGTTCCCCGTAGAAATTGGGTCCGCCGCTCAGCTCGGACATCTCTTTCATCCGTCGTGTCCATTCAGACTGTGTAATCAATACTGGCTGTGCATTTTCTCCCAAGTTTTCAAAACTGACCATATAATTGGCCCCGCCGGGCAGCTGGCTCTCAAAAACGGTTCTCAGTTCCTGCTGGTCACGTGCCGACAGGTCTGTGGCCGCCAGGTCTTCCTTCATGATCAGTTTATCAATGATATCTGAATCCACCCGGGCAAACCTCGAATCCTTGAACTTGGTTTCCAGGTGATTCAGGAAATGGGTATCCAGGTGTCCATCCATGAGCAGTACATCATATCCCCTGTTCTTTGCAGTCTCAATGAAGCCCAACTGTTCCTGCTTGTCGGTGGCGTACAGGTAGACCAGTGATTTATGCTTGTCGGTCTGGTTTTCCTTGATCAGTTTTTCATACTCCTCGAAGGTGAAGTACTTGCCGTCGGTGTTCTTCAGCAGGGCAAATTTGGCCGCACGGTCGTAGAACTTCTCCTCGGTCATCATCCCGTAATTGATGAACAACTTCAGGTCATCCCATTTTTTCTCGAACTCATCCCTGTTGTTCTTGAATATCTCCTCGAGGCGGTCGGCCACCTTTTTGGTGATATGCCCGCTGATCTTCTTTACATTGGGATCGCCCTGCAGATAGCTCCTTGATACATTCAGGGGAATATCGGGTGAGTCCAGAACGCCATGCAGGAGGGTAAGGAACTCGGGCACGATCCCTTCCACGCTGTCAGTCACAAATACCTGGTTGCTGAACAGCTGGATCTTGTTCTTCTGGATCTCTATGTTGCTCTTGATACGGGGGAAATATAGTATGCCGGTAAGGTTGAAGGGATAATCCACATTCAGGTGGATATTGAAAAGCGGTTCCTCCGACATGGGATACAGATCCTGGTAGAATTTCTTGTAATCCTCGTCCTTCAGATCAACAGGTTTCCTTGTCCACAGGGGTTTGGTTTCATTGATAATCCTGTCCTTATCGGTTTCAACGTATTTATCATCCTTCCATTCCTTTTCCTTGCCAAAGGCGATCTCGATCGGCAGGAAACGGCAATACCGCTTCAGCATTTCTTCTATCCTCGATTCTTCCAGGAACTCCTTCGATTCCTTGTCAAGGTGCAGGATAACTTCCGTGCCAACTTCCTTTCTGTCAATATCCTCAAGGGTATATTCCGGACTGCCGTCACAGGACCATTTGACGGCCTTGGAGCCTTTTTTATAAGATTTGGTCAGGATCTCCACCGTGTCGGACACCATGAAAGAGGAATAGAATCCCAGGCCGAAATGGCCGATGATCGCATTGCTCTGGTTCTTGTATTTCTCCAGGAACTCCTCGGCACTCGAGAAGGCGATCTGGTTGATGTATTTTTTGATCTCTTCACCGGTCATGCCAATCCCGCGGTCAGAAACCGTGAGGGTTTTTTTCTTTTTATCCAGGCTGACCCGTATGGTCTGGTCACCCAGTTCCGCCTTGTAATCCCCTACGGAAGCAAGAGTCCTTAATTTTTGCGTAGCATCGATGGCATTCGATATCAGTTCCCTGAGGAATATTTCATGTTCAGAATACAGGAATTTTTTAATGATCGGAAAGATATTCTCAGTGGTTACATCAATTTTCCCTTTTTGCATTTTCGTACGATTTATTTAAAACAAAATTCAATGGTCTCTGGCCCGCTCGGATCAAATGATATGCCAAGGGAAATGAACTGACAATTCGTCATGTGTTTTCAGCAGGAAGGGGCTACCGGTTCCTCACATCTATATCGGACTGGTGTATCCACATTCCGCTTTTCCACCTGTATCCGTCATATGAAAAATCCGGTGCGTAAAACCGCAGGTTTCCTTCCAGTTCGGGTTCTATGGGAGACAAATGGTCATAAACGATCATTTTCATATCAGGATTGTAGCGGACCGTCATCACGACTTCACCGGAATATTCAAAAATAACCCTGTGCTGGATTCCGTCCTCGGTTTGAAAAACCGGCCTTCCGAAAACCGGCTCCTGGTTTTCATCGAAATACATAACGTCGATGATCTTCTTATCAGAGAACCGGTCATTGAAGTGATAGCCAATGAGCGTATAGATGACATCCCTGCCGGCCTTGCTGCGCAATACCTCGTAGTATAGCATACCGGGCCAGTTCTCAGCGGTCGTCCCGGCATGGAGAAGGTCCTCCAGCCTCCGGGCCTGATCCTGCAAAAGGAATACCTGGCAGGAAGGCTTTTTACCGGCATTTACCTGAATGATCCCGTGGTATTCATGTACAAACCCGGATAAAGGGATATTCCATGTGAAGATCCGGAATGCATTGTCAGGGGATATTACATTCCCTATCCTGCTGAGGCTGTCGAAGGGATAACCGAATGATCCGGGGGATGCCATGAGGCGGGTCATAACCTGCAGGATGGAATCATTCAGCTGCTTTTTTTCAGTATCTGATCCGGCAAGGTATAATTGCTCAAACAGTTCCTTAAGGGAGGCTTCATTATGCGCAAGCGGATCGGCCTGCGGGAAAGATGGCTGGCTTAATAAGAGCGGAACGAGGAAAAGCAGCATTCTTGGCATGGTTCGGACGGGATCAATTTTCCGTAAATATAACTATCCCA
>LJUP01000243.1 GCA_001303955.1 Bacteroides sp. SM23_62 | reverse complement strand
GATGGTGAGCAGGACCATGTTTACTACCTGGGGAAAAAACGCTGGTATGTAGATGGTACATTCAATGTGACTACGGGTGAAGACAGCCTGTACATCGAGATCCGCCGTGGACTTGAAACTTATCCGGTCAAAGAAGTGATTGATATGACCGGTCCGGTTCCCATGGTCAGGGAATTCAGGCTGAAACGATGGATCCATATGGCGGAAATGGGGTATTACAGTGGCGATACCCATGTCCATTTCCTGGAGACAGCCTCAGCCCATCTGCAGATGCGGGCAGAAGACCTTCATGTTGTCAACCTGCTGACCAGTGATTTTACGTATGATATAGAAAAATTCACAGGAAAGCTTGATAAGGTTTCAACGCAGGATCATCTTGTTTACGTAGGCCAGGAAATAAGGGACTGGCAGCTGGGGCATGTATGTTTGCTGGGATTAAAAAAGATTATTGAACCCTATGCCTATTTCGGCGGGCAGTTAAACTTTATGGGTCCCAATAATCCGCATGTGCTTCTGTCCCCAAGATTAAAGGAATCCAGACAGCATCAGGCCACAACTGTCTGGGCTCATTTTTCCAATCTGCCGGGATTAGAGTCTGCCATAGCCATTCCCCTTGGATTGATAGATGCCCTCGAGCTGATGACCTATGATGATCCGATAAAATTGCCCAGCCACTGGACGCCCTGGGATTATTCGGGGATGTCCCAGATAGAATTTACGGTTATGCGCGGCATGGACCTGTATTATCAATACCTGAATGCCGGGTTCAGGCTACCCCTTACGGCAGGCTCGGATAAAATGGGGGAGGATATCCCTGTTGGCAGCAACCGCCATTATATATACCTTGAAGGAGAGGCGAGTTATGATAATTGGATCGCGGGACTCAAATCCGGAACGGGATTTATTTCCAATGGCCCGATGCTGACCTTTGATGTTGATGATCATCTTTCCGGTGAAGTCATTGCTTTCGAGGAAGAAAAAACCGTTAATGTCCATTTAGGAGCCAAATCCTTACACCCCTTTGGAAGACTTGAGATTGTCGTCAACGGCAAAGTTTGTGCATGGGAAATTCTTCCTGACTATAATACAAAACGTGACATCTATTCAGTGGATATTGAAGCGGAGATTACATTAACTGAAAGTACCTGGATTGCCGGACGGGTAACTTCCCCCAACACGCCTGGGATATTGCCGAGAGGACTGACCGTTTTTGCCCATTCCAATCCGGTCTGGTTTTTACAAAATGGGGAACCCGTCTATGTAGCAAAATCATTAGCATACCTGAAAACCTATCAAAAGGCTGTCCGGAACTGGATTGAGTTATTTTCAAATTTCAGCAGTGAAGCAGAAAGGGATGAAGCAAGGATGTATCTGGATGAAGCAGAAGGTGCCCTTATAATCAAACAATAATTTTATGATGGTGTTGAAAAATTTTGTTTCAGCCTGTTTTATGGCACTGTTCCTATTTTTAATACAGTGCAAGGACAAGGATCTGTCACCCATTTCATTAACTGTTCAAGGTGACTTCATGCATTTAAAGAACGAGAACATACATCTCATCTTCGATGATTTAATGTATTGTAAAGTTGAATTCGAGGTTGATGGGTATGTTCAATCAATGAACCATTCAACGAGGACCGGATCGAATCCTGTACCTCCTCATTTTATAATACTGGATGATATTGCATATAAGCATTTCAGGATTTCTTCCCACGAATTTGAAAATATCGAGGATGCGGACTTCGGGTCAGGAAAGAGACTGACCTTAAACGGGAGCGATTCAGCCATCGAAAGATCCCTGGTCATTGAAATGTATGAACTATACCCTGATGTTGCCTTAAGCTGGTGTACCTATACCAACCGGACAGGCAAAGATTTAAAAATCAACGGGGTGTTCTATAATTATTACCGGTTGGACAGAAAATTAACCAATCAGGAAGCCAGCAGCTGCGATTTCAGGTATTTGCAGCCGCTCAATAAAAAATGGGGTGAAACCTGGACGAATGTTGGTGTCACCGACACCATCAATGAGGATTTTATTATTCCCGGATCCGGAAGTAACCGCTCGGGTATACCTTTTATCGATGTATGGGGACCTGAAATGGGGATGGCTGTCTTTCATGTAGAAGGGATCCCGCGGTTCCATCATATTGCATTGAAAGCAGGAGAGGAAGGAACGGTAGACATGGGTTTCAAGGGATTGCCGGAAGACAGTTACGGTCAACTCCCTGAAGTGCTGCATAGCGGCGCATCATTTACTACCTGGAAAAGCGCAGTTTGCACGCATCATCATGATTTTTTCATGGCAGGCCGCCGGTTTGGACAATTCCTGGACGGTGCCTTGAAAAAAGAAGGCCGCAGCGGATTGCCGGAGGAGTATCCCGACCAGGCTTATGAACCATACTGGAAAACCTGGGGGATGAACAGCCTGAACGGCACGGGGGAGTTCACCATACAGGAAGTTAAAGGCAAAATGGACTCCTTGGCCGACTATGGATTTACAGCCATCATGCTCGATGACGGATGGTTTGATATGCTTGGCAGGTGGGATCCCGATCCGGGAAAGTTCAGCGGTGAACAGGCATTGATTGATTTTGTTCAGGAGGCTCACAAAACGCAATGGGGGCAGCATAAAAATAAGTCCTTTAAAGTCTATTTATGGTTTGATCTGCTGGGGACAAATACAGCTGAAGGCCTGGAACACCTGCTGGTAAGAAACGGCGATGGCAGCCTTTACCGGAGCCGGCAGGCCAAATACACTTTTTGTCCATCAAGCAGTCAGTTTTTAAGCTTTGCCAGGGACACACTTCTCGAGAAGATCATTCACCAGTGGGATGTGGATGGATTATATACTGACTGGGAGGACCAGAATCCATTGCCCTGCTTTGCTGAAAACCACCATCATCCTTATCTGTCTGAAAGTGTTGAAAATAACTACCTCGCCTTTAAAACAATGCATGAAAAGATAATGGGATCAAAGCCCGAAAACGGGTGGACTGGGATGTGTGCCTGTGCATCGGTACACGATCCGTATCAGTACCCGTATTATTTGCTGGGCGATGCTTCAGATCCCACCTCAAACAAGCAGGTAAGATGGAGAACCAGATGGATCAAGGCGCTCAGGGGACCAACAGCGCCTGCCGGCGATGGGTACGTAGACAAAATGAACTATAATAACATAGCCGGAGAACCGGCAATGAGTGTAGCCACCGGAAGCGTCATCACGTCTTTGCGCTGGAATGTGGAGGAACTCGGTGGCGCCGATCATGCCAGGAAATGGATGAAGCTGTATTTCAGTGAAAAGCTTTACAGGGGAGAGTACCTGGGATTATACGATATTGAATACCACAAACCTGAAGGTTATGTAATCAGGAAAGGGGACGGGTCGGTGTATTATGCTTTTTTTGATGAAAAGGCTTTTGATAAAGAGGTTGAACTCAGGGGTTTACTCAGGGATGTGGAATATGAGGCCATAGAATACGATACCGGGACCAGAAAAGGAAAGGTCGTGGGAACAGATCCCATGTTTCACATCGCCTCAAAACCTGGCAATGACCAGGGAGAACAGGTTTTTTACTATGTGCTGAAATGCATACCCTTATGAAAACTCAATTCCTGTTTTTTATTGTTTTAAGCATATTATTATCTGCCAGTTGTCATCAGGCGTCGGAGTTTTTCGTCTCCCCTTCCGGAAATGATTCAAATCCCGGAACAAGGGAAATGCCTTTCGCTACCGTAGAAAAGGCAAAAAAAGCAGTTCGCTCCGCAATGCTTACCAAGCAGCATGCTGATATGACGGTATACCTTGATGGTGGCGTATACCAGCTGGGGGAACCAATCATTTTCAAGCCTGAGGATTCGGGGGAAAATGATTTCCAGGTGACCTACAAAGCCATGGAAGGAGAAAAACCCATCATTTCAGGAGGAGTGCAAATCAACGACTGGAAACAAAATGAGACGGGTTTGTGGGTGGCAAAAGTTACCCCGGTGAATGAGAGGTCGTGGATTTTCAGAGAACTGTTCATAGACGGTAAACGGGCCCGGAGGGCCAGGCACCCCGACCAGGGCTACCTCCGCGTAGCGAAAGCTGGCGAGGATAACCGTACCAATTTCTTTTTCAACCCGGGAGATTTTCCATTGCCTGAGAATTCCCGGGAGGTAGAACTGGTCCTGCTGCATGACTGGTCGATCACCCGGATCAACTTAAAAGATATTGACCATGAAAATAACAGGATAACGGCTATTGATTCAATCGGGGCAAAATCCCTGGGTTTTTTCACTATAGGAAACTGGGAGCCACATCCCCGCTATTTCCTGGAGAATTCGCCTGCATTCCTGGACCAGCCCTTCGAATGGTATCTTGACAGAGAGACATCCCTGTTATTTCTGATGTTACCGGAAGGAGTGAACCCCATGGAATTGGAAATAATCGCCCCAAGAGCTGAAAACCTGCTGACCCTGGAAGGATCAGCAGGAAATGTTCTTCGCAATCTAAGCTTTGACGGTATTACCTTTAGCCATTGTGCATTTACCCTGCCGGATAGGGGATATGCAGGGATACAGGCATGCCATTTTGATCCGCGTGAAGGAGGCTCCGCCTGGAATACCGTTCCGGCTGCCATTGAAGCCTCGTGGACTGAAAATTGTTCATTTATTAATTGCACCCTGATCAATATGGGAGGATCTGGAATCAGGTTTGGTACGGGATCCCGTGATTGCACTGTTTCCAATTGCGTATTATCAGACATTTCAGGCAATGGCATCATGATAGGGGAAGGCAGGGACCGCCTGGCAGGAGGTTCTCCATGGTGGAAATCTGTCCCGCAACAGGTTGCCTCCGGCAACTGTGTGGAAAATTGCATTATTTCAGAAACGGGGCAGCAATTTTTTGGAGCCGTAGGTATCTGGAGCGGGATAACAGCTAAGACCCTTATAAAGAACAATCAGATCTCAAACTTGCCATATACGGGGATTTCCGCCGGCTGGCACTGGAGCACCGAACCCACACCCTGCCGGGAGGCCCGGATTGAAGGAAACCATATCCATCACATCATGCAAACCCTTAGTGATGGGGGAGGAATTTATATTCTCGGTTTACAGCCTGGCGGAATAATTACAGGCAACCATATCCATCATGTCGAAATCAATGCGGGGCGGGCGGAAAGCAACGGGATGTTTCTGGATGAAGGGACCACTGATATGATTGTTGCCAGTAATCTGATCTATGATATCGCAAGATCACCACTGCGTTTTCACAGGGCCACCACCAATCTGGTACAGGATAATGTACTGGTCTGCGGTGAAGGCATACCCCCGGTAAGATATAACCGGACTGAAGTAAAAGACATTGTAATGAAAGGGAACCTGATACTGTCCGCTGCCGATCAGGCGGATATGTCAAGACTGGCCGGGATCATTGAAGCATGGGAGCATGATCATATTTCTCAGGATAATTAAAATCAATTCAATATCTCTGGAGGTCAGTTTTAAGGGCATTACTGATTTGACTGGAATTGGTGTCTTCATCAATCTGGAAAATCTCAGTCGCCAGTATAACCAAATAACCAGCCTGGATATTTCTAACAATATCCATTTGGGAACTGTGTATTTGAATGATATGCCTACTTTAAAAAGGTTTACGTCTGGGAGATGCCATATCCTCCAGATGGCGTGACAGTCCATTCAACCGGCAGCCCAAATATATACTCTACAGCGGATTGCAATTAGAACCTTCCGTTAAAATGAGACCCAGTATCCCGGTTTCTTCTGCAATATCCGGGATGCTCATTTTAAACGGATTCCCATAAATTTAATAAGTGCTTAAAATTTCGTAATTATTCTGGGATCATGAAAGACCGCTTCTTTCGTAATTATTTTCGGGTTCTTGCGGCTGCCTTTCAGATCCAGGTATTGCAGTTTTCCCTTTATTGGCAGGTCCATTTTAAAGGGCTTGCACCGGGATAAGGCATCCATTGACTTTCTGGCACCTTTGTACAGGGCTTGGCGGGTTTCTTCAAAAGGATACAGTATGGCAGCTTCCCGGGCTATTCCCTCCTTTACTGCCACCGTCACACAAGGCTCGCCAAAGAAATGCTTTGCTTCCCTGCAGGTTGCTTCATCACCTGTAACTAAAATGGTAGGTACATTATAATATCCGGCTATCAGTGCACATTGGACCAGCTCCCCGCATTCTTCCCCGTTATACCAGTACCTGTTCTCACTTCTGGAGGACTGGGTATGGTTCAAAACACCGTCGGGGGTGCCCATCATGGCATGGGCACCTAACTGTACCATCCCCGCAAACGTGCTATCCAGTCCCCACATGGCGCCTGGTCTGGGTACTCCGGTAACATACCTTATACCCGGTTCCATCATATGGGGAATGACACATTGATTTCCATGACCGTCAACCACCAGGATCTCAGTTGCTCCCCCGTCACGCAGTCCCCGGACTACCGCAGAAAGGTCATCCATAAAATATTCACAGGCCTGTATGTTTGACGGAGAATCCTTTTCCCGGGTCTGTCCAAACTTGAAAACCCCGCTTATGCCTTCCAGGTCTGTAAGGATATAGATTTTCTTCTGTGCGGTTACCGGGCTGGCAATTGCCAGACCCGTAAATAATGCCATCAGGCACAATTGCCTGAGGGAAAAATGCGGACCGAAAGGGTAGAATGATTTCATGATTTCTTCTCTATGTTATAATCATGGAAAATTACCACTTTTTTTTGTAGCTTAACTTGCCGTTCGATGTTACATTAAATAAATACAATAATATGCGTTATATTCTTTTTACCTTGTTTCTGTTGCCTGTATCGCTTTTGGCTCAAAGAGCTGTCATAAAGGAAGCCAGCAGGCCGATGGTCACCTATCCTTATGCAGACCCCGATCCTGTGGCACGTCCTGGCCGTGTCTACCCATATTTTCGTTTTGATGTGTTTACCAACCGCGGGGTAATTCAAGAGTGGAAAATGGTGGAACTTGAAAACGATTATATCCGGCTTGCGGTGATGCCTGAGATGGGCGGGAAGATATGGGAGGCCTATGAAAAATCCCAGGATTTTCCATTTATTTATTCAGCTCATTCGGTTAAATTCAGGGATGTGGCTTTGAGGGGGCCATGGACATCGGATGGCATTGAATTCAATTTTGGTGATATTGGCCATGCAACCACAACCTCAACGCCGGTTGATTATTATACCAGGACAAACCCCGATGGCAGTGTCAGCTGTTTCATTGGTGCCACTGAATGGGCTTCCCGTACCACCTGGCGGGTTGAGATTCGCCTGGCCCCTGATAAAGCCTACTTCGCTACACGGTCGTGGTGGTACAACAATACACCCGTTGAACAGGAGATGTATCATTGGACCAATGCAGGATTCCATGCTCCCGGGAACCTGGAGTTCATCTTCCCCGGTTCACATTATATAGGCCACAGGGGAGAGTACGATACATGGCCACTTGATTCTGTGGGGCGAAAAATATCCTTTTATGAACACAACAATTTCGGCAGCATGAAATCCTATCATGTCCTTGGACGTCCGACCCATTTTTATGGTGGTTTCTGGCATGATTACAATATGGGATTTGGCCGGGTTACACCTTATCATGAGAAGTTTGGCAAAAAGGCATGGTTATGGGGTCTTTCCGGTGAGGGACTGATGTGGGAGAGACTGCTGACCGACACAGATGGCCCAAATGTTGAACTTCAGTCAGGACGCCTTTTTAACCAGGCATCCAGGGGAAGTGAGTTTACTCCATTCAAACATGTTGGTTTTGCACCTTATACAGCAGAAGCAGCCACTGAAATCTGGTTCCCTGTAAGGCATACCAGAGGCTTGACAAACGCTTCTCCAAGGGGAGCTCTGAACCTGAGAATGGAAGGTGACTGGCTGAAAATAGACTGGATGTCCCTTGAGAACCAATCAGATACACTGAAGATTCTTGCACCAGGTATGCCGGTTCTCAGCTACGGCCTGATGCTGAAGCCAATGGAGCTATTCCGTGACTCTGTAAAGTTTAGCGGAAACATCGATCAGGTGGAGGTAATGCTGGGAGGGGACGTACTGACAAATGACCCTGGCAGGGATTTAAATCGTCCCCTCAGATCACCGGGTAATTTCGACTGGAATTCAGCCTATGGATTACTTGTAATGGGAACTGACCTGGCCAGACAGAAAAACTATCCGGAGGCAGAGGTATTCCTGATGAAAGCCCTTGAAAAGAATCCCGATCTGGTGCCTGCCCTTGCCGGGATGGCACAGATCAGGTACAGACAGGGATTGTACCGGGACGCCATGGATTTTGCCGGCAGGGCACTGGCTGTTAATACATACGACCAGCAGGCTAATTATTTCTGGGGCCTGGCAAACGAAAGGCTTGGACATGACGCTGATGCACTGGATGGTTTTTCAGTTGCCACCCTGTCCCCGGAGTTCCGTCATGCTGCCTGGCTCAGGATAGCCTTTCTTGCCATGAAGAAAAAGGACTGGAAGGAGGCTGGAAGTGTTATAGATAAATGCGTCCATAGCTATCCCCCGGATGGAACCAGCTGGAATGTCAAAGCGATCACTGAACGGAAACTCCTTCATCATAAGGAAGCCCTTGATATACTGGATGAACAATTGAACAAGGATCCGCTCAATCATCTTGCAAGGTTTGAAAAATATTTAAATACGGGGGATCTGGCAGATCAGAGTGAGTTTGTAAGATTGATCAGGCAGGAGATGCCCCATGAGACATATATCGAGATGGCCATTCAGTATTATGATTGGGCGATGGAAGAAGAAGCGTTGATGTTGCTGGATCTGGCCCCTGTACACCCCATGGTTCAGTTATGGCAGGCCTGGCTTCTTGACAGGGCCGGGAAAAAAACAGAAGCCGGGGTTCTTCTCAACCAGGCCACAGCCTCCTCTCCTG
>LJUP01000242.1 GCA_001303955.1 Bacteroides sp. SM23_62 | reverse complement strand
GACTTTTCCCTTGGCAGGATTCGGGAACAGGCGAAAAGCAGTAACGTGATAAGCAGGAGGAACTTCAAGTGATGGACGATCACCAAATACACGAAATTCTATTATACTTATCCAGTCTCCTTCATAACCGTAACAGCCCGTCACGGTCAATTTTACATACCGGGCAGGAAAACGGTCAAACGTGTCTGCCAGCATAATTCCACCGCTTGAATTTTCCAGTTTGTCCACCATCAATGTATAATCATCTTCAGATGAAGCCTTGCCAGAGATCATATATTGATAAGCCCTGTTTTGATAAGGGATGATCTCCGTACGGTAAATATGATAAACGTCTTCAAGATCAATTTCAATCCATTGTGGGAAAGACCCGGCAGTCCATTTGGTCATGGCACTGCCATCAACGGCCTGTACTGCCTCGTTCTGGCTTTCCTGGTCAGAGAAATCGTACAGTCTGTTTAAAGCCAGGTTTTCACCGGTCTGGGGTGGATCGACAGGCTCTCCCCCGACCAGTTTATACACCTCAGATCCCGCCAGCAGAAAGGCCCCCACACCAAAATCAGCAGTTGATTCATAGGTAACAGGTTGTGAAGATGCAGGTTCTTTTCCCACCTGCTGGACATAACCCAGTTTCCCATCATCATGAACGGCAATGCTGACCAATCCGTTCCATGCTTTCTCCACCACCGGATAATAGCTTGCACTGTCGAGGAGGTGATTGTTAATACCCCAGGCCATTCCGTATGTAAAAAAGGAGGTCCCACTGGTTTCCGGTCCCCCATAATCATCCGGATCGACCAGGCTGACATTCCAGAAACCGTCCGGTCGCTGTACTGCTTTCAGGGCTGCTGCCATGGCCTGGAAAGTCAAGATATATTCCTCGCGGTGGGGATCCTCTTCGGGTAAATGCTGTAAGGTTCTCACGTGGGCCCCGAATACCCAGCCGTTGCCGCGGGACCAGAAACAATCTTTTCCGTTAGGAGTCTGAAAGGGAGGGTCAAAGTTTTCATCCCTGTACCACAGTCCCGATTCCCCGTTGAAAAGTCCCCTGCGAACCTTTGTATCTTCATACAGATCGTACACTTTTTGGAAATACCGGTCATCTTCATTCAGTACACCCAATCGTGTAAACACCGGCATGGCCATAAAAAATGCATCGATCCAGTACCAGTCATCTCTTTTGGTGCTGTTTACCATGTTTGCAATACTTTCCTGGATATCATCAATTTTTCCTGCTTCCTCCTCGATTTCATACAGATCCAGATATGTTTGGCCAATGCATTGATTATCAGCATGCCGTGTAGTGGGACCGCCTTTTAGTCCCCATCCATTGTTCTCTGCCCAGAGGGTAGCGTAATACAAATATTTCTGATCGGGCCAGTTATGATACAGGGCCATATTGCCTGTAAAATAGGCCGCCCTGTTCCATTCCCAGTCCCCCGGATCAATATGGCCATTTATCCAATGATCATTAACCTTTATCATGGCCTCCAGGACCTCCCCTTTTTCTGGCAACTGAGCCACACTATCAGGGATCAGGAATGCCAACAAGATCAGAAATAGAAATTTTTGATTTATAAATTTATCTCCCAATATTCCAGTTTTCTCCCCTATTCAGTTATTAAAGCAGATCATAATCTGAGAAAAAATCTATCAGATTAATCTATAGCACATTCATTTTTGTATTACCAGTTTCTTTTTAATTATCCCATGCTGAAATGGTATTTGTAATACATAGATCCCGGCAGATAATCTACCGGTACCAATAATTACTGTATTAGAAGTAACTGGCATATAAATCACATTTCCAACCAAATCGGTTATCATTATTGTTTTTACCTTTATTTCAGCTGGTATAATAACCTTACATTGTTCTTTTGCCGGATTGGGGTATATTAGAAGGTTGTAATTTCCATGATCCGGGGCAACTTTAATTTCTGTACCATCGCTCACTACCGGTTTTTCAACAATTGGAGTAATTTTAAACACATCGAAGTATACCTCATCATTAAAGGAGCAAAGGCCTACCTTGCCTTCAGGAAAATCCTCTTCTACCTCCCAATCATAATCCCCGTCTTTGAGATAAACGTAAAAATTCCCGTCCACTACTTCAATAACGATGGTATGATACTCATCATCTGTGATTAGGGCCGTTGCCAGGTTGAGAAGAGAATACCTGACACCACTTGTCACCCTGAACAGTTCATTTGATCCATTATCTTTATTTGCCAGAAAGTAGTAGAAATTGTTATCATCAGTATACCCGAATATGATCCCATAATCTGCAAATGCATTTGAGCTTTCATAATATTCAGGTTGCCTGACAGTTACTTCCATGACAAAGTCCTTAAATTCAAAACCGGATAAAAGAGAATATTCACCGGGCATATCTCCATTTTGGCTGTAATCTGTTGTATTTAAATGGTATGTAGACCTGGTACCATCCTTTTCCAAGCTCCAGCGTGAAGGAGTTTTCGGGGTCCAGTTCAACTTACCTCCATCTTCAAAATCATCATATATGGTTAATGAATAAACAAAATCAATGGAAACATCTTCCATTGTAAGTGGTGTTTCAGCCCTGTCTTTTATATTGGAAATCTGAATATTGTATTCATGGTCACTGATAAGGGTTGAAAGGTTTAAGATAACTGTGGATGAATCTGATTCCAGATGGGCCGACAAAATGGTAATGCCATCTATGGTGTAGTTTGCCAGGTCAGTGGCAGAAATTTGTTCAACAGGTTCGCTGTATATTACCCGAAGTGTGTGATCATCTTCTACAATAATTCCTTTTACATAAGGAGGAACCAGGTCTTTTGTGAAGGTATACTCGGCCCATAAAACCGGACTGTCATACAAACCATCCTTGAATGCCCGGGCCGTAATAGTGGTATTGCATAATAATGCAAATGGATCTTGGTAATGAGTTGAGGAAGAGTCAGGAAAACTGCCATCAAGTGTATAGTAAACCTCGGCTCCTTCAGTTGCTGAGGATATTTCTACCAGTATTGCCTGATCATAACTGCCTGGCTGGGGGGATATGACCGGTTTCAGTACCATTTGACCGGTAGGGCCTGAAAATTCAATGGCACCCATATCGTAAAATGATTCATTTCCTGCACCAGAATTATCCACATCAGCATAATCGATACGTGAACTGTCATAGAAATCGGTTAGCGGAGTGTTTTCATCAACATAAGCGGCATCAATTGCCGGACTAAATGGCAGGAGTTCAAATAAATCGGCAGTAACTTCGGTGAAAGTTTGCGGATTGTCAATGGCGGGGATACCGGTAAATCCGGGATCACTAACAAAAATATCATGCTCCTGCAAAGGCATGCCCTGGTTTTTCTGGGCTATGATGTTGTAATCGAAATGATGGTTTCCCGGATCATAATCGATACCTGCATGGTTCAAATTTATACTCTGGATTATATTATTATATGCATAAAGGTTTGTTACATCTTTACCCAGTGCCAGGCCACCATACACGCTTTTCCAGAACACGTTGTTATATAATTTAACACCATCCGCATAATGGATATATAAAACAAACCCGGTTGCAGGGGAATAGAAAATGTTGTTTTTCAAAGTAAGGTTTTTTACCAATCCTCCCCAGTTGCCCAATATTAAACATGAGGTTGACTTTATATCGTAAAGCAAATTCCCTTCTATCAGTACATCTGAGGAATAGGAGATTTCAAATCCGTCACTATGGCCATTGAAACAAGGTCCCTGTATTTGTCCGTCTGTCCCTTTTCCGAGCAGGTGATGGATCTTGTTCCCGATAAAACTGATATGATTGCATGAGCCCATTTCAATCCCGTCGTCCGCAATATTATGAATGTCACAATTGCTGATCACTACATAAGAACTATTAGATGTCAGACCGATCCCTGAACAGGCTTCTCCCAAACCATTAATGTCACAACTGTCAATTAAAATACTATCGGAAGAATAAATCTGAACCACATTATCCTTATCGTGGATAAAAGAACAATTCCTGATTGTGATATTGTTACATTGATTCAGGTATAAGCGGCCAAAAGAACCATTTTCTATAACCACATTGCTTGTATCAATGAGTATCAGTTCCTGGGATTTCAGGTTAGTGCAAAAAACAAATACTATTAAAGCAAGTACTATATGTCTTATGTTCTGAATTTTCAACATGAATGATCTTGTTTTGTTCGTTTAATTCAATCTTAAGGATCCTGAGTGAACAGGATTTTCTGCCGTCCTCCTGTCAGTCTAATTTTGTTTTCATTCCAGATAAACACGCCTGTCAGGTTATCAGGCAGATCAACCGATCCTGATATACCTGTTTTTCCCTTCCTTGTTAAATCCAGACTTATGTCCCCTGCCGGATGGGGCATTACGGCCCTTATGTGATTCAATTTTCCCGGATTTGGTTCTATCACCACGGATTTGAAGCCAGGTTCTGCCGGATATATCCCCGCTACTGTGTGCAACAGGTCGAAACAGGGACTGGCACTCCAGGCATGGCAATCGGAGCGCATGTCGAATTCTCTTTCGGCAAAGGTTGTGAGCCCGAGATCCAGCATGATTTTCCATGGTTCGATCTGGTCCAGGTATTCATCCCCCATCCCGGTTTTCTGTAATGCCCTGAAAAGGTAAAACCGGAAATACACGGTAGATTGTATCAGGTCCTCCTGTTCCAGTATCTTTTTCATAAGGTCCTTTTGATCATTTTTCGCCAGGGCATCGGTCAGTATGGCAAAGATGTTAGTATGTTGTGAAAAGACTTTTTTTTCAGGGGTTTCCGCAAACATGCCCCTCGATGCATCATAGCAATGAGTATAGACTGCCTGGATCATGTCGCTTGCCATCTGATCACATTTTACGGCCAATCGTTCATTACCCAGGGCATTGAATAATTCCCCGGCAAATTTCAAGGCATATACGTATTGCAGGCTGATGGATGCACTGTGTCCGTATTCGGCGCCGGGCGGAACCCCATTGTTATATTCCGGGGCCCAGTCCGTAAAATTCCACCATTCCAGGTTGCCCAGCAAGCCATTATCGTCAATTTTTTTTTCGAACCATTCCAGGACAGAAACCATGCCAGGCTGGAATTTGCCTACAAAATCCAGATCATTCCTGTACATGTAATAATCGTAGATCATGGCTATCCACAACAGGGAATAGGTTGGAATAACCTGGTATATATAAGAAGGATAACGGCTTAATGTCAATCCTTCCGGGATGCGCGAATGGTCAAATTGCTCTATCGCATTGCGTGCCAGCCTGTCATCACCGGAAACATAATAGGTAATCAATGCCTGGATACGGGTATCCCCGATGTATTGCAGTTGTTCATAATAGGGACAATCCGCATAGGTTTCGGTGCTGTTGAGCCGCTGTGTCCTCCAGGCCACCTCCCAGATCTTTGAAAGCAGGGGATCATCTGAGGAAAAAGATCCGTTCTCCTCGAACGGATAAGCCCAGAAAATTCCATGAAAATCCTTCAGGTCCAGCGCCTCATCTGCTGTTTCTATGTCCAGTTGTATGAACCTGTATGTTCTGTACCACAGGGTTCTAAAAAGCCGGTTGGTACCTCCGTCCGGATAAATCAAATCATAATAGCCCATGATGAATTTTCCCTGGGTTTCGTTCCTGTTCCCTTTCTCCAAACCTGCGTTAAAATGATCGCCGGCACCCGGCTTATCTGTGTCCGCTGTTTTAAACAGGGATTCTGCATAGGTGATTTTTATTTTACTCCCCTTTCCGCCACCGGTGATGAGTTGGGGAAAACCCATGGTAAGCCAGGTCTGGTCGACCATGATGGAGGCTTTGGTATACGGAGGAACCGTTAGTTCTTTTTTTCCGGTGAGGAACCCGTCGTGGGCAGACATACCCTCACTCCTGATCACTTTGGGGATGCGGACCGGTTTTTCTTCCATCAGGGGAATGTTGCGCGGGACCAGGAACCAGGTACTTCCGTACAGGAAATCTCTTCCTACGGCAGCCTCCGTCCGGGCCGCTTTTGGTGTCAGCCAGTCATGGTCATCAAAACCTGTTTCTTCCCATCCCCATGGGTACAGGGAGGCATCGATCCGGTCACAGGGACCTGCAGCATAATACCCTCCGACGGTTTCACTGGTAATGGGTATAAATTGATAGGCAAGATTCTTTGTAATCTTCCAGTGAGTATCACCCGTATTAATGATGACCCTGTTCGTGGAATCGCTCTGGAGTATGAAAGCGGTTTGAACGGTGTGCTGTTCCCCGTGGCGATATTCCCCGAAATTAACCACCTCCGCGGCAACTATGTTATCCCCTTTATGTAAATAGGGTGCTATATCAAGGGTCTCGTACCGCCAGTGCAATGGATATCCCCGGGCGGGGCCGGCACACACATACCTGCCATTTACATACAGACGGTACCTGTTGTCGGCGGAAACATAGATGATATACTTCTCAGGTTTTACATCTAGCCGGAAAGTACGGCGCAACAGAAACACGCCATAATCAAGGGTAGACTCTACAGGATGGGTAATCCACTTTGCTCTCCAGGTATGTTTTAAACGATTGAAATCCTTGCCCTCACTGTTCCATTGGACATTTGATTCCTGCGGGTACAGGGAAAAGCAAACCAGCAGAATGAGAAGGGATATTATTACTTTCCGTATGATTTTCATTGACGTGTGGACATATTATGCGCTGCATCGATAAATCATTTCGATTTAAAAAACAAAGATTTACCGTCTTAATTATTAGTAATAGGAGCCTTCACGCATGAAGGCTCCCTTTAAATATACATCTGCCTTAGGAGGTAGTAAGATGTATACAACGCAGACCTGTTACCTAACTGAGTCAATAATCTATCAATAAGGTAAGTCCCACAGGACCAGGCCTGTGGGACTTTTCTCCCAGATCACTCAATCATTATCTTCCCTACAGCTACATTTCCTTTATCTGAACGTAACTGTATGAAATACATACCACTCCTGAACTGATTGGTATTGATTGTAATGGAGCTTTCACCGTGTGTGGTCATTTCCATCACCCGCTGTCCGCTCAGGTTATACATCTCGATCTTCCGCACGTGATCGATATCTGCAATGGTAAACCTGTCGCTTGCGGGATTAGGATATATCAATACACTTGACATGCGGGGATCACCATGCTCCTCAACAGAAGTGTAAAGACCGGCGTCAACGTTGTCAAAGTATACCTTGTCATTGGATGAACCGATACCTATTTGCCCGGCACCCAGCAGCATATCCTTGGCTCCCTGGGGAACTGTTTCCCAGTGGCTGAACTGCCAGCTTGCCACATCTCCGCCATAGATCTGGGCTACGGTCAAGGTATCGATATCGAGTGCCCAGTATTCTTCTCCGTTAACGATCATCCTGAAAATGGTACCCTCGCGTACCAGCCGGATGTTGTTCCAGTCATTGAAGCTGTTGTCATCCACATAGGGGATACATCTTTCCGGAGGTATTTCTTCGACCGGATCACCCGGATCATCGGTTTTGTCAAGACGGTAGGCCTGACCCTGATAGGTAAACCGGATACCGGAAATACCATATGCATCACCCTGTCCTCTGGGATCACCTTCCACGCCTATCCCCGGATGATTGAAGTACATGGCAGTTGCCCAGTTCTGCATATCCTGGTAACAGAAGAAGAAGTTGGCATCTTCGAACAATGTCTGGTTCTCGGTACCGGTGGCCCGCTTGAACAGCTTCACGTCGGCATCAATGAACCAGTCATCGTCATACACGTTGTCATTCAGGATACTCATCCGGTTTCCGCCGGCTTCTTTGGCCGCCGTAATCCCGTACCTGGTGTCACCGTCTTCCTCGATAACGCCCCATAGCCATGGATTGACTTCCGTATAATTGGCCGCATCACCGAGGAATTCAACATCGCTGAACACACCTTCCACGGTTAAATATCCGGCATCAACATTGTCGAAATACACCTTGTCATTGGAAGAACCCACACCGATCTGTCCAGCCCCCAGCAGCATGTCCTTGGCTCCCTGTGGAACGGTTTCCCAGTGGCTGAACTGCCAGCTTGCATAGGCTCCACCGTAGATCTGGGCTACCGTCAAGGTATCCACATCAAGTGCCCAGTATTCTTCTCCGTTGACCAGCATCGTCAGGACGGTACCCTCGCGTTCCAGCCGGATCGTATTCCAGTCATTGAAACTGTTGTCATCTACGAAAGGAATACACCTTTCCGGAGGTATTTCTTCGACCGGATCACCCGGATCATCCGTTTTATCCAACCGGTAGGCCTGTCCTTCATAGACGAACCGTATCCCGGAAATACCAAATGCATCACCCTGTCCCTGAGGATCACCTTCTACGCCTATGCCCGGATGATTGAAGTACATGGCCTCAGCCCAGTTATCCTCATCCAGATAGGAGAAGAACAGCACAGCATCCTCAAACAGGGATTGATCCGGTGCACCGGTTGCCCGCTTGAATAACTTGGCATCTGCTTCAATGTACCAGTCATGGTCATAAAGATTGTCATTCAGGATACTCGTGCGGTTCCCTCCGGATTCCTTGGGTGCCGTAATCCCGTACCGGGTATCGCCATCCTCTTCGAGAACACCCCACAGCCATGGATTGACTTCCGTATAGTTAGCTGCATCACCCAGGAATTCAATGTCGCTGAATTCTCCTTCAACGGTGACCCAGCCTGCATCAACGTTGTCAAAATATACCCGGTCGTTCGATGATCCTATACCAATTTGTCCCGCCGTAAAGAGCAGGTCCAGGACAGCTGCCGGGATCGTATCTATGGTATCCAGCACATTGCCGGTATAGTATTCAATCATGGTGACCGTATCCAGGCCTATGGCATGGTACACCTCTCCGTTTACGAGCATGCTGAGCACGGAATCCTCGAGCATCACCTTTACATTGTTCCAGTCATAGAAACTGGTATCTCCATCGAAGGGGAT
>LJUP01000241.1 GCA_001303955.1 Bacteroides sp. SM23_62 | reverse complement strand
CCTGCTTACTCTATTTTCAGGGGAAGGTTCATTTTCTCAAGTAGGGCAAGAAACCGGGGATTGTCATACAATGATTCAGCTTAATGGTTTTATTCAATGACTCCTCACTGAGATCATCCCAATGGGCATAACTTCTTAAGCAGGCATCATAGGGGCCTCCCTTTCAACTGTTCTGGATCTGGCAAGATAGCATTCTTCCTCAGGAGTAAACTGAACTTTCACTTCATCTGCAATCTTTTTAGTGACCTGGTAATGGAGAGTCAGGATCTGGTTTCATTACTGTTTATAACCGGCGATCCTTAGCTGTTTTTCTTCAGAAAATGTGCTTAATGCCTGACATATCAACGCCCTTGCAGATATTTGAAGAGGTCTTGCCAAGGACCTGCAATCCGCCAATCCGTCCCATGGCCCCGATCAGCGATGAAGGCATGCCAGACACATTGCAAAAGTATCTTTTATGAAGTACAGATCCAATTATATACGGTTATGTCTACCCAAGATAAGCCTCGTACTCCGGATCTATCTTTTTCAGCAATTCCATAGACCGGGACCACAATTTCTTTCCCTCCTGTGACTCATAAACCTTGGGGTCCATTTTCTTGGGGTTAAACATATGCAGGTATTCATTGGTTGTCCCGGCATAATCAGGCGAAAGGGCCATGTACACAACCGGGCGGGCAGCTTTGGCCGGGGATTTGAATACCATCCAGAAAATCCCCTTCAGGATCATTCTCAGCAACCATGGGGCCTCTTTCACAATATTGGAATGAACCGGTCCGGGGCAGATCAGGTTTACACCCAGTTTTACCGAGAGATGGTTGATCCTTCTTGACAACTCCGTGGCATAGGTATTCAGGAGCAATTTAAAGTAACTGTAGTTGGATATTGCCTTCGACACGCCGTAGTCAAAATATTGTCCGAACTCATCATAATCAATATAGCTTGCCCCCTGGTGTGAATCACTCGAGATAAAAAGTATTTCGGAATGATCTGCGGAATCCTGCAATTTTAATAAAGACTTCTTCAATAACAACTGGGTCAATAGGACATTGGATAAATAATTGACCTGGAACATTTCATCCTGCCCCGCACCGGTCATTCTGGAACCGGGCAGGGCCGTTGCCGCATTCAGGATACAAATATCAATCATGATCCCATCGCGAACCAGTGACTGGACAAACTTATGAACAGATCCGATGTTACACAGGTCGAGATAGCGCATCTCAACCTTTTCCGAAGCAGCCTTTTTTTTAACCCGTTCCCCCGCCTCGGGGATCTTGCTGCGGCCGGCCATGATCACCTTTCCGCCGCGTTTCGCAAATGCCACAGCAAGTGCGAAACCGAGTCCCGAATTGGCCCCTGTAATGAGTATGGTTAAACCATCTGCCCGGTCCTCGTCTGACAACTTCGAGGCCAGTTCCTGCCGTGCAAAAAAGTCCTTAACCCCGGCAAGGGTTGCTGTAACCGGATTTGTAAAACGACCTTCGGCCATGATTTGTACTGATCTCAATGATCTGGAAATATAGTCAAAATTACCCTGGATGGTTGATCCAAATATTTAGTATATTAATACCATGACAACATATGAACAAATTTTTGAGAATAACAAAAGGTGGATTGAGGCAAAAAAATCCACCGATGCACAATTCTTTGAAAAACTGTCCATGGGACAAAACCCTGACTTTTTATACATCGGGTGCAGCGATAGCCGGGTAACGGCTGAAGATTTGATGGGTCTGCAGCCGGGAGAAGTCTTTGTCCATCGCAATATTGCCAATCTTATCAGCAATACCGACCTCAATGTGATGAGTGTCATTAATTATGCGGTTGATTATTTGCAGGTAAAACACATAGTGGTCTGTGGTCATTACTTCTGCGGTGGGGTAAAGGCTGCCATGCAATCCCGGGATATGGGGATACTGAACCCCTGGCTGAGAAATATCAGGGATGTGTACCGCCTTCATAAAGAAGAATTGGATGCTATCCAGGAAGAGGATCAGCGATACATACGACTGGTAGAATTGAATGTTGAGGAGCAGTGCATTAATGTATTGAAAACGGCCGCAGTCCAGAAAGCATACTTGAGTAATGGTATTCCTAAGGTGCATGGTTGGGTGTTTAATGTGAAAACCGGGGAATTGACAGATCTTGAATTCGACTTTCAGCAGAAGCTTAAGGACATACAGGAAATATATAATTTAGGCACAAACATACCACCAAAATGAGCACCCGTAAAATGAATCGGCGCAGATTCTGTAAAACCTCTCTCGGCACGGCCATGGCGCTGGGGATTCCCGGGTACCTGGCCGGATGCAGGAAAAATGAATCCGGACTGCCGCCTTCCGAAGGGATCACTGCACAGGCAGCCGCCGTAACCGGAGACAACCTGGATGCCATGCCCCGGGATGCCATAGATGCATTGGGAGGCATGCACACCATCGTGGACAAGGGTGATACCGTCTTCATAAAACCCAATTTTGTGACCATCCCCTGGGCCAATAGCAACAACTGTTTTCATGCAGGTGAATGCACCAAACCAGAGATCATCCTGGCTGTTGCAGAGGAATGCCTGAAGGCTGGTGCCGGGGAGGTGATTGTGGGTGAGGGTTCACACCTGTCTTCATTCGACTGGAACCATGCCGTTACCCTTGATGGGAGCAGGGATCTTGTCAGGGAGTCACTGCGCCTCAGTTCAAAGTATAGCGGCCGAATAAGCCTGGCATGCCTGGAGGCCGATTCCCCATCCTGGATAGATATCCCATCCGATACCCCACTGAATAAGATTGCCATATCCAGCCTCGTCGCCAATGCTGACAAGGTAATTTCCATCCCTGTGGCCAAGACCCACTCATGGGCACAGCTCACCCTGGCTTCCAAAAATTACATTGGCATTACTCCCCTGTCGCGTTATGCACAGCTGGTGGACAATACCTGGTGGAACCGGGGTACATTCGATCACAGCAGTCCCGAGACAATCGCACAGGTCTACCTGGATATCGAAAAAAGTATCCGAACAGACCTCTCGGTTATTGATTTTTCCATTGGTATTGAAGGAGATGGTCCGACCAGGAGCAACGGCGGCACTACCCTGAATATGAAAGACCGCCTGGGTACCTGGGCCGTTTTGGCCAGCAAGGATATCATGGCTGCAGATGCCACGGCTGCACGTATCATGAACCACGATGTGAACAGTATCAAACAACTTTCCATGGGTTTTCACATGGGACTGGGAGAAGTACGTGAAGCGTCTATTGAGATCCTGGGTGAAAAACTTGATAATTTGCGCGTGAACTGGAAAAATGCCAGACTGAAGGGATGATCTGCCGAATTCATGTGCTAATTACCGAATTCATTCCTTTTATCATATTCAAATTTCAGGACCCACGCATGCTTGCAGGGCCTTGCTTCAGGATTTCCTATCATTTCTTCCGGTATCCTTGCAGACATTCCCCATGACTTCCTTCCGGTATCCACCCACTGGAGTGGTTTGTCATAACCGAGCAGGTAAACTTCCGTTTCCCAGACAATGTTAACGCCACTGCAGATAAATGTTTCACTCCTGGGCCAGTCAAATACAATGGCATAGGCATAAGCACTATCCTTGCTCATGGTATACCATACAGGCTGGCCGAGCTGGGTGTTGTCACATATTTTTTCATAGGGCCTTGTACCATAGATGGCTTCTCCGTTTATCTCAAGCCAGCTGCCCAGTTCCCTTAGAAGATCAACCTGTATTTGTGGTATTTTCCCTGTACCGTCCGGGTTTACCATCAGGTTGAGGTTTCCTCCCTTGGCCACGATCCTTACGAGCATTTGAATGAGTTCATCGGCTGAGAGATAATTCTCAAGTGAATCTGTATGGTTGTATCCATACGATTCAGACATGGATCGGTTCTCCTCCCATGGATCATCCATTCTCTCTACCACTTCGTCGGTTTCGCTTGTATAGAAATCCCCGTGTGCTTCCCGGGTGCCGATCCCCAGCCTGTCATTGGACACAACCTCTTTTCTTCCTGCTGCCCTGTTATAAAAATAGGCCACGATATCAGGTGTCTTGTAATAGGTTGCCGGCCGGTGCCATTCCCCGTCAAACCACAGGATATCCGGGTCATATCTGTCAATAAAATCCTTTGCCTGGGGAACGATGTATTCATCTATAAAATCCCTTACCGGGATTTTCCCGGACAGCATCCGGTTGTGCAATTCACCTGAAAATGCGCCCCTTATTTCACCTGCTTCGTCGACCACCCCTGCATTGTCAGGGGCCAAACTGCTGGACCAGTAACGGATATACAGCTCATCTTCCTCGTCTATCATGGGATATTCATACTCCTCGACCGAAAAATAAAAACCATGATAAATCCCTGCCTTTTCGCATTCTTCAACCAGCTCCGCGGTAAGGTCCCTTCCGGGGAACATATCGACTGCATCCCGCCGGGTATATTTTGAATCCCACAGGCAAAAGCCGTCATGGTGCTTGTTGAAAGGAACGATATATCTGGCGCCGCTCATTTTGACAAGATCCACGATTTCCCTGGCATTAAAATTTTCCGCCGTAAACAGCGGCAAAAAATCATCCCGCTGAAAATCTTCACCCCAGGCCAACCGGTGATCATCCTGATATTCATGGTACATGCGTGCCAGATACCAGTCCGGGTACCTGGCCCTGCTCCAGCCTTTTTCTCCATAGCCCGCAATGGAATAGGGACCCCAGTCATAAAATATGCATAGCTTTGCATCGAGGTACCAATCGGGGGTTTCATGGGTATCAATCGATTCAAGTGTACCCCTGAATTTCCCGGTTCTGTTCGCCTCATTGAGTTCGTTTAAATCATTCCTTGCCTTGGCCATCATATTTTCAGAAAATTCCCCGTGAAGCTGTTCAATGCTGTAATCGTACTGAAATTTTTCGAAATCTTTTACCGGTTCAGCCTGCCTGCAGCCAAAGAAGGTAGCAGCCATTCCGGCGATCGCAATCATGATGGATCGTTGCATTTTCATATATTTTTAATGATGTGAACCATAAAATACAAAATTTTTTAAGATGTTAGTTGGAAGTAAATAAACTAACTTTATGGGCTGGCAACCTGCCAGGTTGTTGCACAGCATTCAGCCTGATGTTGGTTACCCTTTCAGGATTTGCCTCATATTAAAAGCCATAAATATGAACACTTTCTCTGACGAACAATTGAAACAGTACCATCAGGATGGTTATTACCTTCTGAAAAATCTTTTCGACAAGGAAGAGATTGAACTGCTTCATAAGTCCGCCACTGCAGACCGCACCCTCGGTAAACAATCCTACGGGCGAAAAGACGGGGAAGGCGGAACGGAACACCTGTCGCTCTGGAACCATCCTGGAAACAATATCTATGGGATGTTTGCCCGTTGCGGACGTATGGTAAACAGGGCAGCACAAATCCTCGATGACGAAGTCTACCACTATCACTCCAAAATGATCCTGAAAGATGCCAGGATAGGGGGTGTGTGGGTGTGGCATCAGGATTACGGATACTGGTATCAGAATGGGGTATTGTATCCCAACCTGCTGCACCGTTCCGATCATAATCAGTCCGAAAATCCCAGGTGGTCAATGGTGTGCTGCTATAATGCAAAAAGCAATGATCCTTACAAGGAATCGCATCATCCGCGATATACCCCCTTGAAAAAGGTGGATGATAATGCGATTAAAAAGGCAGGCATTTCAAGGTTTGATAAAGATGGATCAGACGCATTCTTAAATCCGGATGATGATCATAGCGCAACATTATGAAAAAGTATGGTTCCTTTATGCTGATGGCATTGTTTGCAATAACTACTATGACAGGGCAGGCAGTCAAGGATGAAGCGACCCGGAAAGTTCATCTGGTCTGCAATGCCCATATTGATCCTGTCTGGCTTTGGGAGTGGGAAGAAGGTGCTGCCACAGCCATCAGTACTTTCCGGGTGGCGGCCGACCTGTGCGAGGAGTTTGATGGTTTTGTTTTTAACCACAATGAAGCCATCCTTTATCAGTGGGTTGAGGAGTATGAGCCGGCCCTTTTTAAACGGATACAGGACTTAGTATCACAGGGTAAATGGCATATCATGGGGGGATGGTACCTGCAGCCCGATTGCAACATGCCTTCCGGAGAATCCTTTGTACGGCAAATACTCCTGGGAAGGAATTATTTTGAGGATAAATTCAAGGCAAGGCCATCCACTGCCATTAATTTCGATCCGTTCGGGCACAGCAGGGGACTGGTCCAGATCATGGCAAAGACGGGGTATGACAGTTATGTATTCTGCAGGCCATCAGGTTATCAAAAGGTGAGTTCAAATTTTATCTGGAGAGGTTTTGATGGTTCAGAGATCATCGGACTGAAATCGATGACACATTATAATTCTCCACTGGGAAAGGCTGAAAAAAAGATCAGGAATGTTATGCAGGAACATCCGGCTGACAATCCGCTTCTTATACTGTGGGGTGTCGGAAACCATGGCGGAGGGCCTTCCAGGACAGATCTTCAGGAGATCAGCGCTTTAATGGAGAAGGAGAAAAATACCGATTTGATACATTCTACACCGGAAAACTACTTTGCAGAAATAAAGAAAAAGAAGGATGGGTTACCGGTCCATGAGGATGATATTAACCCGGTCTTCCCCGGTTGTTATACATCGCAGATCAGGATAAAGCAGAAGCACCGGGAATTGGAGAATGAGCTGTTTGCCACTGAAAAAATGGTGACCTCGGCCTGGGTGCATGGACTCATCGAGTATCCGGCTTCAGCACTGGATGAGGCAATGGAAACGCTTGCCGCCAGTGAATTTCATGATATCCTGCCGGGCTCATCCATCCAGCCGGTTGAAGAGACATCTTTAAGGCTGATGGATTACGGGCTGGAGATTCTCTCGAGGATTAAAACAAGGGCTTTTTATGCATTTGCACAGGGGGAGGAGGTGGCTGGAAATGGTGAGATCCCGATCCTGGTCTACAACCCTCATCCTTTCCCTGTGGAAGATGTTTTGGAATGTGAGCTTAATCTCCACGATTTTAACCCGGATGGAACATTCGGGAATATTCATGTTTTCCAGGATGGGCAGGAAATACCGGCCCAGGTGGAGCATGAGAAAAGCAATCTTCATGTAGACTGGCGGAAGCGCGTCATTTTCAGGGCCGTCCTGGCCCCCTATCAAATGAACCGTTTTGATTGCCGGGTTGAATTTTTACCGGCAAAACCCCGTTCCGCCATTCAGGAGACAGGGGATTATATTCATTTTAAAACCGATGAACTGAGGGTAGAGATCAATAAACAAACCGGCTTGATCGATGTATTTGAGGTGGTTGGTGAAGACATGATCAAATCCGGTGCATTTCAACCCATTGTCATTTCTCATAATCCCGATCCCTGGGGCATGAGATATACCGAATTCAGAGATGTAGCCGGCACTTTTTCCCTGCTGTCCCCTGAAAAAAGTGCAGAAATATCGGGCATCAGTGCAAAAAGCATTGTTCCTGTTCGCATTATCGAGGACGGGGATGTCCGTACCGTTGTTGAAGCGACCTTCGGATATAATGATTCCTATCTGGTCCAGAGGTATTACCTGCCAAAACAGGGGACCTGGATGGATGTGGAAACCCGTGTATTCTGGAATGAAAAGGATCATATGCTGAAATTGTCCCTGCCGGTCCACGAGGAAACAGAAAAGGTTCTCGGACAGGTTGCCTATGGTGTCCAAAAGCTCCCGATGGACGGCACGGAATCTGCAGCGCAGAAATGGGTGGCCGTGGTTTCGGTGGATGGCAAGGCTTTATGTGTGTTGAATAACGGAACCTATGCCTGTGATTTCAAGGATAATGAGCTGAGGCTGTCGCTGGTCAGGTCACCGGCATATTCCGCCCTGACAGATGGGAAAAGCGATTTTGTCCCCCAGGACAGGTTTTCTCCGAGGATTGACCAGGGAGAAAGGCTTTTTCGTTTCCGGATCAGTGCCGGTGAGGCTGCTGAAGGTCTTTCCCATGTTGACAGGGAAGCATTGGTTTTTAATGAAGAACCCATGGCTGTATCCTTCTATCCCTCCGGTCAGGATAAGCCTGCAGGTATGCTGATGCAATTGACCGATGATGTTGTCCAGGTTACTGCGGTAAAACAATCACAGAAGGGGAACGACCTTGTTGTCCGGCTCTTTGAGCCCACGGGTTATGACCGGAGTACCAGGCTCGTGATCCCTGCTTTAAACCTTGATGAGAAGATTGAATTAAAGGGATTTGAAATTAAAACATTACTCATCAATACGGAGCAGCGGCATGTAATCCAGGCAAATCTTCTGGAAGAACCATATTAAGGGACTGTCACATGTTTAAGGCATATCCGGCAATGCCCACCCTTCCCGGCAGGAGTGCCTGATATACTCCTTTGCCGTTTCAAGGGCATTCAGGGACGTATATTCCGTGTTAAAATAAGGATGTCCATCAATTACCCTGAACTCATCGGAAGTCACCACCTTTAACTCTTCATTGGCCGAAATATTGGTGAACTGCATAGCTTCCGCATCCCATTTCAGGGTCTTGTTCAGGCCCTGGAGCCGGATGGCCAGCACACCCAGCAATACCATTTCATTAAAAGGACCGGCATAGGCGAAGTTTGCATTGCCTTCAAGCCTGTTTTCAGGGGATTCCTTGCAGGCCCTGATCCAATCCTGTTCGTGCGGACCGTCCACATATCCGACAGCCCCGGGAATCCGGCGAAGATAGGGTTCAACATCGGGCACCTGTCCGGAAAGCAGCCTGGCGTGGAAACCGCCGGTACCGCAAAGCAAGCTGTCTTTTGTTCCAACAAACAGGCAGCCACCCATCTGATCGAACAGCAGGCTCTCTCCATCTTTAAGGTCCCCGGGCCGGTCCGGAAGCAATCCTCCATCATACCAGTATACGTCTACGGCTGGCATTTTAACTCTGCCCT